>JBHPCX010000011.1:0-56698 GCA_042573485.1 Thermodesulfobacteriota bacterium | reverse complement strand
GCTGAAGCTTCAGAAAAAGAATGAAAAAGTGCCAATATATTTATTTTAATTTTCATTAAAACGGGAGGGAAGATTAAAATGGAATGTGTTTTTTGTGGGAAAAAAATTCCAATAGAAGGAAAAGTAAGTCGAAGTGACACATGTCCCCATTGTCAACGTGACTTACGATGCTGTAAACAATGCAAATTTTTTGATCCTCATGCGTACAATGAATGCAGAGAAGTTAATGCAGAACGAATTGTCGATAAGGAGAGATCAAATTTTTGTGATTATTTTGTGCATAAAGGATCAAAAGAGATTAGTGGCAGTCGTAACAGGACCCGGGAAGCCAAAGAGGCCTTGGAAGCGCTCTTCAGGAAATAACAGGCAAACTTTCCAGAAAATAATACCCTAAAGACCCCTAACCGCGTTAAGCATATCCATCGTTGTGATGATACCTATAAGGACATCGTTGCGGGTAACAAATACTCTGTGAATTCGTCCTCTTAACATGGCATCCGCGATATCCTGTATCTTTGTATATTCATTCACATTGAATGTTACAGGTGTCATTATGTCCCCTACGGTTACAAGCGCTTCAGAATCAATGCGGGATGATCCGATTTCAGCAGGAGAGTACTCCCGTTCAGGTGAGTATATGTAGCATTCCTCGATATCGTCTGATTGAAGTATGGTGCCAGGCATACTTTTTTGCCTGATAAGGTCTGTCATGGAGACAACACCGAGAAGTTTATTATCTCCGGATATAACTGGTGCGCCAGAGATCGAATTTTCGATAAAAAAATCAGCAAGCTGCCTGACTGACCAGTCCAGACCTACAGAAAGGACATCCGGGTTCATAATATCTTTTGCAAGTAAACTGACCATTTCGGTCCCCCTTTTCCATTAAAAGTGAACAAGGATTGCCCCAAGATATATGAATAACTATACTTCATTGAAGTATAGGGGAAATCATTCTGCAGATATCTAATTATATAACAAGTTATCTTATTTCTCAATGGGACATAAAAAAGGTCTCTTTTAAACTGGAGCAGGCAGAATTACTGCCGAAAATGGAAAAATTCAATTCAAGCCGTAATAAAAATTTGGTGCAAAATTCAGGTAATATGTTATTCTCCCACCCGTAATTTTTTGCAGGGCTGATAACACACTACCACGTTTCCGGGAGATGAACATGATAGATGATTTCAGAACTTTAGTTCGGTGGATGATAAATAACCTGACTGATCAGCAGATAAAAAACACTGCTGATTATTCAAATTACGGGGAAGCCGATGATGAAGCAGAAACCGCCGCCAGGCTGAATTCGGCTTTTCTTGTTGCTTTAGCTGAAGATGAAAGTCTAAATTGGAAAAATGCCCGGGAATTCCTGTCCCGGATGAAGAAGACAGAAAAATGGGGTGATGTTTCACACTTCTACCTTAAGGGCCTGGAAAGTTTACCAAAAGAAATTAATTCCAGATCCTTATCTGACAGCCATTTCCAGAAGAACATGAACAACCTGATACAACTTATAAAAGATGACGATCCCGGTGTGTACTCTTATGAAATAAGAGAAGCATTCTGGTCATTATTTTTCCCTGAAGGGTGCGGGATTTTTTTAAATAAAGAGGAGAAGAGAAATATCCTTCGTAAAAAAAGGATGATTGAAATATCCTCGTTAAATGATGCTCCTGTCACTGAACCTGTAAAACAGGTGCTTTTTACATCAAATGTTCTACTTACAAATCCTTCCTCAAAAATTGAGCTCAATGATTTAAAAATAAAGGAGGATCTCCGGCATAAAATCCGGAAGGTCATTAACGAGAAGCAGGATTACTGGTATGATCATCCGGTACAGATTGGTGTTGAACCGGAAAATAATGAATTCCTCTATGGCCTGAAAGGACTCGAAGAGGCAATACAGTTTGAACGGGAAAGAAATAATTTATCCGGCAATGATAAGCTGAGTTGTCTTCTATCGGTCTCCGTTACACATAATGGCCTTCATGAGATCGCACGTCCCTATCTTGAAGATGTAATAGGCAGATCCAGAGGAATTGAGAATATTGATATTTTTGTATTTACCGAGACTGACACCAGGGCGATCCTGAGTGAAGTGCTTGTCCCCGCAGCCACCCGCTTCCTCAATCGAGAGGCCTCTGATCTCTTCAAAATAGTAGGCGTTGACGGAGAGTATGGGAGGCACTACAGCTTTTTAAAGGCGGCCGCGCTTTTATGGAACCTATTGATAGATGAGAATGTTAAAGCCACATTCAAGATTGATCTTGACCAGGTATTCCCCCAGAAGGAGCTTTTGGAAGAGACAGGTCAAACAGCCTTTGAACATCTTACATCTGATATGTGGGGAGCAAAGGGTACTGATTTTTCAGGGAGACCTGTGGAACTCGACATGATTGCCGGAGCGCTTGTCAATGACAGTGATATTGATAAAGGACTTTTTACGCCTGATGTTAAATATCCGTCTGAAAAAGGAATGGGTGCCGACGAGTTATTTTTTTTCAGCCCCCTTCCTCAGGCCCTTTCCACTGAGGCGGAAATGATGACGCGATATCATGAAGACGATATTGACGGTATCAATAAATGTATCGAAAGAATCCATGTGACAGGAGGAACAAATGGAATTCTCATTGACAGCCTTAAAAAATACAGACCCTTTACGCCCTCATTTATAGGAAGAGCTGAAGATCAGGCATATCTATTTTCCACGGTTTTTAACAGAAGGGAACGTTTGGCATATGTTCATAAGGATGGTTTGTTCATGAGGCATGACAAGGAGTCTTTTGCCCAGGAGGCGATCAAATCAGCCCATGTTTCAAAGATTATTGGTGATTATATACGTATTTTGTATTTTTCAGCATATGCCCATGCTATTACAAATGACTTAAAACAATTAAAGGATCTGTTAGACCCTTTTACAGGTTGTTTTATTTCCCGTCTTCCTCTAAGTGTAGTTTATCTCAGGTTTTCACTCAAGGCAATGGAAATGATCAAGGAAGCAAAAGGACGAGACATGCTTGAATTTATCTGCACAGGGGCGGGACGTATTACCTCCGCGATTGATTTTACTTCGGAGGATGGAGATAAACTTAAAACGCAGTATGAAATAGAGAGAAAGGCCTGGAAACTTTTCTATGACACGTTGTCAGCCCTGGAGGATGCGTTAGCTGAAAAGGATGATTTTGCCCTTGAATTAAAGAAAAGGGCCAGGGAAATTACTTCCAGGTGTCATTTAGAAATCAAATCCTGAGAAAAATAATATGCCTGAATATGTAATACGTGATTACAGGAACAGAATAAAAATCAAGGATCTTGTTTCCTATAATGTCAGTATAAAAGAGACTGATCTCTGGATTAGTACTGACAGGGATTTAAAGAAAGAAGCAGAAGACCTTGTTTTCGATGCCAGGTATAAACTGGAGAACCACATAAACAATCACCCCGAATTCTTATCATCTCTTGATCCTGTTCCTGAAGACCCGTTCGCGCCTGAAATCATTAAGGATATGATACGAAATACGAAAAAGGCAGGTGTCGGCCCCATGGCTTCTGTCGCGGGCGCCATAGCGCAGCATGTAGCCGAAGGACTTTTTAACCACACAGAACAGGTTATTATTGAAAACGGCGGGGATATCTACTTAAAGGTTTCGAGGGATGTCACAGTCTCAGTTTTCGCGGGGAAGTCGTCTTTGAGTAACAGGCTGGGGATTGTTGTCCCGGAAAAAATGATGCCTCTCGGCATTTGTTCATCTTCCGGCAGTGTGGGACATTCGTTAAGTATGGGTATTTCAGATGTGACCTGTA
The DNA here is from genome assembly GCA_042573485.1 of Thermodesulfobacteriota bacterium. Lineage (GTDB taxonomy): Bacteria > Desulfobacterota > DSM-4660 > Desulfatiglandales > HGW-15 > JAAZBV01. The sequence continues at coordinate 52,894 of JBHPCX010000011.1, read as the reverse complement.
TCCTTGCTGAATCCGCGATCCTGGCTGATGGTGCGGCCACGGCACTTGGAAACAAGATACAATCTAAAAACGATCTTCATGAAATTCCCAAAATAGCGGGTGATATCGAGGGATTATTAGGGGGTATAGCCATTGTTGGAGATGAAATGGCTGTATGGGGTGATGTTGAATTAACAGCGTTGTAAGTGTTTTCAGAGATAATATAATTCCTCATCTACTTTTGGCGGTCTTTGTTTCAACAGTTTGCGGGTTTTTTCTTTAAAGCTGAAGGGGTCTTCTCCTTCCAAAAGGTCTCCCATTTCAGCTTCTATCTGTTCAGGGTCTTCCCCGGCTTCCATCCTGGAAAGGGCTTCTTCCATACCGGGACCAAGGTTTAAACCGGTCATGTCTGTCAGTTTTCTCATGAGGTTTGCCGCCTGCCTTGGATCATCTTCATCAATATTTTCAGCTTCTCTGGCAAGCATATTCATTGCCTGCTCCAATTTTGATTCATCCATATCAGGGATCGGCATTTCATCCTCTTCATCGTTTCCATGCTTCAACGTGGCGAATTTTGACATCTGCCGTTGAAGCTTTATTTTTTTACATTTTGGACAGGATGGGATTTTTTCAACATTAACCGAACCGGAAAAGAAATTAAAAATCATATGGCATTTTTCGCAATAAAATTCATATATGGGCATTTAAATCTCCGAGTAGTTTATTCCTGCTTAAAAAGCGTATTTATTTGTATAATTTAACATCAGGATTGGTTTAAGTATAAGTGCTTTCATGCAATCTGTCATTTCGACCAGCGGGAGAAATCTTACTTAATATAATATAGTTTCCAAAGGTAGGGGCACGATGCATCGTGCCCTTAAAATAATTCGCCTTGTACTAGTATTATAAATTCTCCCTTTATCACAAGCTTTTAATTGCCTTATAACTGGAAATACAAAAAAATGTTTTTTCAGTCAAATCTTATCTGTGTAAGTGATTTTAAAAAACAAATTGTAGGGGCGACCGGCTGGCTGTCCGTTTCTTCCGGTTGATGACCATAATACCATAACTATGATTGGCGTAATGGCCTATTCATCTAATTCAACATAATTATAAATATTTTTGATGTCCTGTCATTATTGTTCAATAATTCGAAATCGTTGTTGCGGGCGGACGCAAGGCCCGCTCCTGCGAATAATCTATAATCGGTAAATATGTTTGCCTGTTGCCGGAACATAGTTTCATAACATATTGTCCAAACAGATATAGTTGTCAAACAGGGAAATGCGCATAAGCATTACAACTTGTCTTTTTTGTAAGATTACTATAATCTTTCTTAATTAATATTTTTTTCATATGATTAATTGGTATATCCTATTATTTGTATGTTTAACGGGGGTTTAAATGGATGTTTTATGGGCTCCGTGGCGGATGGAATATATTCTTTCTGACGGCAAAGAGCCGGGCTGCATCTTATGTACGGATGATGACCGTATAATTGATGAAGACAGGCTGATACTGTTTGTGGGACAGAAAACAATAGTTATAATGAATAAGTATCCATATATAAACGGGCATTTACTTGTCGCGCCGAAAAGACATGTCGATGGACTCGACAAACTTACTGAAGAAGAAAGCCTGGACCTGCTTGTAATGGTGAGAAAATCGATCGATATCCTGAAAAAAGTATTTAAGGCAGAGGGCTTTAATGTGGGTTTAAATCTCGGAAAAGTCGCGGGGGCTGGTGTTGAGGAACATATGCATTTTCATATTGTGCCCCGCTGGCTTGGTGATACTAACTATATGACTGTGTTTGCTGAAGTCCGTGTAATTCCTGAACATATCAAGGAAACATATAAAAAATTAAAGCCTCATTTTGAGGATATTTAAAACAGGTTGTCGGATGGATATTTATTATATGAATAGGCGGGAGGTTACGGTATGAAACATATTAAATTTATACTATTAGTCTTTATTATGCTTGGAGTTTTTATTATTCTGGTACAAAACCACGAATCCTTCAGTACAACAGTTACATTCAAAATAGACCCCAAGTTCATGGATCCTTATCTTACTCCGCCGATGAACATCTATTTAATTTCGCTAACGGCATTTATTCTGGGGGTTATAATAACCTGGGTTTATAGTCTTCTTGAGAGATTTCAGTTTAAAAGGCAGATCAATCACCTGAGAAAAGAATCCAGGGAAAAAGAAAACGAGTTGAATTCATTAAGAAATCTGCCGATAACTTCAGAAAGTGTAACTCCCGGCATTCAGGAGAATGATGTAGAATTTACATAAATGGGGAATGAAAATGTTTGACCAGGTCTGGCAGTATTTTTCTGATCCTGACAATCAAAAATTTGCTTTTTACCTGTTAGCCCTGTTGATTTGCGGCTTTATTGCAGGAAGATTAAGCAAAACAATTAGCAGGAAAGATCTGAAACCGCGTAAAATCAAAGGTGATAACGCCTTTTTCAAAGGGATACAATATCTTCTTTCCGATGATCCTAATCATGCGATCGAGGAGTTTACAAAATCGGTCCAGGTAAATTCCGACACAATCGAGACATACGTTGCCCTGGGTAATTTGTTCAGATCGAAAGGTGATATTGACAGGGCAATTCAGATTCGCAAGACAATAATCCTCAGGCCTAATATTGATGATCAAATAAAAATCCGTGCCCTTTATGATCTGGGACTCGATTATAAAAAAGGCGGGTTTCTTGACAGGGCACTGGAGGCCTTTCTTGATTCACTTGAAAAACAACCATCCAATATTGCCGCACTTGAAGAGGTCGAGAAGATATATGAGGAAATGAAAGACTGGGAAAAGGCCTTTGCAATCCGGAAAAAAATATCCAAACTGTCAAAGGGCGACCATCGTAATATTCTCGCCCATCATAAAACAGAGTCAGCAAAGTTATATTTTGAAAAAGGTGATATAACAAAGGCAAAATCCGCTTATAAAAAGGCGATTTCAATCGATAGAACCTGTGTAGATGCTTATCTTCATCTCGGTGATCTTTATTTTCACGCGGGTAGTTCTAAAAATGCAATGTCCACCTGGAAAAAGGTTGTGAAAATATCTCCACAACTTACTTTTCTGGCCTATAGAAGACTGGAAGACGCATATGACAAACTGCAGAATGTAAAGCAGATAGAAAAGTTCTTAAAGGAGTGTGTTCAGTTCAACTCAGATGCTTTTACCCATCTTGCCCTGGCCAGGTATATGCTGAATGAAAAAAACTATGATGGTGCTCTTACGGAGTTGAAAACAGCCCTTGAGCTTGTTCCTTCATTGTGGGAAGCACACCGTATGATTGGCGAGACCCTTCTGGAAAGCGGAAGGGAAGAGGATGCCCTTGAATCTTACCGGGAGTTATTATCATACTTCAATAACCCTTACCTTGAGTTCCAGTGCACTAACTGCGGATATATACCCGCAGACCTGAAATGGCAATGCCCGCAATGTAAAAAATGGGATACTATATCCCTCATGAATCCAGGTTTAAAGGACTCATTGCTGGTGAAGGATAAAAATAGAGGTATTAATAATTCAAATGAAGGCCAGCTTGGCGAGGAGATATGAGTCAGATTACGCCAATGCTCAGACAATATATGGAGATTAAGGATTCCTACCCCGATGCTATCCTTTTTTTCAGGATGGGTGATTTCTATGAGATGTTTTTTGATGATGCCGAAAAGGCATCGAGAATACTCGGTATTACCCTGACATCCAGAGGTTCCTATAATGGGAATAAGGTCCCCATGTGCGGTGTGCCCCATCATTCATCCCGATCCTATATCGCAAAACTGATAGAAAACGGATGTAAAGTTGCAGTCTGTGAACAGGTTGAGGATCCCAAAACAACAAAGGGTATAGTAAAAAGAGATGTTGTGAGAGTCATAACTCCCGGATCTGTTGTTGAGGAGCTGGAGATTGAAAACAATAAAAATCTGTATATGGCGGCAATTTCCAGTGATGATGGCGTGTACGGCCTGGCCCATGTAGATCTTTCAATCGGGGATTTTCGTGTAACAGAAGTGACGGAATGGCGGGAACTATTTGATGAACTGGGGAGAATTGATCCCGCTGAACTGCTTGTATATGATTCAGATCCTGTTTTAAGTGAAAATGAACTAAACAGATACAGGCTTGAAGTATTAAAAAGTGATGAATACAATCCGGGCAGGTCGGAAAATATCCTGAAGGAGCAGCTTGGAGTTCAATCCCTTGCGGGTTTCGGGTGTGAAACCATGAGAAACGGGATAATCGCGGCGGGTGCCATAGCTCAATACCTGAGAGAAACTCAGAAGGGGAACCCTGACCATATCAAGGAGATAACTACCTATCATCTCGGGGACTATATGTTCCTGGATGAATCAACTACTTTAAGTCTTGAGTTATTTGAGACAATGCGCCGGAGATCTGCCAAGGGTTCTCTTTATAAAATACTGGAAAAAACAATTACACCTATGGGGAGCAGACTCCTTAAAAGATGGATTGGGTATCCCCTCGTAGATATTAACCATATAAAGAAAAGACTGGCCGCGGTATCCAATTTCAGAGAAGACCGGATATACCGGGAAGACATCAGGGGACAATTGGATGGTATTTATGATCTTGAAAGGCTCAACGGAAAAGTCTCCCTGGGCAGGGCTAATGCCCGTGACCTGGTCGCGCTTAAGAACTCGGTACAGAGACTCCCTGCTATAAAGGAACGTCTTTTCAGTTCAACAAGTGAATTGCTCTCTGATATATCCGAAAGGCTGGACACTTTACAGGACATCGCTGATATTATAGATGAAGCTATATCTGAAGATCCCCCTGTTTCTCTGAGAGAAGGCGGTTTGATAAGGGAGGGATATAACAATGAACTTGATGAATTGATATCCATAACCAGGGACGGTAAAAAATGGATAACTGAGCTGGCCAGGAAAGAGAAGGAAAGGACGGGAATCCCCAAACTTAAAATTGGTTTTAACAAGGTATTTGGATATTTTATTGAAATAACAAAATCAAATATTCACCTTGTTCCTGAAAATTATATTCGTAAGCAAACCCTCGTAAACTGTGAGAGATATATAACCGAATCTCTTAAGGAATATGAAGAAAAGGTCCTTGGGGCCGAGGAAAAGCGTATTGAGCTGGAATTTGAACTCTTTGAAAATGTCCGCTCAAGAATTGCTCTGGAAAACCGCCGGATAAAGGATACTGCCGCGTTAATAGGGGAAATCGACGCGCTGGCGGGGCTGGCTGAAGCAGCTGAACTGAATGGGTATGTATGCCCTGAAGTTAATGAGGAAGGAGTGATTAATATTATTGACGGGAGGCATCCCGTTATAGAACAGACAGTAAAGGATGAGGATTTTGTCCCCAATGATATATACCTGGATAATAATGAACAGCAGGTATTGATTATAACCGGGCCGAATATGGCCGGAAAATCAACAATATTAAGGCAGACCGCCCTTACTGTCCTTATGGCCCAGATGGGAGGGTTTGTCCCGGCATCAAAAGCGGTTATCGGTGTGGTGGACAGGATTTTTACCAGGATTGGTGCTTCTGATGACCTGACAAGGGGGCAGAGCACTTTTATGGTTGAAATGGATGAGACCGCCAATATCCTCCGGCATGCTACGGAAAAGAGTCTTATAATACTGGATGAAATAGGAAGGGGCACAAGCACCTATGACGGATTGAGCATTGCGTGGGCTGTGGCCGAAGCGCTTCACGATATGAACAATAAAGGTGTGAGGACTATTTTCGCGACACATTATCATGAATTGACTGAACTTATTTCGACTAAAAATAGAGTGAAAAATTTTAATGTAGCGGTGAAGGAATGGAAGGAACAGATCATTTTTCTAAGGAAGATGATCCCGGGCAGTACCAGTAGAAGTTACGGTATTCAGGTTGCGAGGATAGCCGGCATTCCTGAAAACGTGATAGAACGCGCCAGAGAAATACTGAATAACCTGGAAAATGAGGATATCGATGACCTTGGAAGACCAAGAATTGCACAAACAATGACCAGTAATGACAGTAGTGAAAATACCCAGTTGAACCTTTTTGGAAGCAATGATAACAGGATTATGAAAATGGTAAAGAGGCTTGATATTTCATCAATGACACCTCTTGAGGCCCTGGTTGAACTGGATAAAATTAAAAAATATGTGGATGGTTTATCATGAGCAGCTTAAGCAAAATATACTTTTTAAAGTTTTTAATGTCTCTTGTTTTAATCTGTGTTTTCCTGGTACCTTTAACCATTGAATGCGAGGCCAAAACAAAAGCCGATATTCTTATTGAAGAGGCAAATGCGTGCAGAAACTCTCTGTACAGGTCAACAAAAAAGATGAATTACAGGCATAACTGGGAGAATTGTTTTAAAAAGTATAAGGCGGTTTACGAAAAATATCCGGAAAGCAGCCAGGCCGCCTGGGCAATTTTTCGTTCAGCAAAAATGTATGAAAAACTCAACAAGTACTCGGGACTGGAAAAAGACCTGGACAAGGCATTAGAGCTTTATGAGAAAGTAACACAGGAGCACAGTAAACACAGCCTGGCAGATGACTCCCAGTATGAGATGGGGAATATATATTATACCTATAAAAAGGATATCCCTCAGGCTTATGTGGAGTATTTAAAAGTTGATATCAAATATCCTTCCGGTGATATGAGACCCAAGGCGAAAAAAATGATGGACAAACTTTCTGTCATGCTGGAGGAAAAAAACAGGAAGGAAAATCCTGATAAGAAAAACATCAATTCGAAGGATGAACTTACTATAGTTAAAAATATCCGGCACTTATCTTCTCCAACATATACACGGGTTGTTATTGATCTGGATGGACCTGTAGAATATAAAGCCCATCTTTTAAAGAAGGATCCTGACCTGAAAAAACCTAGACGCCTTTATCTTGACCTGGAAAAAACCAGAGTGGGATCAGATATCGATGACAATATTCCTATAAAAGACGGGCTGTTAAAGGCAGCAAGAGCCGGGCAGTATAAGCCTGACACCGTCAGGGTTGTTCTTGATATAGACAGTATCGGCGGCTATAAAATTTTCAGGCTCCACGATCCCTTCAGGGTAGTCGTAGACGTCAATGCTGATAAAACAAGAATCTCCGAAAATAATAAAGTGACCAGAAAGGCCGGTAAAGGAGTCCTGAAACCCAAAAGACCGGATGATAATGTTTCACTTGCCCGACAGCTTGGATTGAGTGTTAAACGGATAGTTATTGATCCGGGCCATGGCGGGAGAGACCCGGGTTGTATTTTTAAGGGAGGAATAGAGGAAAAGGATATTACTCTTGATATTGCTAAAAGGTTAAAGAAAAAAATCGAGAAAGAGATGGAATGCGAGGTCTTTTTGACAAGGACAAAAGATGTCTCTATGCCCCTGGATGAACGGACCGCCTTTGCAAACATTAAAAAAGCAGATCTTTTCATTTCTCTGCATGTAAATGCCCACAAGCAGGAAAAAATATATGGAGTGGAAACCTATTTTTTAAATATGGCTACTGATAAAAGGGCTGTAATGGTAGCCGCGCGGGAAAATGCTACCTCTGAGAAGAATATAAGTGACCTGCAGTCAATACTTAATGATCTCATGCTCAATACAAAAATAAGTGAATCAAGCAAGCTGGCATATCAGGTGCAGGACGGAATCATGGGTGATATAAAAAAGAGCTATCGTACATATAAAAGCCTGGGTGTTAAGCAGGCCCCGTTTTATGTGCTGATAGGTGCTAAAATGCCGGCTGTACTGGTCGAAACAGGGTTCATAACAAACAGCACTGAAAGGAAAAGACTCCAAAGCAGTAAATATAAAGAGATGCTCGCGCAGGGGATAGTCAGCGGGATTAAATCATATGTTAAGAGTATTGATCAGGTTTATGCGGGTGGATAAATAGTTATTTCGATAATCACTTTCATTAAATAGATATTGCCAGTTTATCAAGCTCCTCTTTTGTAAATACCTTTCCACAGCTAACACATGTTTTGGCCGCAACATTTACATGACCGCATTCCGGGCATGGGATTATACTGCTCGGTTCAGATCCTTTTGCGTTTTGTTGGGGTTTGGGCTGTGCCTGGGATTGAGCCTGGCCGGACAGGGAAACAGGAATTTTATTTTTACATTTTGGACAGGTTACAGAAATTCCTCCCTCGGGAATTGCTGGCAATTTGGAGAGATCTATATTGTAACCGGCTTTACACTTTGGGCATTGAATTTTCATGATAAATAACCCTTTTAATGATTCCTGACTAACTTGAGCCTTAAATAACTTTTTGAGATAAATAACATTTATTTATTAAAATTACAAGCTTTAAAAACAACCTGAAATAAATTAAAGGATATATTTTATTTAATGCTGTTTTTAAATAAATTAGTATCAGTCTAAAATGAAGCTTCCCACCGCAGGAGTTGCTGTGGTGAAATATTTTCCTCCATAGCAGTGACTATCCAACCTCTGTAGTAGTAACTACTAGGGGACGTTCTGTGACTGCTGGAAAGAAAAGTTAGCATTATCGCACAGCGATTAGTCATTCCGCGACTTCCCTGTCGGGCCGTAGCCTTGGCGAAGGCTGGATCGCGGAATCCAGAAATACTTAATTGACGATGTTGTCGACTCAACAGGCCGGACTAGAAGTCTTTCAGTTTATAAGCACTAGATCAAACAAGAATTTTTGAAAATGGATTCCCGCCTCCGCGGGAATGACATCTGATTGAGAGAGACTATTGATATGTCACGCGGAATACCTCTTCCACTGTTGTAATGCCATCTAAAACTTTTAGCGCACCATTCTGGCGGAGAGTAACCATACCCTGTTCAATAGCTTTCTGTTTTATGGCATTGGAATCAGAGGTCTTTAATATGAGGTTCTGGATTACATCGTTAATTATCATTAATTCAAATATGCCGGTTCTCCCCGTATAGCCGGTGTTGAGGCAATTAGCACATCCGGCACCCCTGAACAGTTTATTCCCCTTCATCATGTCCCGGGTAATTCCGATCTTTGAAAGTGACTGTTCATCCGGTATATATTCCTCTTTACAATTGTTACATATTACGCGAACTAGTCTCTGCGCCAGAATCGCGATTACAGATGATGTTACCAGAAAAGGCTCTATTCCCATGTCGACCAGTCTTGTAACAGCACTGGCTGAATCATTGGTGTGAAGTGTTGAAAAAACAAGATGCCCCGTTAGCGCGGATTGGATAGCTATTTCGGCTGTTTCCAGGTCGCGTATTTCTCCTACAAGTATAACGTCCGGGTCCTGTCTCACAATTGAACGCAGCCCGCGGGCAAAAGTAAGATCAATCTTAGGGTTAACCTGGATCTGCCCGACTCCTTCAAGCTGATATTCAACAGGATCTTCAATTGTAATTATATTCTTATCTGTATTGTTGATGCTGGAAAGGGCTGCGTAAAGTGTCGTTGTTTTGCCGCTTCCTGTGGGCCCTGTTACAAGAAAAATACCGTGGGCGGCATTAATCAGTTCATCAAATTCTTTAAGCCTTGCTTCAGGCATGCCAAGTTCGGATACAGTAATAAATATTTTTGTCTTATCCAGCAGTCTGAGTACTACACGTTCTCCGAAGGCTGTGGGGATGGTTGAAACCCTGATATCTATGTTTTTATCACCGATCTTTATCTCGATTCGACCATCCTGGGGAAGTCTTTTCTCGGCGATATTCATGTTGGCCATTACCTTGATGCGGGAAATAAGGGCTGACTGAATGTGTTTTTGGGGAGTTAGCATGTCATAGAGAATGCCATCAAGCCTGTATCTTATTTTCAGGCCTTTCTGAGTTGGTTCTATGTGTATATCGCTTGCGCCGTCCTTTACTGCCTGGGAAAGCATAACATTCACGAGCTTTATAATTGGTGCGTCGCTTGTGTCATCTAGCAGGTCACCTGCTTCCTGGATGGCGGAAATAATAGAGTCTCCGTCGCTTTCACTCATGCCCTGCAGCACCTGTTCAGCGGAATCACTGCTCAGGTCATAGGCGTAATTTATCGCGGATATTATTTCGGAACTCGGAGAAAGAAAAAGTTCGGCATTTTTCAGGTTGAATAGAAGTTTTAAGTCATCAACAGGCTGGAATAATGAAGGGTCACTGACGGCAATTTTATTTTTTGAAAGAATGGGGATCATTAGGTATTTTTTCAAGAAATGAATCGGGACCTTTTCTGTAAAACCTGTGTCAAGATCATCAATTGAGATTGTCTGGAGATATTCCAGCCCGAGTTGTATCCCTAGAGCCTTTAACAGACCATGTTCTGTTAGGGATTTCTTCGCTATCAGGATTTCTCCCAGACGACCACCCTTTTCCTCCTGGTGCTTCAGGGCGTCTTCAAGAGTGTCCTCTTCAATCATGTTTTGCTCTATAAGTATTTCGCCGATCAGTTTCATTGTTCATCTATTTCCAGGGTTTTTAAATTATTTTTCGCTATATCAGTGAGTTTTTTACCTGCCTGACGGGGATCAGTGGACCTAGTTACCCTGTCATCCGGGTCCAGGGCAATCAGCTTTTCATACATCTCCATGGCTTTCTTACTGTCTCCCCGTACCTGATGAATATACCCTATATTAAGAAGGGCAAAGGGATTTTCAGGATTGATTTCCAGTGCTTCGTTATAGTAATCGAGCGCCTTGTTGTATTCCTTTAACCGGAGGTAATTATATCCAAGGTTGGTCAGGCGCATGTCCTTTGATGTATATCCGCCGTTATTCATCCTGATAACGCCTTCTTTTATTGTATCGATGTGGCCCTTTTTATCTTCATACATTACATTCGCTTCTTCAGGATTTTCAATTATATGGGGAGTGATGAATATATAAAGGTTTTTCTTGTCAAGTGATTTTGTTTTTGATCTGAACAGATAACCTAAAATAGGTATACGGCTTAACCAAGGTACCCTGTAATTTGTACTGTTGTCTTTTTCATCAATAAGACCGCCTATAACAATAGTCTGCCCATCCCTTATGGTGACAGTGGTGTTTGCCTGGCGTTTGAGTGTTGTGGGCTGATTATTAACATCCTTGCTTACTATCTGGCTTACTTCCTGTGATATTTTAAGACGTACGAACCTTTCCTGGTTTATCTGGGGGGTTATGTTTAGTATTACACCTACCTCTTCAAAATCATAGTTGCTGTAAGCTATTCCGGACCCTGTATTTGTCGTGTCCAGCCTTGAAATAAAAGGGACTTTATCAACAACCTTTATTTCAGCTTCCTCATTGTCTATAGTCATGATCTGGGGTGTGGAAAGAATCTGTAAATCCGAGTCGGTTGCATAGGCCCTTACAACAGCCCCTATATCCGGAAAAGTCAAGTCTCCTATCGTGATAGTATTACCCAGAACTCCCAGTGTAAGGCCGGTGGGCAGGTTTACGGTTCCAGTAGTTGTGTCAACCGAAGGAAAATTGTTTCCACCTGGAGTAGAACCCCCGAAAACACTGACATCCTGGCCCATATCTCCTCCAAGCATTTGTACACCAAGCTCCAGCTCACTTGACATGCTTACTTCCATGACAAGAGCCTCGATGTAGACCATGCGTCTTGGTATATCCAGCTTCTTTATGACCTCTTCCAGAATAGCATAATCATCCTTTCCTGCCGTAATAATAAGGGAGTTTGTAGGCTTATCCGCGACTATCTGTATATCTTTGGAAGACAGGACCGGGGCGATACCCTGCTTGTTCTTTGGTGACTCATTTGTGGGGATTGAAGTAAGAACCGAAGACAGTTCCTCGGCGTTGGCGTTCTGCAGATAATAAACATGAATATCACTGTCACCTTTTGGAATAACTTTGTCGAGGAGGTTTACCAGTTCTCGTACTTTCAGCGTGTCCACCTCTGACGCGATTATTATAAGCGTATTTGTCCTTTCGTCGGGCACTATTATTACATTTGGGGATGGGGACGTCGGTATTTTATTTCTTCCTGGCTGAACCAGGGTCTTGAACACAGTATTGAGTGAACTGGCTATTTTAGGGGCATTCGCGTGTTTAAGGGGAAGCACTGTAATTTCCTCACCTGTTCCCGGTATATCCAGGGCCTCGACTATTTCCATAAGGCGCGTAATATTTGAAAGTACATCTGTAACTATAAGCATGCTGGTAGGTTCATAGGATGCCATCACACTGGTTTTGGAAATAAATGAACTTAAAATTTTTTGTAGTTCACCAGGACTGGCATGTTTAAGTGGGATAAGTTGGGTAACTACTCTGTCTTCAGGAACACCGCTGTCCTTCTGGAACCTTGTTTCAATATCCTTTGATCTGGCATCCATTGCCGGCACTATCTTTATAATGCTTCCTGACTCAACGGTGGTGAACCCATTCACCTCGAGCACTGACTCGAATACCCTGTATGCCTCATCGACCGTTATCTTGGTGGGTGATATTATAGTAACCTTTCCTTTAACATTATTATCTATTAGAAAATTCTTCTCTGTAAGTTCACTGATAAATTTAATAAACAGGGCAATGTCAACGTCATCAAAATCAATTGTCACATATCTTGATTCTTTATTATTCCCAGATTGCCCTGCACTATCCCGGTTTGAAACAGCTGCCGGCAATGTGGAAGGCTTTTCCTCGGGTGCTGATTTGATCTCCTCATCACCAGATAGACGAGCTCCCTGAACAGCCTGGGAAAATAATAGAAACGTTATTAAAATAGAAATAATAAGATATTTGTTAATTTTCATAATAAATCCTCAACTTAAGTTGATTAATGTATGTTATTTTAAAATCTCCTTAAACTCCGGTAAATCCTTCAATCCTTCCAGGTCGGTATCCTCCCTGATCCAGTCTTTTACCCTGATATCGATTTTAACGGCTTTTTTTAAGTATTCAATTCCCTTTTGACTGTTTCCGTATAAGGCCTGTAGACAGGCCAGGTTATAATATGGGTTTACATTATCGGGGTCAAGCCTAACAGCCTTTTCAAGGTAAATCTCAGCCTGACGGAACTCCCCTTCATGTAAAAGCAGGACTCCGAGATCATTCAGTGCCACGGTGTTTCCCGGGCTTAAAATCAGTATTTTCCTGTAAACTGATTTTGCCTCCTGAATTCTCCCCTGTTTAGTCAATGAAACAGCTTTGATATATAAATTCTCATCATTGTTTTTATCAGCATCTATTGCCTTATTGTTTTTTAACTGATCAACAGGATTAGATTCAGTCACTGTAACAGAATTATCCTTTTCATGGTATTGATCCGTTATTTCCCCGGAGAGTATTTTCTTTGTATCATCCCTGTTGCTGCCAGATAAAAATTTTAATCCTGAGTGTAAAAAAAATATAATAATTATGATAAAAATGAAAATCAGGGCAAAAAATATGTGTTTTTTATGAAAAAAACGCGATATTTCTCCGGATAATTCCGGTGATCCAACGTAATTGATACTTTTCGCTTCCTTTTTTTTTTGAGCCTTTTTTAGTGCTTCATTTATATAACTCATATCAGGCAGCCATCTGGTAAAGAAGGGCCCTTGTTCTTGGACCGGTAATGCCGTCCGGATTCAATCCGAAATCTTTTTGAAACTGCTTTATTACCTGGAAAGTGGCATCATCATATATACCGGTTAAATCGATCATGTACCCCAGTTTGTTAAGAGATTCCTGGAGTCTCAGAACAATAGAATCTTTCACTCCCTTTGTGATAAGACGATTTTCCTGCCTGGGATATACCCATGAGGCAATACCTCCCCATTTTTCCAGCAGGAAATTTCTAGGTACTTTACTTTCTATTCCCCGGCTATCCAGGCAGGTTGCTCCTTTCTCATTTCCGCTGATAATTACTAAATATTTTGATTCTTCACCTGTGTCTTTAACATTAATCCTGAATGGTTTTTTAAGCAGAACATAGTATTCCGGTGAAAGCATGTAACTGGCAACACTCATTGTTGTTTCATCTTTATAATAATCCGATGATTTTTCATTGTTATAAAAAAGAGAAAAAAGCATGCTGATGCTGTCTTTTTCATTAAGAATAACATCAGTGGTTTTTTCTGCTTCTCTTATCTCCACATCATTTTCCCGGAGAGGGACATTAACATTTATTTCCTTTTTTATGTCCTCAACGGGACCTTTTAAGGAATACTTATTGATGTTTAATAAGAGAAATACAACCACGAAAATCAGTAGAATTAACAAAACCAGCGATAGAGTGTGCCATGCTTTTATCCGGGTTTTTATCGGGTCATTTCCTGATTTGAAATCATACAGGTCTTTTACAGCCTTTTTTATTATATTTCCTGATATAACCCGGACATCGCCTGTATAAGCTATTAAAAGGGCCCGGTCACATATGCTGTTTATTCTCCTCGGGTTACCTTCCGAGAAATGATGCAGCTTTTTATAACCATTTGCTGAAAAAGAGAGGTTACCCATCCCTCCAGCGACAATAAGGCGGTGCTCCACATAACCCTTGATATCCTTATAATCAAGGGGCATTAGGTTGTATCTCACCACTATTCTTTCATTTAACTGTTTTAAGGATGGCGACGAGATAATATCCCTTAACTCGGGTTGACCAATGAGCACGATCTGGATAAGTTTTTCTTTTTCTGTTTCCAGGTTTGACAGCATCCTTAATTGTTCAAGAACATCCCTGGAAAGATTTTGTGCTTCATCAATCAACAAAGTAGCGTTGCCGCCATTGCTGTAATTTTCAAGAAGGAAATTGTTTAACTCGTCAATATATTCCTTTTTTGTTTCTATCTCGGGTGGAACCTCTATTTCAAACTCCTGGACAATCAGTTTGAGAAGTTCCATATCTGAAATAAAGGAGTTTAGTATGAGTGCGCTTTTCGTTTTATTGTCCAGCCTGTCGAGGAGTGCACGGCAAACGGTTGTTTTACCGGCCCCTATACCCCCGGTTATCAGAATGAAGCCCTTTCTTTCGTTTATCCCGTAGAGGAGGTGATTAATGGCCTCACTGTGATTAGGGCTGAAGTAAAGATACTTTGGATCAGGTGTCAAACTGAAAGGTGCTTCTTTGAATCCGAAATATGAATTATACATCCTGTCTCACCTGCGTTGAAAAAGTCTCTAGATTCTATTATGTTACCTGAGCCTGTAATTATATGTATATTCCTGACCTCTTCTGATAATATCCACTGAAATGGTATCTACCGATTTGAAATTGTTATATAGTGTTACGAAATCTCCGGTGCCTGTGATTTCATTTCCATCTATCCTTTTTATTATATCGCCATTCCTGAGACCTATCTTTCGAAAGATTGATCCTGTTCTGATACCTGCTATAGAAAGACCATCGGTCCTGCCATCAGTAAGATGCGGCGATATAGTAGCCAGTTCATTTAGGTTCTCAAATGATTCAATGATATCGTCCCGCTTCAAAGTGATTGTTCTCTGTGGGGGTGATCCTGTTCTAGCTTGTGTCGCGGTTGATACTCCGGGAGGTGTTACGGTATTTCCCCTCGAATCAGGCTCATCCATAACAAGTATTTCATCTCTACCATTATAGCTCAGTACTATTTTACCCCGGAGGATATTTTTTATTATAGCGTTTTGAATACTGTCACCTATACGATAAAGGTCCTGAGATTTTTTTATATTATCCTGAATAATGGCCGCGGCATTTCTAGAGTCTCCGAATATGGTCCCCATGAGGATTATCTTTAATGATGTCGGTTCCAGGTTATCTAATTCAGGGATTTCCTCATGTATTTCGCTTTTTTGAGGGGTTTCTCCAAAAATATTCCTGTTTTGGATAATCCTGTAATCACTCAGTTTTTGACTGGGCAGGGCAGTTGTGTTTTGTTTTGCTTCTGAAAACCTGATATTAAAATCAGGTTGATCAAATTTTTCTTCCACAAAAAGATAAAAGGAATCAACACCCGCGTAGATTATTCCCGCGATAATTATAATATTCAAAATGGTATAAAATTTTTTTGTCATGATTTTCAGCGCCGGTTAAAATTAAAACGGGGTTTCTCAATTGTTCCCTTAACATTAAATGATAATTTGCCATCTTCCCTTCCACTGGTAAGGATATTTATGGCGTTTTGAATATCAGGCATATCCTGATAAAAAGTGGAAGAAAATTCCAGTTCACCCTTTAAGTCAAGCCTGCTTGCCATAAAATTATTTATTACCCGGATGTTCCCGGAAGCAAATCCCTTTATTCCTTCACCTGCCAGTTGCATACTGGTGATGTTTATAAATCTGTTTTCCATTTCAGCTGCCAGGGTCAGTTTATGAAAACCGATATCTGAAAGCTGCGATATGGGATTTATTAATTTTATATTCCCATCAAATAATTCTAGAGACAGGTTAAAATTTCCATTTACCGGTGATGATATATCTCCAATGAAATTAATTTCACCGTTAGCTATACATTCAAGCTTTCTTGAAATAACGGGATGAATGAAAGTCCTTTTTCCAAGGCGAATATCTTTGAATCTAATATTTGCTTTATCCCCGTTTTTTTCGCTATTGTTTTTATAATGTACGGAACCGGAAATATTGCCACCCATTGTAGAGCTTTGGAAAGAATATTTTCGATTTCCTGAAACATAAGATAGTATTCCCGGTTTGATTTTTGTTATGTCCGACTCAAAAACAATATCAGGAATATTTTCAGTTGTTACCTCAATGCTTTCTATTTTGATTCCCAGCGGAAAAGAGATATTGGTCTCGCCAATTTTAACCTTCAAATCAGGATAGACTCTATTTGCTTCCTGAATAATAAATTTATCCAGTGCCTTGGATGGGAACAAAAGATATAAAAATAGAATAAGGAGAACAAAACAATACACACCATACCATAACCGTTCCTTCTTTTTTATTATCTCTTTAAATTCTTTTGTTAAAGTACTTGTTATCATTTTTTAATTAAATGTTAATACCTGTAGAATTGAGTCCAGGTGACCCTTTTCCCTTTTGTTGTCGGTGATTGAAATCCGTTTAATGAAAACCAGCTGATCAGGTTTTTCAATCAGATAGAGATAATCCGCTAACTGTTCAAGGGTTATAGATTCCAATTTAACTTCAACCATGATCTCCGTGTAGTTATCCAGCCCCTTTGTTTCAGAGGGTTTCATAGACGTTATGTTACCTTTTACCTTTGCCTGTCCCGCTGTTGTTTCAAGGAAGGAGAAAAGTGTGAAACCTCTGTTCCTGTTTGAAATCACTTTTTCGATACTGCCGGATAACCTGTCCAGCTGCTGATATTTTTGACTCATTTCAGCCAGTTCCTTTATCCCTTCTTCTTTGGCAATTAATTCTTTCTCTAAACGGTCTTTTTTATTAAAGGCTGGAATAAATAACAGTTCAATAATCAGGAATAGGCAGATTATGACAACAGCTGCATAAACAAAGATTTTTTCTCTATTGGCAAATTTCATATCATCTGACCATAAAAAAGAATATTATTTTGATCTAGCAAGTTTTAAATCGAATTTAACCCTTTGGCCTGTTCTGTCAACGTTCGCCGAGCTTATTGTTACGTTTGTAAAAAGACTTGACGGTTCCAGCCTGTTTTTAAGACCATCAACCGTGTTATAACTATCGGTTTCACCGGTTATACGGACAGTGTCCTGATCCACGACCATACTGGATACATCAACATCAAGAGAGCCGGATATCCGGATTGAAATATCCTTTAAAATGTCAATAATCCTCTGATCCGGATTTATTCCACCGGGAAGTTGAACTGATGAGTTCTCCAGTTCAGCCAGTTGCTGTTTCAGCTGGATATGGGGATATTTATAATTTATTGACTCCGGAAATCTTTTTATTCTTTCCTCGTTATATTTCTGTTCAACCTGGTTTAATTTCCGGTTCAGGAAATAGAACTCAATGCCCGTATTGAAAAGAAGTAAAATAAATAATAAAGCAAACAGCATGGCACTTTTTTTAAACTCAGGGCCAGTTTTAATATAACTCCTCTTAGCTTTGAATTCGTCCCTCCGAAAGTTAAAACCTCTTCCTTTTTTCTGTTCTCTTAAAGCGACAGCAAGGGCGTTCTCCATAAACAAAGGGTCATACGCTCTTATTATTTCGGATCCTGTTTGGGGTTTTAATTCATTGATTATATTAACCCGTTCAGCGGGAACTTTAAAAAAATCACTGAGAAATTCTTCTATTTGAGGACGGGCTGAAGCACTTCCTCCAAAGAATATCCTTTGGACTTCTACAGGATCATTTCCCTGTGAATTGTATGAATGAATAGTTCCCTCAACTTCTATGCAAATTGTCTTAAGCGCCGAATTTAGCATATCGAGATTGTTCTCACCGTCTTCTTTTATATAATTGCTCAACTCGCGAATAATTACTATCCGCCTGTTTTGAAAAACAGCAATATTCTGGTGCTCGGAACAGATTTCAAGATAAAGCCCGTTTTCCGGGTATTCTTTCTGGTCCAGAATCCATGCCACAGACGGAACCGGATTTACATCGATAATGTCTGGATCAATCCCTGCGTTGAATAATATATTGAGATAGCCCGATATGTTTTTTTTGGATATGCCCGCGGTCAAGATATTGGCGCCATTGATATTATCAATGATACTGTAGTCAAAGATCATATCATCTACAGGAAAGGGCACCAGCGTTTCAATTTCAAAGGGAAGTGCCTGCCTGATTTTTTTATCATCTTTAAATGGGATACGGATATTCCTGAAGGAAGTTGAAGAAAGAGGGATTGAAACAATGCACCTGTCTACTTCGTGATCAATCCTGGAATAGATATCTTTGAGAGCGGATTCAATATCATTGTTTTCAACCGGTATGCCCAGGCATGAAAGAAGCTCCTTTCCTTTCACACCGCTCAATACTTCTGCAGCGGCAACATGAGTATCAGATATTTTAAGACCTAAAATTTTGCTCGCCATTCATTACTCTACATTTATATGTTAAGGGTTTCCATTTCTGGATTTAATATAAACTTTTACTTTACTCTTTTACTTTCATAAATTCAATGATTAAGATGTTAAAATAGTTTTTTCAGGATATCCTCCATGAGAGCAGGGTGAAAGTATTGCCGGTTCTTTTAACCACGGCTCTTATAATACGCCGCATATTATCCTTCAGTCCAATAGAGTCGATTGTAAAGAAATCCCCATTTATTCCTATGAGGGAAGGATCAATCATATCTTCATTGGTACCGATAGCGTCTTTATACCAGAAGGGCTCACTTAGATCATTTTCACTGTCCTCACGGTAACTGATAATATTATCGATCATTTCTCCGTCCATGTCTTCTGCTATTGCCATGATTAAGGATGGTGGAGCTGTATTAATATTTATCTTTCCGCTGCCGTCTCCATGAACAGTTACAAGATCCCTCAGTCCCGGATTTCCCAGAGTACCAAAAAAAAGGTCTTCTGAAATATTTTTTATTCGTAGCAATTCTTCAACAGATTTCAATGAACCATTGGAACAGGAGTAGGAGTTTTCAAGGGATTGATAATAAAGATCCTCTGCCCCGAATCTTGTCGGTTCATCATCAATATCAATCCAGTCCTTAATATTGTCAATTATGTCTTCAACCTCTTCTTCGTAAAGGTCAGGTGCTAATAAAAGAATAAGCCTGAAAAGCAGTTCTTTTTGATTATCGTTATATGTCCCGTTCATGTTTACAAGATTATTTATCTGAAACCTGCCGGCCAGGTCAATGATTTCAACCTGGAACCGGCCTTCATCAAACAGTTGATTCGATAACGGAGAATACATTTTTAAGAGAGCCCAATCATCATGGAGTGAGTCACTTCCCCTGTCATCTTCATCAAGAACGGCAAGAGCCAGGTTGTAACCCGACCTTGCCAGATAATTCAGCATGATGGTATCTTTGGAATTTACCGCTATGTGAAGGTTTTCCCGCATGGAACGGTTAAACTCCAGGGTCAGCACGACTATTATGCTTAATATCAGGATAGTAATGATGAGGGCTACGCCCCTGTTATCTGAAATGATTTTATTCATTTTTTTCTGACATTGGTAAATATACACCGGTTGTAAACCTTAATGGCTTTTCAGGATTTTTATCATCTATGAACTCAAGTGTAATAACAATCAGCGAAGGCAAAATATTCTTGAAATTTATATCAGAAGAGTCCCATGTGCCATATTCCTGACCGCTTTTATCTGTATATGTCAGGTAGAAGGATTGAAGGCCCTCACATAATATATACCCCTCTGTTTTTTCTTCAGGCCAGTCATGTCTGGCCTCTGTATCAGACCTGTAAAGTGTTATTTCCCCGGTATCCTCGTCCCTGTGGGCATAATATTCAATTTTAGCATCTCCTTCGCTTTCAAAATTGTCCCCAAAATTAATGTGGGCCTTGGAATAAAATCTTATTTTATCCGTCCTTGCACTGTCTATATATTCATTTTGCCCGATGAACGCGTTTAAATCAGTCAGTTCATCTTTACTGCTTTTTACAGGTATATATGCTGATTCAAGATCATCAACTATCCTTGCCATGGCGACTCTGGCCATGTAATAAATGTCTGATTCATTTTCTGCTATTTCGATGTTGTTATATGTGCTTGTATAGGCTGGATAGATACAGGATATTATGATTGCAAAAATGGCAATAGCAACAACTATTTCAAGGAGAGTAAAACCCTTATTAATACTTGCACATGAGGGTATTTTTATGATCTTTTTAAAGAGGGTGTTTGTCTGTTTTTCCATAGCATTCATTTTTAAAATGTCTTGAGAGATTCTGGTCATGATGCCGGGGGATTAACTCCCGGGTGCAAACTTGTAAAACCTGATATCATACCGGTATTTCCCTTTTTCCCCAAAGTAGACCTTAAGGTCTATTTTCACGAAAGGAAGTTCAGAATCACCCAGATCCGGCAATTCCGCTTTATCAACATTTAATTCCCAGTAATAGCCTGAATAATCTTCTCCAAAATCCCCTGAAGTTGATACAATGTCATTAATATTTTCCATTTCAATTTCGGCCATCCTGCGCTGCGCGAGAAGGGATGCCGTTGTATTGAATTTTGCTTCATTGGCCAGGCTCAGGCCCTGGGATTGGGAAACTAACAGTACGGTTAGGGATATGCCTATTAATGAAAGGGCAAACATCACCTCAAGAAGTGTAAAACCGTGTCTATATTCTTCGAAATATTTCTTCAAAATCCACATAGTCTTCCAATATTTTCACTTTCCCCAGGAATGGCCGGATCAGAAAAGAAAATTTATCATCTTTATTTGACCCAATGTGTATCAGTGTTAACCTGTTGTATCCCTTTTTGGTGAATCTAATTGCTGCCTCCCCGGTGAAAATTTTTCCAGAGTCTTTAATATGTATATCCTCTATCCGAATACCATCAGGTATATTTACCGCCCTTTTTCTCGCTTCCTCCAATTCCTTTTCATTCATATGCTCTGCTTCATACCAGTATTTACCTTTTTCAATATTAATAACCAGGATATGATCTTCGTAATTACTTACAGACCTGTTCTTTATAAAGTTAATTGTCGCGGTTAATTTTCGTGTGGCGGCTTTAAGGTCATCGGTTAAAAAATTTTCACGTATGGCTGGTACTGTTACTGACAGCAAAAAACCCATGAGCAGAATAACAATTGATATTTCAATTAGCGTAAAACCATCTGAAAATTCAGCAACTGACTTTAAGCTGCTCCGATTATTCGATCTCCCAGTTATTGACATCCGCATCTTTTCCTTCTCCACCCGGGTTATTGTCATCTCCATAGGACATTATGTCAAAATCGCCATTAACGCCGGGACTCAGGTATATATAATCGTATTTCCATGGGTCTTTCGGGATCTTCCCTTTTTCAAGGTATCCCCCTTCACGCCATTTTCTGGGAAGCCTCCCTGTTGTGGGGGCTTCCACCAGGGCCTGAAGGCCCTGCTCAGTAGAAGGATAACTGCCATTATCGAGCTTATACATTTTAAGAGCCGTTTCGAAGGTTTCAATCTGGACCTTCGCCTGTGTCCTCCTGGCATCTTCTGTCTGCCCTGTTACTTTTACTGCTACGTAACTCGCCAGTATTCCCAGGATTATTATAACAACCATTATTTCAATCAGGGTAAAACCCTTTTCATTTCTTTTATAATCCAAATTCATATTACCTCCTTACTTCTCTGAATAATTATTTTCCATATAAATGCTAGTGTACTATCTGACTCATTTCCATAATGGGAATCAACACTGAAAAAGCAATAAAACCGACTATAACGGCCATTATGAGGAGCATTACAGGTTCAAGCAGTGATGTCATGGCTGATATCTGGGATTCCACTTCCTGTTCATAGATGTCTGCTATTTTATTAAGCATCTTTTCCAGTTCCCCGCTATGTTCTCCAACCGCGATCATCTGTACTACAACAGGGGGTATCCATTTGCTGTTTGAGAAAGGATAAGCAAGGGACTTACCTTCCTGTATCTGTTCAATAGCATTATCTATAACATCAGCAATAATACCATTATTCACCACATTCCGTACAATCTGAAGTGCTGATATCAGGTTGACACCACTCTGAAGCAGACTGCCGAGAGTTCTTCCAAACCGGGTTATAATAATTTTGCTATTGATTTTTCCAAAGACAGGAGCCTTTAGTTTGAGTTCGTCCCACAAATGAGTTCCCCTGTCAGTCTTTTTAATGTATTTAATCAGAACAACCATCAGGACAATAAACAGGATAATGAGCCACCAGTATGATTTGAGAAAGTTACTTGTTCCGATCACTATCAAAGTGGACAGGGGCAGTGCTTTCTCCATTTCATCGAATACTGCCACAAATCTGGGCACTACAAATGTAACCAGCATAAGCAGTGCCAGAATTCCTATAAGCAGCATTATGGCCGGATAAACCATGGCTGCAATTATTTTTCCCTTTAAAGCCTCCTGGTTCTCACTGAATTCTGCGAGACGTTCAAGTACAAGATCAAGGGAGCCTGATGCCTCACCGGATTCTACCATGTTGATATAAATTTGTGAAAAATACCTTGTGTGTTGAGATAGGGATGATGCGAGACTGTTTCCCTCATTAACTGACTCCTTTATCTGTGCAAGGATTTTCTTTAACAATGGATTTGCTTCCTGAGTAATTAACAACTCGAGAGAAGAAACAAGAGGGATGCCTGCCTCCATTAGAGTCGCCAGTTGACGGGTCATGGCGGATATTTCACTCTGCCTGATGCGCCTGAATAGTAAAGAGAGAGAGATGTTTCCGGTTGGTTGCTTTCTGACCCTTGAAGAAGATTCCGTTATATCAACAGGAAAAAGACCTGAATTACGCAACTTGTTTCGAGCGGAAAGAGGGCTGTCTGCGTCAATTATCCCTTTAGTACTTTTACCTTTTTTATCCAGAGCTTTATACTCATAAACAGACATCTTCCAAAAACCTCTTTACTTATGATTATTAATTATCCATCAGTCTGTTTGTCAGACCCATGAGATCTTCTTCTTTCATGTTATCAGTGGTTATTTCATTAAAAGGTATCGCGTACTCTCTTCCTGACTGAACTGCCGGCATTAATCTTGATGTCCCGGCTTTAAGATATGCCGCCACATTATAGGCCATTCGCTGAGCAAGTGATATATCCATATTATTTGGCGCCGCGCCTCTTATGTCCCTCGAAAATGGTTCACATACTACCTTTTTGTTAATTTTAATATCAGTAGCAAGAAGTTCATTATAGAAATGCTCGGCAGCGTTTAATGTTAATTTTTTCTTATCCCTTTCTTTCTTTTTATAGCCTTCAGCTACAACAATTACACATTCTTCCCGTTTATTTATGGCTTCAACTACTTTCTTATGGTCAATAGTGCTGTTCGGCAGTACCGCGAGATGAGCCCTTGACCCGAGACAGGAATGGAGAGCGTGGTAACCGCTGTTCGCGCCCATCATCTCAACTATGTAAACCCTTTTATGTGTTCTGGCATCTGCCATGTAGCACCTTATTTTTTCCGCTCCTGCCTCAACTCCGGTATGCTGCCCGATACAATCCGTTCCGGCCACATCACTGTCTATCGTGACCGGTATGAAAAATGCCTGGATGGAAGTGGGCATCAAATTGCATAACTCATAAATACCCTTGAAGGTACCGTTTCCGCCGATTGCTATGATAGCTTTTACTTTCTTCTTTTTGATGGTGGCTGCAGCCTTTAATTGAGTGTCATGGTTTATAAAATCCTGAAACCTCTCACTTCTTAAATGGGCGCCTCTCCATTCGGATAATGGTGCCGCGTGAAAAACACCCGGGATATGATCAAGTTTTTTGTATTTTACCGGGTCATAAACCAGCCGGAGAAAATTATCATGTTTTTCAATAAGGGATTTGAAACCTTCCCGCGTGGCGTAGACTTTCCTCCCCTGTGATTCAAGGTGATATGTCAGAAAGGCAGTTACAGGATTATATCCGGGAGCGCATCCCCCGTCCTGTAAAATTAATACATCAATTTGGTTGAACATCCTTTTAGTCTCAAGGATGGTGTGTTTTAAAAGCTGGGAAATCCTTTGACCCACTCTTACTCTTGTTATAAGTTCGTCAGGTTTTACAGGCTTTGTCAGATAGTCATCCGCTCCTTCATTCATGCATTTAAGCTTTTCCTCCTCACCTGTTTCCTCACTCACTATTATAAAATATGTGCTTTCCAGGTCAGGATTTGATTTAATCTTTCCGCATAAACTGCAGCCATCCTTTCCAGGTATCTCTAAACCGCAGACTATTATATCCGGATGAGTTCTTTTAATTTTTTTTAGGGCCTGCCCCCAGTCCTCAGCTTCATCCAGCTGAAACTCTGTTATCGGCTTTAGTGCTTTCTTGTAATGATTCCTTGAAGCCTTTTGATCATCGACTATAAGTATCCTGGTTTTTTCTTCCATAACAACCTCTCAGATATTGCTACGTCAAGTACGGACAGTATTTTAAAAATCGATTATTGTCATGTTAATTATTTGTCAGGAGAAGGATATTCAATTAGTTTAAGACATTGCTTATTCGGAATCAATATATTAATATTTTTTTGTTTTGAATATGATATCAAGGAAAATCATCCGGGAATTTAAGGAATTAAAGTATTGAGAGCCGATTTGAAAAAGATAATGAAAAATATCAGGAGTGTTATCCTCATGCCTCTAAACGGATTACATTTAATCATTATAATTATCCTTCTGGCGATTACATTTTCTCTGTTTTATAAAAAGATCGAAAATTATTTTGTCTTTTTTCCTCAAAGTAACCTGGATTATTCTCCCGGGGATTTTAACCTGAAATGGCAGGATATTCATATTGGCACTCCTGATGGGGAAAAACTCCATGGATGGCTTTTCCATGCTGATCCAGATGCCCCTTTTATACTTTTTTGTCATGGCAACGCGGGAAATATATCCCACCGTTTGGACAATATAAGGTTGTTAATGGAAATGAGATTGAATGTTTTAATTTTTGATTACAGGGGGTACGGGAAAAGCACAGGGAACCCATCGGAAAAAGGTATTTATCTCGATACTCTCTCAGCCTATGATTACCTTGCTGATAAAGAAAAAGTTAAACCTGAAAAGATAGTGGTTTTTGGCAGATCACTCGGTGCGGCGGCAGCTATTGATGTCGCAGCAAAAAGAAAGGTGAAATCGGTTATAATTGAAAGTGCTTTCCTTTCAACACGACATATGGCAAGAAAAATGGGAATCTTCAGCCTCCTGTCCCCTTTTTTACCTGCCCATTATAACAACATTGAGAAGATAGCCATGGTCACTATCCCCAAACTGATAATTCATGGAAAAAAGGATGAAATAGTACCCGTTTCAATGGGAGAGAAACTTTTTGAAGCCGCGGTTAAACCAAAGTTTTTCTACTGGATTGAAGGAGCGGAGCATAATGATACCTTTGTGGTAGGTGGGCGGGAATATCTAAATACTTTTAAGAACTTTGTAAGGGATTCTAAAATTAATACTGATTAGATACGGGTTTATCCGCCATAGCTTTATGCGACGGCGGATGAGCCCTGCGCCAGATCAATGATAGAACAAACATTGTGTGCCTTTAAAAATACATATAGGATTTTTATTCCTTTTTCCCTAGTTCCACCGATCTTTTTTTAGCTATTTTTATTGTTCCGTTAATTATTTTTTCTATCTTATTTGATTCGAGGTATTTTAAACCGGCTTCAGTTGTTCCCCCGGGCGAGGTGACCATCTTTCTCAGGTTCGAAAGAGAATGGCCGGATTTTTCAGCCAGTATTGCCGATCCGAGAAATGTCCGTGTGATCATTTCAAGAGCTGTGTCAGAATCAAACCCCTGTATTTCCGCTGCTTCAACAAAACATTCCATTATTCTAAAGATAAAACCCGGTCCGCTTCCTGACAAAGCAGTTACCGCGTCCATCATTTCTTCTTGGACACTGAAGGCAGTTCCCACTGAGTTGAAGATATCAAGGGCAACAGCTATCTGGTCATCAGAAACGCTTTTGCCTGCCGATACCGCACTCACTCCCTTCTGGACGAGGGCAGGGGTGTTGGGCATAACCCTGATCACAGGCACTTCCTTTCCAAGGGAGGACTGGATCGCGGCTATTTTTATACCGGCTGCTATTGAAATAACGATATGGTCATTACTTATCTCATCCTTAATATCTTCCAGTACATCATTGATTACCTGGGGTTTGACCGACAGGATAATTATATTGCATGATTTTACCAGATCCCTGTTTGAGTGCATGCCTTCAACGCTGTAATCTTGATAGATATTTTTTATCTTATCAGTATCAACATCGGATACTTTTATCATTTCAGGGGTGTAGAGATCACTGCTGATTATTCCCTTTACCAGAGCCGTGGCCATGTTCCCTGCGCCTATGAACCCGACCTTTTCCCCTGTTGTACTCATATTCATACTCCTTTATTAATTATTTAGTGTCCATCCAGAATCAAAAGAAAGGCAAAAATGAATTGGAAGCTATTTTGTTCCTGAAACAGCCTGGGCTATATTGAAGCAAAAGCCCCCCAGTTTTTCAAAGGCTGAAAGCATATCAACGAGAATCAACCCGGGGTCCACAGTGCATATACCGCTCTGAAGTCTCATCAGGTGATTACTTTTCATCTCCTCCCTCATGTTGTCAATCCTGTTTTCAATCTCGATCGCTCTTTCCATAATGTCGCTGTCTTCTTCTATTATGGCTTCAAGCACAAATATAAGAAAATTTCTTACTTCTGTTGAAATTAATTTATAATCCTGTATGCCGCCTTCAGAAATATAAAGATTCTGATCTATTAGTTCTTCAATCAGTCTGGCAATATTTTCTACTTCATCTCCTGCTCTTTCAAAGTTATTTGTCATCCTTGTGAGGGCGGATATTTCTTTTGACTCTTCAGGCATTATGGGTTTTTGCATTATCCCAACGAGGTACTGGGTGATTTCTTTCTGCAGAATGTCCAGTGTATCTTCCCGTTTTTTCCATTTTGAAAGTTCCTTTAGTTTTCTACTTTCTATGGATTTAACCACATCATCAAACATTATCAGAACGGCTTCTCCCATTCTTATTATCTCCGCCCTTGCCTGTCCAAGTGCTACTGACGGTGTATCAACAAACTTGGTGTCCAGATATTTTATGTGCCGCAGCTCATCAAATTTTTCACTTTCTTCCTTATGGGGCGTAAGCCAGACGGCCACTTTTACAAGGTAGGGGAGTACCAGAAGGAAAATAAATGCGCTAACAATATTAAAAAGTGTATGTGAGTTGGCTATATATCTTGCGATATTCGGCTTTTCACCATCCACTATGAGATCTGCCGCTCCGGAATGCATTAGTGTCCCTGTAATAAACTGTACAAGATCAAGGAAGAAGGGAAATATAAGGATAATTATAACTACACCAATTACATTAAAAAGAGTATGAGCATTAGCTGTCCTTCGAGCATTTATACTTGAACCAATGCTCGCGAGTTGTGCTGTTATTGTCGTTCCTATATTTTCCCCAAGGATAAGAGCTACACTTGCATCAAAAGTAATAAGGCCTTGCATGGCGAGAGCCATAGTAATTCCGACTGTTGCACTTGAACTTTGGAGGATCATGGTCAAAACAGCGCCAGTAAGGACACAAAGAGATATCCCACCAAGGGTATTGGACTGGAAACTCATGAAAAAGGAAATGAATAACTCATCTTCCTTAAGAGGTGAAAAGCCCATTTTCATGGTGGCCAGACCGTAAAATACCAAACCGAAGCCAAGGAGAACATCTCCTAAATAAACCCATTTTTTACGTCCTATAAAAAATTTTAACAAAGCTCCTGCTGCGATGGCTGGAAGGGCATAAGCCGTGATATTAAAGGCTATTAA
The DNA here is from genome assembly GCA_042573485.1 of Thermodesulfobacteriota bacterium. Classification (GTDB taxonomy): domain Bacteria; phylum Desulfobacterota; class DSM-4660; order Desulfatiglandales; family HGW-15; genus JAAZBV01. Next base: position 24,587 of record JBHPCX010000011.1, on the reverse strand, counting down.
TTGGGCTGTCATTGTTGTCCCAACATTGGCCCCCAGTATGACCCCTACTGCCTGTGTCAGAGACATCAAACCTGCATCAACAAAACCAACCAGCATTACTGTCGTGGCACTTGAACTCTGAATGATACTGGTAATAATAGCTCCGACACCACAACCTACAAAGCGGTTGTTTGAAACCAAATTTAAAATTTGCCTTAATTTTTTCCCGGCGACTTTCTGCAGACCTTCGGACATGATCTTCATTCCAAAGAGGAACATACCAAGTCCGCCAAGAGCCTGAAATATAACTTGTTCCATTATTAACCTTTAACTGTGTTATTAGTTTAAATATAAAATTGAGTAGTTTCTCAGCTATTCACCACATTATAATGATTATAGCTGCAATTTGAAGGAATTAATCAGATGATATCTTTTTTATTAAGAAATATTTGTTACCACTCCTGAATGTAATTAGATCTCCATAGCAAAAAGCGCTGCTCCCACGGCACCGGTGAGTTGGGGATGCTCCGGCATCAAAATCTCAGCAGTTGTTATGTCTTTTACCATTTCAACAAGAAAAGGATTATGCTCTACTACACCGCCGGTCATGGCTACATGATCGGTTATCAGGCCCATCTCAATGACCCTTTTAATTACCGAAAAAAACAGACCCTTGATAATGTCAGGGACCTTTTTACCCTGTCTTATTTTTTCAAGGACTTCTGTCGCGGAAAATACGGTGCAGAAACTGCCAAGTTCAACCATCTCTTCAGATTGCCTGGCCAGCCCGTCCATATCTTCAAGGGGAATCTCGAGTCTGGCTGACATCTCTTCAAGAAAAGCCCCTGTACCTGCAGCGCATTTTCTGTTCATCTTGAAATTGGTTCTTCTGCCTTCATCGTCCAGCTTGATGATTTTATTATCCTGACCGCCAATGTCGATTACTGTCATCGCTCTGGGAAAGTAATGATATGCCCCTTTGGCATGACATCCTATTTCTGTCCTGGTGTCATTGCTGAAGGCAACATTCTTCCGGCCATAACCCGTTGAAACGGTATGAGCAATGTCATTCCCGGAGACTCCGGCCATAGCCGCGGCCTCTTCAAGACAAATATCAGCTGTCTGCGCGAAATCGGTTCCCGATTTATTCACTGAAAAACCCACAAGTTTTTTTTCAGAACTAAGCAGGGCAACCTTTGTGCGGGAAGCCCCTACGTCCACTCCCGCGAATATTGATTTATTGTCAGTCATAATTATATGGTTGAATTAACCGGCCTCATCCAGTTGTTCAATGAATGCCTCAATGTTCGTTTTTGTCTGTTCTTCCGAGTAGCATCTCAGGTCATTGAGGTCACCATTTATTGTTAATTGGGGTATGCCTAATTCTTTACCGATACGTTCAGGTAAACCGTATCTGTTATTTGAATTATTAGGGCATGTTTTTGCGTCATGGAATATCATCCCGTCAAATTTATACTTCTCGCAGCAGTCTCTCATGTATTCTTCTTTATATGCTTCATCCCTCACAATAAACAGTTCAATATAGGCTCTACCCATACTCTCAAAGGGATCATCGGGATCAAGCTGATCAAATATCCAGCTGTTGCAATAGGTGGATGCGACAATACATGTTTCCAGTGTGGCAAACTGGTTGGACAAGCTGCTCAGTTTACCCCATACGGGCATACCGTCCCAGTAGATCCTGTGCTTTTCACCTTCTATGGCAGCGACGCCGTTATCAACCCTTTCATTTAGTTCTTTTATAAGTATCTCGTAATAATCAACAGCTTCCTGAGTTCCTCGGGCAACAACGGCCGGTCCCATGTGTATTGTGGCATCAAAGAAAGTCCATGGAGATGGAATGGCTGAAGCAGATTCAAGGCACGCCCTCCAGAGTACTGAAGTTTGTCTTGACAGTTCAATCGCCTCCTTAAACCGGTCCATATCAAACTTTTCACCGCTTATTTCCTCCAGCCCTGGAATAAGATCTTCTGTCTGTTTAGCTATATCACTGACCTGGAAATTTTTTATGCCGCCGATGTCTCTATGTGTATGAATTCCCATCAATGGTTTGTCCAGTTCCCTGGAATACCAGGCAAACCAGTCCTGGACATCGCGGCATTGGTTTGTGTTGAAAACCAGAACATCCGGTTTTGGTACCGATTCCATCTTATAAGCGGAGGTGAGTGGAGTCTTTTTCTGTAAAAATGACCCTATGTCAGCCGTCAGGTATGAGCATATGTCCGGAGAATAGCCAATGGCATTCGCATAGGGTATCAGATCCGTCGCCATACGTGTGGCACCCAGCATAGCGCCATGATTTTCAGGAAAATATACCAGAAATCCCATTCCCCTGAGGAGTTCGGCAGGACCTACACTTGTACACCACGCAATCTTATTGGATCCAGTACGTGATGCTTCATCAAGTTCGTAAAAATGATTGGCCATCACCTTATTATATATTTTCTGGCATTCGAATTTTTTCCTGGCAGGTTTATTATCTTCACTCATCCTTGTAATACCTCCATCTGTTTTTTAACAGTTTTCACAGGCTGTAAAATTTTCTTTAAATACAGTATATTAATCTATATTTATATTGCTGTTTTTCTTATTTGGATGCAAACTTTAATTGATTGTGCCCGGAAATGCAAGCTTTGTTTCCGGTGTCATTTGCCTTTATATGAGGGCATCTGTATTGAAGGATATAATTCTGTAACATCCTGTAAATAAAGGTTTATTTCGGATATTAATGCCAGGGTGAGTCGATTGATCCCGAGCTTAAGACGAATGTCATCCCGACCGGAGGGAGAGGGTTAAAATAACAAGATTTTTCCTTTTAGTCGAAATGACATTCAATAATAATTCCGGGAAACAACGGTATGTCGGCGCCTGTTATTTGAAACCTGCTTTTTTATGCAAACAGAACAAACAAAGAGTTTGTGAATCGGTAAATATCCAGATCACCCTAAAATTTTACCACTATTTCGTCGAAAGTTTTCCGCCAGTTCGGAGGGTAAAGCTCTTTTGATTCATCAAAATATCCCACAGCAAGAAGCAGTGGAATCCAGTAATTGTCAGGAATATTAAATGCTTTTTTGACCCCGTCATGATCAAAACCATCCATGGGGTGTGAATCCAGTCCCAGCTCCTTTGCCGCATACATGAGTGACATGGCAAAAAAACCTGTATTTTTTAACGCAAAGGCCTGTTGTTTGTCAGGTGTTTCACCGTAGAGGGCCTTTAATGTGTTTACATAGGATTCCTTTTCATCCTCTTTTTTCTTTCCTGATTTTACCGAGTAAAGGAAGTTTTTATCAGCAAAGGTGTTGCCTTCCTTCCAACCCTCCCGGTCCGCGATTATAATAAAAACATATGGGGCCTCGGCAACCTTTGGCTGGTTGAATGCAAGCTTTTTAAGACGCTCCTTCTCTTCCTGATCTTTTAATATAATCACACTCCAGGGCTGAAGGTTATAACTGGATGGTGTTTTCGCTGCAGCCTCTATCATCTCTTTTATCAGGCTTTCCGGCACATCTTTCTGTGTGTCAAAATAATTGACAGATCTTCTATTTTCTATAATGTCTTTAAATTCCATGAGAGTCCTCCTTTAAACAATTATTCTACATCCAACTCCTTTTTAAGCCATTCCTTTAAATCATCTTCCACGGCGTAGACACCCTTCAACTCACAGATAGGTTTTTCAAACCTTTCAGGCAGTTCAATTTTTGCAAGCTCAAGGGCTTCCTGGGAATTTCTTTTAAGCAGATAAATATAGTAGGGTTTGTCCCAGCAGTTCACTACAAAATATATTGTATGGTCTGCCTTTGACATAACCCTGGTCCCATCTCCCCTGGCATAGATATTTCCCCATTCAAGGTATACACGAACCGCGTTTTCGGGTGTCATGTCCCAGTCAATTGAATAAACCAGGTCCCGGTCTTTTTTTAACTCACCAAGTGATGTGATCATGATATCCCTTCTTTCTTTTTTGATTATTCTTTATTATTATAATCATTAACAAAATTATTATAACCATTATTTTAATAAAGGAGGGATAAAATGAAAATAATTTGTATTTTGGGAAGTCCCAGGGAAAAGGGAAACAGTACTGTAATTGTAAAAAAGTTTTGCGAAACCGCTGAAAGGGACGGGGCGGAAATTGAGATGTTTAACCTGAACAGTATGAATTTTAAAGGCTGCCAGGGCTGCATGACATGTAAAGTAAAGACCGACCACTGTGTTGTTAAGGATGAGCTTGAGCCGGTACTCGACTCCATTCATAAGGCAGATCTGCTGGTGTTATCTTCGCCTGTCTATATGGGCAGTGTTACGGGCCAGTTAAAGTGTTTTATTGACCGCACATTCTCTTTTCTGACCCCTGATTTTAAGACAAACCCGAATCCATCCAGGCTTCCCGGAGGTAAAAAGGCACTGGTTATAGTTACCCAGGGAGCCCCGGAGAATATGTTTAGTGATGTACCCGCTCATCTTAAAATGCTGCTTGAACGATATGGTTTTTCGGAAATAAAAATCATCCGGGGATGTGAAATAAGGGATGTCGGGGACGCGGAGAAAGATAATAAGGTAATGGATATGGCTGTTCAAGCTTCGAAAGAAATGGTTGGTTGAAATACTCTGCATTCAAAAACAGGTGTTTTTGGATGCAGGCTATCAGCTATCAGCACGGAAATCGGAGGTCAGAGGCCTGACACAACAGAACATAAGAAGTTGAGAGGTTAAGAAGGTTAGTTTCTCTTGAATTCCAGGTTCCAAGTTCCAAATTCCAGGTAAAATGAGTCTGGAGGCTATTAGGAGAAAATTAAAAAACAATAATCAAGGCAAAGCCAATCGTCATTCTCGCGAAAGCGGGGATCCATTTTGGTTTACTCAGAAAAAATGTGTCAACTATTTCAGGACGAGACACAGTAAAGATTTGAATCGAAGCTTTTACCCGTAATTTTTACTGGGGATTGTAGCAAAGTGGAATACGGGTTTTGTTATCTTCAATATGTTTAACGGGCAATGCTCAACGCCTGCAGGGATAAAGGCCAGAAAGCTTTCTCTCATAAGATTTCTTTCACCATCGATATAGAATTCAATCTCAGCGCCCAGGTCATTTAGGTCCTTAGGGTCAGTGCCAAAAAAACCAATGACCTCATCATATTCATGTGTGTGGGGATCAGGGCTGCTGTCATCCCTTTCATCCGTAGGCCAGAACCATACTACTTCCACATAAAATGCTCCCGGGATAACATCACTGTCCAGGTAAAACATACGGGTGCTTCTTTCCTTTGAAAGGTTCCCTGCCCAATCGGGTATCTCAAGATCTTCCTTTGGTTTTGTAATAATATATTTTCCATGTTCCGATTTAGCCATTTGTTTTTTCCCTTTCCCAGGTATTGATGGTTTATGGTCAATAATCCTTTAGATACAGTACAGTGTAGATAAAATATACACTAAGTCAATGAGTTTTCTTGCCATAATATCATACTTGCCTGGTTGATCATTAATGTCATTTCGAGGTGGTAACCGGGAAATCTTTTAGTAGGGTGGTGTTTTATACACCACCGGTTATAAAATGCTAAGCTATTTGCCAAAGAAGGTAGGTCGAGAATAAATCCCGACCCTGCCTTACCTGTCCTTCTTGAGTTGTTTCTGAATTTTGCTAATGGCTTTCCATTTATTCTTTTCAGCGAGTTGGGCGCTTCTTTCTACCCTGGTTTCAAGGTATCTGGCCTCTTTTTTCATCCGGACGTAGTTTTCGTATCTTCCTGAATCCAGGTGACCTCGATCAATTGCCCTGCGCACCGCGCAGCCCGGCTCTGATTCATGATTACAGTCTCTGAACCGGCAGTTTTCCGCGTATGATTCAATATCTTCAAAGGTTCTGGCGGTATCCTCTTCACCTTTCCATGGCTGGAATTCCCTCATTCCCGGAGTGTCTATCAATATGCCGCCATCCGGCAGCACCATTAATTCTCTGGAAGTGGTTGTATGCCTTCCTTTTTGATCATACTCACGGACCTCATTGACCTTTTGCCTGTTCATTCCAAAAAGCCTGTTTATAATAGTTGATTTGCCTACTCCGGAGGATCCCAGAAGAACTATAGTATCTCCGGTTCGGATGTGTTCTCTCAACATATCCATTCCTTCGCTTTTCAAACCACAGACAGGTATTACGGGAACCCCGAAGGCAATGGATTTAACCTGTTCAACATAGTCTTCAGGATTTTCGACAAGGTCGGTTTTGTTTAATACTATAACAGGATGCATACTACTGTCATAAACAGTAGTCATGTAACGCTCAATACGACGCAGGCTGAAGTCACTGTCCAAACCGTTCACAAGAAAGACTGTATCTACATTTGCAGCAAGTACCTGCTCCTCGGTCTTGCCCTGAGAATCAGGCATACCCCCTGAAAGGACTGCTTTCCTTGAAAACCGGTTTTTCCTTTTCAAAAGGCCATGTATTATTGCCTTTTTTTCTTCGGTATAAATTTTTGCCAGCACCCAATCCCCGACAGCCGGGAAATCACTGTAACCGGAGGAAGTGTAACGCATTTTACCGGATATTTCTGCCAGGTATTCTCCAGTGTGATTGATTGCCGTGTAAAGTCCCTTATGTTCCTGGGAGACCCTGGCCGGCAGCAAATTGTCTCTGTTTACATGATTTTCGAGTTCTTTTTCAAAATAGCTGTTCCAGCCTAAATCTTCTAAATTCATTGAAAGACTCCTTTTTGATCTGTTAATGGCTCTATAAAAAACTTTATTAAACAGCCATACTTGTGATTGTTCTTTTAAAGGAGTAGTCCGGACAGGAAAACCCCTGGACCCTGTTGCGCCCGGGGCAGAAAAGAAAAAGGCCGTCCAAAAGGAGCGGCCTTTGTTTTAATTGCTAAAAATAATGGTATTTCAGCCTGCTGACCTTTCCGGGCGCAATTCAACAACTGTTTTTTTAACATTTACATTCATCAATACGCCTCCTTTCAACAGGTTTGATTATTACTTGAAGTATCGGGCTACTTTAGCCCTGTCAAAAAATATGTCAAGGGAAAAATGTTAAGCTGCAATGCCTTCACAGACCAGGTCACCGACTTCACCTGTATTGCAACCCATTTTACCCGCGTCCATACTCTCAAGCTTGTTGGCTGTAACATCCTTTACGGATTCTTCTATTTTATCTGCTGCTTCCTGTTCTCCGAGAGTTTCAAGCATCATGGCAGCAGAGCATATTGCCGCAAGGGGATTAATTACACCCATCCCCGTATATTTTGGTGCTGATCCGCCTATTGGTTCAAACATACTTACACCTTCAGGATTGATATTTCCTCCGGCAGCCAGTCCCATACCTCCCTGGGTAATGGCCCCAAGGTCGGTAATAATGTCGCCGAACATATTCCCCGTGACAAGCACATCAAACCACTCGGGATTTTTTACCATCCACATGCACGTGGCATCAACATGATAATATTCTCTTTTAATATCCGGGTATTCCTTTTCTCCCATCTCATGAAAGGCTCTTTCCCAGAGATCGTATACATAGGTAAGGACATTTGTCTTGCCCACCAGGGCCAGTGTATTGTTTTCACCTTTGCCCCGGGCCTTCTTCCCGTATTTTCTTGCATATTTAAACGCGTACTTCAAACACCTGTCGACCTGGTGTCTGTTGTAAACCGCTGTTTGAATTGCTACTTCATGGGGTGTGTCCTTCATTGTAAAGCCGCCTGCCCCGGTATATTGATCTCCGGTATTTTCCCTGACAACACAATAGTCTATTTCCGCCGGTCCCTTATCTTTCAGAGGAGTGTCCACACCGGGATATAACCTTACCGGCCTGAGGTTTATATACTGGTCAAGTCCAAAACGTGCTTTGAGAAGAATCCCTTTTTCAAGAATCCCGGGAGGCACATCAGGGTGTCCGATGGCACCCAGAAGAATAGAATCAAATCCCCGGAGTTCATCGACCGCGCTATCCGGCAGTGTTTCGCCTGTCTTCATATATCTCTCACCACCAAAATCAAAAGAGGTGGTTTCATACTTGAAGCCATATTTGTCTGAAGCCGTATTTAATACCTTGAGTGCTTCAGCCACAACTTCCGGGCCCGTACCGTCACCCGGGATAACTGCTATTTTATACATATTTATGTCCTTTCGTTTTTCCTTTTATTTCTCTTTTCATTTTAAGGATTTGCATAATATGGGAATAGGTGCAATGTGTCAATTATTATTGGATGTAATTTGCGGGTTGCATGTCGTATGTGGTTTGTTGTTTAATTTGTCTGGTTTTTGATAATAGGGTAGTTCAGTTGTGACATAATCAACAATTCTAAGGAGTTTTAAAACCTCTTTTGAAGGAGATAAAATAATGTCGGAATATGTGCAGGTTTTTGTGACAATTGATGATGAATCAAAGGCAACAGAGATCGCTGAGAAAATTGTTGAGAAAAGACTGGCAGCCTGCGTGCAGATTATGGGACCTGTCACGAGTGTGTACAGATGGGAGGGAAAAGTGAATAAGGATAAAGAATGGCTTCTTATTTTTAAATCCAGTGGAAAACTATATGATGAACTGGAAGAAGAGATAAAAAAGCTGCATACCTATGATATCCCCGAAATACTTGCTCTGCCGGTTGTAGAGGGGAATAAGGATTATTTGAATTGGCTGGATACGGAACTCAAATAGGCATTCTTTTGTGCAGAATACCTATTTGAGTTGAGAAAAAAATTTAAAAATAGATTCTTAGCCCAAGGGATATGTTTTGTGAGTCGAATTCTGTTTGGATTGTATTAAAGTCGGGATCCGAAGGGACAAAATACCTGTATTTTAAATCAAGACTGATATTTTTATTCATTCTGTACGTAAGTCCGCATCCAAACTGATAGGCAGCAACAAGATCTTCATCGGATACCCGCCCAAAGCCTGCATCAGGGACACCTAAGCCGGACAAACTCACCATCGACGCTCCCAATCCAGCGTAGAGATAAGGTGTAAAATCAGAATTGGTTTTATAGTCAAAATATCCGTTCAATAAAAGGGCGAGGGCGGATATTTCACCGGAAACAGCAGCATCAATTCCGGCTATAGAGGCGCTTTCAAAATCATTGGCATGGTAGAAAAACTCTCCTTCAAACCGGAAGTATTCATATTCCTTGCCCAGGGCTATTGAAGCAAACATGCCTTTTTTAAATTTTGCTGCTAACCGTGTTTCGGGGTCATTCTCATCAAATATGTCAGAATTACCGGGTATTGCCGCGCCAAGGTTCAGACTGGTATACCTGCCTTCAGCCCCGTAAGTTTGTGAACAGAACAATGTAATCATGATGCAGCATGAAATGATAATTATCCTTTTCATTGCCCCTCCTTTTAAATTTTAAAGTTATTCAATACAGTAATCTCAGGATATTATGAGAGTATAAGGAAAAGAAACATCCATATCAAGGAGAATTTTAATATATAACTTTGTATGAAACATTATTTTCTGTATGCAAAACTTTCAGCTGAGTTTTGGTCCTTTATAATATTTCAATCAACTACTTGATCTTGCATGTTTTATGCTTATATTATTTTCAACGTTAAGCACATTCAACTTCAACACATAATAAATAAACCAGTTGATCGCTTAATGCCTTTAAAAGGATATAATTAAAAAAGAGTAGTTGAGATTTTTGCTTTACGGGCTTCTCTGGTGATCGTGCATCTTTTCATCCGGGTATCTCGACATTTGATAAATGAAGGAGATCCGCATCGGAGATTATAACGACATTCTGGGAAGCCGTTTTCTTATACCAGGCAGGACCTATCAAGGTTCTGCCTTTTTTTGTCAGTGTCCCGCATGAGGGATAGTTGAAGCCACTTGCCTAAAAGTTATATTGACGCGTAGTGACTCGTCAATTCCCCGGTTTGCCTGCCTTGGTGATTTTTTAAAGAGTCTGTCAAATTTAAACTTGAAAGCCACATATAATCCTTGACAACAAAGCTTGTCCGGGATTATTTTTTTACCAGCTTTTTTAGTCTTACCTTTAAAGATAATCTCATTGTTCATAGGAGAAAAAGGAGGGTCTCATGGGTTTCATGGGAGGTGGTATAGCTATAATTATAGGTTTTGTTTATCTCGCCATTATAATTTATTTGATAACACTGGCAGCTCGATTTGTAGAATCAATGGAAAAGATATGAGACTCTATGGATAAGATTGCTGAAAAGTTTGAAAGATAGAACACAAAAAGGCCCATAGGTTGACAGCTGTTAGATAATTAAACTCAAAGGAGGGATCAATCATGGATGAGATATATGATGTTTCAGTCAAGTTAGTCTCTCACTCTAGTACATTGTGGAGAGCTTCTGGGAGTACTCGGAGGTGTAAAATATTAGATATCACTTTCTATGTATTTGGGTGTTCAGCTGTGCGGGAGTATAAAGTATAAAGAGCTGGACACTTTATATTCCAACAGATTTATGAGCGCCTAAATTCAGTTTTTCTGCACTTGGGGCAAGGTGGAATCCGTCCTGGTTGTTTCAAATGAATCTTGCCTCCACAGTTGGTGCATATAAATTCTCCTCCATGCGAACTCTCACCTGTTTTGTAGTTCAAGGAAGTTCCCAACTTTTCACTCACTGCCTGGCCCCACTCGCTTAAGCCCCTGATGACGTTTAACAGAAAGGCTCCACCCTTATCACGTGAGTATTCGTGTACATGCTTAGCCTCCTGGGAAATGTCGTGCCATAATGCACCACCTTTGTCGAGCCAATTGTTAAATTGTGTTTTGGCTTCTTCCGTCACTTCATTAACCTTGGGCTTGAGGTTTTCCGTTGTCGAGGCAATATCCTTTTTCAAGGCTGCAGAAGCATTACTAATAGCCTCCATAGAGTATTCTCCTGCCTCTTTTAACTCAGTGATTGCTTTGTTAATTGCCTGACTTATTGTTTCCGTATTCATCTTCTCTTGGAGTTCGCCAAAGGTTTTGCTAACCCGCTGTCGTATTTTTTTATAGGCATCAAGCTCTTCATCAGTAGTCTGATCCTGCATTTTTTCTGTTTCCATATAAACCCCTCCTCTCTGTTAAATATTCAAAACCCAAATATTATTATGTCTCCTCAATATTTATTTGCCTATGTTTATATACATTAATCACTTCTTACTTATATATCAATGTATTATTTGTATTTTTCCTGCAGGGGATTTGCTGTGTGTGGAAGAGATGCGATTGAGCTTATAATAAAAAAACAATAAAAACCTGATGTAAAAACAGCAGGTTATAATTTACTGGTATGCCGAAGGCGAGACTCGAACTCGCACAGGCGTACGCCCACTAGACCCTGAACCTAGCGTGTCTACCAGTTCCACCACTTCGGCACAATTTCTAGGCACCAGCAACACGTCATCCGCCTTCGCTTAAAAGCTACGGCGGGACAAGTCTGCTGTGTTTACCCGCCTCAGGCGGGTTGCCTTCGATCGTTCCTCCCTGCGACGTATTGCCCATACGCCTCAGTCGTCGCTCCGCGGCGCCTTGCATCTAACACCTTGCTGGCGCCTAGGAAATTACTATATCCATACCATATCGGTTATTATTATATTTCGGATATAGGGTTGATATTTTTTCGCTTTATTTATAGTATCCTAAGGTTTCTGTCAACAAAGAAGTGGATAGTCGGTTGTCGGGAAAGTAATATTATTTCTGGTACTTATCCATTTCGGCTTACACTGTGGGACAATGTCATTTTGAGGTGGATTATTGTAAGGGCACGATGCACCTGTCCCGCCATAGCTTTAGCGACGGCGGATCGTGCCCCTACTTATTGCCTGGATCAAGATTTCTCCCTTTGGTCGAAATGACAGGTTGGTTGAATTTAGAGATTACGTCACAGTATGTAAATCAGGACAGAAAAAATTATTAAGGACTATTTGTAGATAATGAATATTGTCAGAGATTTAAATGAACTTGAAAAGCCGTTAAAAAATCCTGTTCTAACCATTGGTAACTTTGACGGCGTACACAGGGGCCACCTGGCCCTTTTTGACAGGATTAAAAAGATAGCGGGAAATGTTGATGGTCAATCCGTAGTTATGACCTTTGAACCGCATCCCATTAAAGTGGTGAAACCCGGAAACGGGCCTCCCTTGATAACACCGATTGAACAGAAATTAAAATTAATATCTGACGCGGAGATTGATGTTATTCTCTGCCTTCCTTTTACAATGGAGTTTGCGGGCATTCCGGCTGAAGATTTTGTCAGTGATCTTCTTGTTGACAAGATCGGTATAAGGGAACTCGTTGTTGGTCATGACTACAGCTTTGGTCAGGACAGAAAGGGAGATATAAATCTACTCAGAGAAATGGGAAAGGAATCCGGGTTTAAAGTCCATGTTGTCGAACCCATTCAACTTAATGAAACTCTTGTATCGAGTACATCAATAAGAAACCTTGTTCAGGAGGGGAACCTCCCTGAAGCAAAAAGACTGTTAGGCAGGGATTATCAAATAACGGGTGTGGTCAAAAAAGGAATGGGCAGAGGAGAAAAGATACTGGGATTTCCAACTGCCAACCTGACACCTGTGGATGAATTAATTCCTAAAAAAGGGGTGTACGCCGTAAAGGTGATAATGGATGATATAGAATATAACGGTGTATGCAATATAGGAATAAACCCGACCTTTGGCGGTACTACACTTTCAATAGAAACCCATGTCCTTGACTTCAGCAGGGATATTCTTGGACAGAATTTTACTATCCGGTTTATCAGCCGTCTCAGGGACGAAAAGACATTCAGCGGGAAGGATGAACTCGCGAAACAGATTGAAAATGATATTGTCCTGGCGAGAGAAATCCTGGGAATGAATGAACAGGAATAACTTAAAAAAAAATACAAACTGGAAATTGTGGTCGGGGCTCTTTATCAGTGCCCTGTTTCTTTATCTGGCCTGCAGACATGTAGAATTTAAAAAGACAGCTGATATACTATTATCATCAAATATCTTTTATCTGATGCTTGCAGTTCTCATCTGCGTCATCCAGTTTTTCATCCGCGCATGGCGATGGCGTATCCTTTTAAATCCTTTAAAAAACACCGGCTTTTTAAACAGGTTTCTTGCCGGACTTATAGGGTTTGCCGCTAATTGTGTATTGCCTGCAAGGTTAGGTGAGTTCATAAGGGCTGATTCCCTGGGACAGGTTGAAAAAATAAGTAAGAGTTCAGTATTCGCGACAATTGTTATAGAAAGGTTGTTTGATGGTTTTTCGCTGCTTTTATTCCTGGTTCTGGGGCTGACTTACACGACTTTTCCTGACAATCTGCTGCATATATCAAAAAGTCTGCAGGGTTCTGCAATATTTCTTTTTTTCGCCTATCTCCTCCTGATAATATTCATTATCGGATTTAAATATCGGACTGATCAGTTTATCAAGATAATTGACAAAGCGCTTTTCTTTATCTCATCAAAATTAAGAAAAAAACTGACTGAAATAATCATTAATTTTTCCAGGGGATTTTCTCCTATAAAAGGAGTGTCATCCTGGGTCATGCTGATCTTCTGGTCTGTTTTATTATGGTCTCTTTCTCTTTTTCAGATACAGTTTGTAGAGTCATCAATAGGTATTGAACTGCCCTTTATTGCCACATTTATTATCCTGTCAATGGCATCCCTGGGGGTGGCAATACCGTCAGCTCCCGGGTTTATAGGAACATTTCACCTGTCAGTCCAGTATGGATTTATGTTCTACGCGGTATCTAGTGAGGAGGCTTTGTCGGCAGCTATACTGCTTCATGCTACATTCTTTTTCCCCACTATTCTTTTAGGTTGTTTTGCCTTTATAATGATGCAGTCAAGGAATGGTAAGATTGATATTAAGAAGATGACAGAGGCATCACCCCCAGATATACACAATTCAAAATAAACCGGAGTTTTGCATTGAGCATAAAAACCAGAAAATTAAACCTAAGAAAATTTATAAAGACAATTTCATGTGCCGGTCTGGGGATGTTTCTTATTTCGATGAACATCATGGCAATGGGAGGGAAAAACGATCCGCAGAGAGTGTCAAGTACCAGGCTCGCCATGGGTACTACGGTTACTGTCATTCTGATCTATGAAAAAGGATTTAATTATAAAAAGGCAATGGATTCCGCCTTTGATGAGATCAACAGGCTTTCCAACATGATGAATCATTATAAAGATGATTCGCTGTTATCCATATTGAACAGGAATGGGAGTCTCTCAAATGCTGATCCTTCTCTTCTTGAAGTAATAAAAAACGCGCTTTATTATTATGAAATCACAGACGGCGCCTTTGACATCACAGTTTACCCCATTATTGAAATCTTCCGGAAAAATTTTCAGGAAAAAAATGCACCCCCTTCACAGGAGGATATTAACAGGGTGCTTGAGTATGTGGGGTCTGATAAGATTGAAATCAATGGGACGGATATAAAGCTGAAGAAAAAGGGAATGAAAATCATCCTTGCCGGCCTGGCAAAGGGTTATATAGTTGACAAAGCATCAGAAGTACTGCTTGCGCACGGAATTGAGAATCATCTCATTAACGCCGGAGGTGACATGAAAGCAGTGGGTTTGAGAGATGATGGCAAGCTATGGAAAGCGGCCATTCAGGACCCGAAAAAAGGAAATAAACATCTTGATGTAATTGAATTAACAAATACCGCGGTCGCGACTTCGGGTAACTATGAAAACTACTTTGACGCGGAAAAAATATACCACCATATTACAAATCCGAAAACCGGGTTTTCACCTGTATTAAATTCCAGCGCCTCAATTATTGCCCCAACAGCCATGGAGGCTGATGCCCTGGCGACAGCGCTCATGGTAATGCCTCCTGATTACGGAGTTCGTTTTATAAATTCCCTGCCCGGGCGTGAATCACTTGTGTTTACGAGGAACAATGAAATAAAAAAATCCGCGGGATGGGAAAGTGTTAAATAAAAAAAGGCATCCCGCCATTTTAATGACAGGATGCCCCAACTTCCGGATACTAGTTTTATACCTTGGTTACATTTTTTGCAGAAGGTCCACGGTCACCCTGTTCTATTTCCAGAGTTACCCTGTCACCTTCATTAAGGCTTTTGAAACCATCCATGTTTATTGCTGAATGATGAACAAATACATCACCGCTCCCGTCATCCAGTTCAATAAAACCAAAACCTTTTTTGTCGCTAAACCATTTTACGATTCCGTTTGCCACAATGACATCCTCCTTTCAAATTAATGTTGCTGTTTCAAAACCTCAGGATGCCATTCCGCTGCTACATTTACCCTCAGGACGAAACAAGTTCATTTATTCATGAACTCTAAATAACCTAGCTCATGTTATATAATCGTTTAATTATTTAAATTCAAGTAATATTTTCAACCTTTACATCTTCCCGCCACATAAAGTTTTCTATCCTCTCAAGCAGGGGATGCAGTGTATTTCTTTTTATAGCAGATATGGCCACTCCATCGGTTGTCCGGGCGAGGCCGCGTAATTCATTCTCATTTAACAGATCCGCCTTATTTAGTACAAGTATGGTTTGTACAGATAAAAGGTCGAGTTGCGCAAGTGTCTTGTCAACGATTTTAATCTGCTCTTCCAACCGGGGACTTGAAGCATCAATAACATGCAGCAGCAGGTCGGCATCATCGAGTTCTTCCAGGGTGGCTGCGAAGGCGTCCATCAAATCTTCCGGAAGGTCCCTTATAAACCCTACCGTATCTGTAATTATTACTTCCCTTTCCCTTGGAAACCGGAGTCTTCGGCTGCTTGTATCCAGTGTGTCAAACAGCCTGTTGTTCGCGCCGATATGACTCTGAGTAAGGGTGTTGAGAAGTGTGGATTTTCCCGCGTTTGTATAACCTACTATTGATATGATGGGAAGCCGGTTAACATTCCTGAGCCTTCTTCTCTTTTCTCTCTGTTTGCTGATTTTATTCAACTCATTATTCAGCCTGGCGATACGCTCCCTTGCCCGCCTTCTGTTTATTTCCAGTTTTGTCTCTCCGGGTCCTCTGCCGCCTATCCCCCCTGTGAGCCTTGACATGGCAGTGTTTTTTGTAGCGAGTCTGGGCAAAAGGTACTTAAGCTGCGCGAGCTCAACCTGGATCTTTCCTTCCCGGGTTACAGCCCGCCTGGAAAAAATATCCAGTATGAGTTGACTCCTGTCAATAATCCTGAGTTCCGTATGGTCAGTAAGTACCTTTACCTGGGTTGGTGTCAGTTCATTATCAAATATAACCAGGTCAGCACCCTTTTGAATGCATTTCAATACAATTTCACCAAGACGGCCTTTTCCCATAAGAAAACGGGGATTAATCTTTTTGGTCCTTTGGATAACAGTATCCACAACCTGGAGTTCGTTTGATGCCGCAAGGGCCTTCAACTCATCAAGGGATTGCATTGCTTTTGTTCCGGAACCGGTTGTGACACTTATAAGTATCGCTCTTTCCTTTTTTTGTTCCCTGCTTTTTCCTGCTGTTCTTGATATTTCATCTTCCAGGGACCTGATAAGTTCTTCAAAGTTAATGTCGAGCTGGCCTATATCCTTTAAAGTCGTACTTGACCAGCCTTTACTTTTAGGATTTTCAGGGAGGATATGTGCATAATCAATAATCCCCGGTATTCCCTTTTCATTTACCTGTACACTTACCATGAGGTCCATGCCCAAAAGGGACATGTCAGTTATGTCTTCATTTGAAATGTGTTCATTATTCAGGTGTGTGTGAATGCATCTTAGACCATTCAGGCGTCCCGATCCGGTCCTGTATCTCCCGAGGTCAGGGATATGGATACTTTTGTTGTCACCAACAATGACATAGGCAATATTCCCCCGCCGTGTGATTATGAGGCCGACCTGTCTTTTTAATTCTCTGGATATGGAAGAGATTTCCCTGATTATTTCTCTAGTGGCGATCTTGTGGCGGGGTATTTTTCTGTGATACAATTTTGTAAGTCTTTTGGTCTGACTTGATTTAAGACCAGATGGTTTGCCCTGGATTCTTTCTATGACTTAGACCTCTTGATAGTAGTTTTCTTCTTCCGTATAGTCCCTGAACCTGGTGTATTCTTTCTGAAAAGTAAGTTTAAAGTATCCGGTTGGGCCGTTTCTCTGTTTTGCCAGGATAATCTCGGCTATGTTTCTGTTTTCCTCAGTAGTGGGATTGTATGCCTCATCCCTGTAGATAAAGGCGATTACATCGGCATCCTGTTCTATGGCGCCGCTTTCCCTCAAATCGGCAAGCTGGGGGCGCTTATTAGGCCTGTCTTCCACTTTTCTGTTTAACTGGGAAAGAGCAATTACCGGCACATTAAGGTCCTTCGCGAGTGCCTTGAGGGACCTTGATATCTCTGATATCTCAATCTGGCGTGATTCCGCGGATTTTCTTCCATGGATGAGCTGGATATAATCAATAATAACAAGAGAAAGCTCTGTTTTTTTCAAAAGGCGTCTGCATTTTGCCTTCATATCAAGTACACCGATTGCCGATGAATCATCAATGAAAAGGGATAATTCTGATAAAACACTCGCGGCATGAGTAAGGTTGGTCCAGTCCCTGTCTCTTAACTGTCCCGTCCTGAGTTTTGTGGCGTTTATTTGTGACTCAAAGCCGAGCATCCTCATTCCCAGCTGCATTTTTGACATTTCAAGGGAAAATACGGCGACTCCCTTGCCTGTTTTTCTCGCGGCGTTGTACCCAATGTTGAGGGCCAATGCTGTTTTTCCCATACTTGGCCGGCCGGCGATAATGATCAGGTCCGAAGGTTGAAGCCCCGCGGTGTACCTGTCAAAGTCAGAAAAATCAGTTGGTATGCCCGTAATAAATCCATCGTCTTCCGATACACTTTCAAGTTTCTTAAAACTATCACTTATAACATTTTCCATGGAGGAAAAGCCCTCTCCGACTTTTTCTTCCGCAATGTCAAATATGGACTGTTCCGCGAGGTCAAGGAGTTCATCCGTTCCCTGCCAGTTACTCAAACATGATTCGGCAATAGTTGAACATTCGGAAAGAAGCTTTCTTCGTACATACCTGTCATGTACTATTCCGGCGTGATATTCAATTCCTGCGGATGTGGAGATAGCCTCAACAAGGGATGAAAGGTAATCAGTCCCTCCGACTTTGTCCAGGAGGTTATTTTCTGTGAGGTGCTGAGAAAGGGTTATAAGATCAACAGGATTGCTATTGTTATAAAGGTCAACCATCCCCTGGAAAATATGGGTGTGTGCTTCTCGATAAAAACATTTGGGAGAAAGCAGGTCCATGACCTGATTCATGGCTTCATTATTGATCAGGATTCCGCCCAGTATTGATTGCTCCGCCTCTATATTGTGGGGAGGTACCTTTACCGGGGAGGATGATGGCTTATCTTTTGCCTGATTCATATATTTATGATTCCTGGATTGACCTGGTGTTTCTTATGCTAATTCTCCTCTGGAGCAACAACAACCTTTAGTGTTCCTGAAACTTCAGGATGCAGTTTAACAGATACTTCATATTCTCCCAGACTTTTGATCGGTTTATCAAGAATAATTTTTCTGCGATCTATTGAAATACCCAGCTTTTCCATCTCTTCTGCTATATCCATGCTTGTTACTGAACCATACAGCTTATCTTCTTCTCCAGCCTTATGGGTAATAGTGACTACTTTTTCTTTAATGTCTTCTTTTACCTGTTCAGCGATTTCCCTGGCTTTTAACTTTCGTCCATCTATTTTCTTTTTCTGCATTTCCATCATTTTAATGTTCTGCTTATTGGCCTCAAGCGCGAAACCTTTGGGTATCAGGTAGTTTCTGGCATGCCCATCCGCGACTTTTACTACATCACCTTCCATACCCAATGAATCAATTTCCGTTGTTAATATGACTTTCATCGATTTTCCTCCAAAAATAGAATTTCAGCCTGATATGAAAAATTAATTTAATATTTTAAAAAATTAAAATTAAAACCATGAAACGCAGACTGAAAGACCTTAATTTATTCACTCACCTGGGGCGTATTATTTATTTTTCTGAAATCTACCCATTGGTCAAAAAGTCCCATTAGGGCGAAAATGATCACAAAAAATATCCACTGGGAAATAATGAGTATGAAAATAATAATGCGCGTCCATGTCGGCACATTATACTTATTAAAAAAGAACAGGACTATTGACAGTCCATGAAAAACATAAATAACAGAAAAAATAATTACTGCATTTATGGCAATTAATTCCAGAGTGGGTATTGAAAAAAATATGCAAAATCCGGCTATTATTAATCCCCAGACCATATATTCCGGAGACTGCCAGAAATCCCCACGCCCCATGTCTGGGTATTTAATCCCTCTGTACATAAAAAGGGGTTTACTGATAATCACATTGATCCATACTATAAAGCCAGTCCCTATAATTACCAGGGATGGATATATCTTTTTCACCCAGTCTATTATTTTCGGACCGGCCTGTTTCAACTGTTCTATCGTCTGCTGATCCAGACCCCGGCTCTCATACAGGCTGATTGTATTTGCCAGAGTGTTGTCCAGGCTTGTCTGAAGATAAGTAACCGCCATTTCAAGAGGGGTTAAACCCCTGGTGATACTTATGAATAAAAAGAAGCCGGACCCTACAACCAGCACCAAAAGAGTGCCGGTAAAGATAGTCAGGGAATAGTTTAGCTCCCTTCTGAATAATTCACTCAGTATTAAACCTGCAATACCAAACTTAAGGCAAAGCAGGAATAGCTCGGAGTGCCCTGCCATTTTTGTGACAACCCCGACAATCAGAATTGTTACCAAACAAATCTTTGAACCTTTATTAAGACCTAATTTACTTGAGTAAAAAAGAAATGGCAACGGAGTAAGTAAACTTAAAAGCGGTCCGAAAAAAGGTAGACTGATTGAAACAAAAAGGAGGAAGGTAACTGACCCCGCACATCCTATTATATTAGATAAGGTCATTTCCTGAGAATTTTTCTCTCTTTGTTTATCTGATTGTTGCTGTTGTATATGGCAACAGCGCAATATTTCGGGCTCTCTTTATAGCTACAGTCAGTTTTCGCTGGTGTTTAGCACAATTTCCGGAAATTCTTCTTGGAACAATTTTTCCGCGTTCAGTGGTAAACAACCTTAACATTTTATAGTCTTTATAATCAATCGCCAGGCTACTGTCCGCACAGAACCTGCATACTTTTCTCCTGTGATAAGACATTCCGCCTCTATGTCTGTTCCTTTCCATTTTACTCCTCACTCTCTTCCTTTGATTCTACATTTTCCTGACTTTCCTGGTCCGCTGCTGACTCTTCTGTTTCCTGGGAGGACTCCTCAACGGAATCATCTTCAGGTGGTTTTTCTTTTTCAAGGAGTTCTTCAGGATTTGCCTGATCCGCAAGCTTTACAGTCTGGAATTTCAGGATGTTATCATCGAGTTTAAGGTTTCGTTCAAGTTCGGCGATTGATTTGTTTTCAGCACAGAAATCAACATATACGTAAACACCATTATAAAATTTTCTGATTCTGTACGCCAGCCTTTGTTTTCCCCATTCCTGAGTTTTTATAATGATTCCCTTTAGATTTTCGATGATACCACTGTATTTTTTGACCAGTTCGTGGAAATCTTCATCATTCAGGTTAGGGTTAACGATGTAAATTAACTCATAATGCCTCATAATTTTCTCTCCTTTCGGGCTTTAATTAATGGTCCCGCGATAGTTTAAGCTCAATTGAGTTGGTTTAAATACTCAAGTAATATATTGAAACAGAAAACCGCACGGAACAAGGAGCTAATTAAATAAAAACAATCTGGCTATCATTGAAATACTCGATTGTCAAGTAAATTCCCTAATCCCAGAGCAACAGCAAAATATCATACTGAAAGTTATAAATCCCAGGACACCAGTAAAAATGATCCTGAAAGATTTTAGAAAATACATAGACGCCAGTAAAAATAAAGAGGTAATGTATATGCAAAGCCTTTTCCTTGTACCTTGAACCTTGCGCCATATGCCGCTTCTATATGCCGCGGATTGGTCTGAAGTTATTGTGGAGGATTACACCTTGATGGTTAATCAATGAACCACAACCAGCTTGACACATATAACCCTAAACTCTATACTTCCATCTCTGTTAAAACTGCGTATTGGTTTTGCAAAAGCCAGTTACTACCAACCATAAGGAGAATTAAAGAATGGGAAAACAGAAATATGGTAAATATATTATCACTGAGTTTTATGACGGATTTCAATTGCCGGAGGAAAGGGCCTGGGAAAAGGCGATAATGGGTCAGGGTCCCCTTGAAGACGGCAAAAGACGGATGATGGAGCATATGGTATGGATGGACATAAATGTTATTCCGGGCGCCTTCTACGCCGAGGCAGTATGGTTCTGGCCGCCGTCAATGACAGGCCGTGTAATAGAACCTCCAAAGCCGGGAGAAGAGGATAAACATGGTATTCCTCCCCACGCGCACACTTTTCCTGAGCTGTTGTCCTATTATGGAACAGATATGGATAATCCAAATGACCTGGGATGTGAAGTCGAGATATGGATCGAGGATGAGAAATACGTATTTGATAAATCCTTTGTAGTATATGTCCCTGAAAACATAGTGCATTGTCCAATAAAGATGCATAATATGACCAAACCCCTTTTCCACTTCACTATGGGGCCCGGTGAAAATTATCTATAATAAGGCAATGTCCGGAGATTTCTGTAACCTAATAATACAAGTGAGATAAAAAATGTCAGAACAAAAATTTTTAAAGTATTTTATATTCGACGATAAAAAAGACCTCAAACTTCCCCCATACCGTGTTCCCACAGATCCTGATCTGGTAAAGAGAATAACTCATGTAGATGAAGATACTATTGAAGGAGCCACCTTTTATAATGAAATGATGTGGATCCTTCCTGGCTTCGGAAAGGACTATACCGGTGATGCGCCTAATTTTTTTGAGGAACATACTCATAACTTCGGTGTGTTGATGAGTTTTTATGTCCTCAATTATGATGATATCATGGATCTGGGTGCGGAAATAGAGTTCACAATAGATGGTGAGACACATATAATTACTGAAAGTTTTACGGCTTTTATTCCTCCGGGAGTAAAACACGGCCCCCTCACCATAAGAAATGTCACCCGCCCGATTGCTCATATGATAGCCTGCGATACCGGAAGATACGAGTAGATTAATTATTTATGATCAATTAAAAAGGCCGTACTTTTGTACGGCCTTTTTTGTTTTAATCGATGTTTGTGAAATTTTATCCTTTAACCAAAATCCAATATCAAATTTCGAGCCATAGAATGAAATTGAAGGATTTTGGATAATCCCTGGGCACAAGCAAGGTGTTAGATGCAAGGCGTCGAGGAGCGACGACTGAGGCGTATAATCAATACGCCGCAAGGAGAAGTGACCGAAGACAACGCCGCAGATGACATCTTGATGGTGAATCAGGGCTTAAATGAATTCATTGCCTCGTTGACCAGTTCCTCTTCCATATGGCTGTAGCGCGGGGAAAAGTGGAAGAGTGTAAGTTTTTTTACCTCCGCTTTTCGCGCAAGTTCCCCTGCCTCTCCGGCAGTCAGATGATATTTTTTTCGGGCCGCTTTTATATCCTTATTCATGAAAGCGGCTTCAATAAACAGGTGATCGGAGTTTTTCGCCAGATCAATAATCTTTTTACAATTTTCCGGAGTTCCTATAACATCGGTAATGTATGTTATTTTTTGACCCGGTGAAATGCTCGCGATTTCCCTTGTAAGTTCACCAAGTGGAAATTTTTTTTCTCTTTTTATCGTCCCCTTTTCTTCCCAGGTAACAGTGAACTCCAGGTCATCAGGGCTGTTTTCATAAACAGCCCTTTTGAATCTGGTAATCCATGGCCCAACATCAAGCCCAAGTTTTTCTAATTTCTCTTTATTGATATTTACTGAAAAATTCTCATTGAGCGAGAGGCCGATACAGGGGGTTCTATGATCAAGTAAGATTCCCTTAACCTGGAACCTGGGATCTTTATGAATTATTCCCGATGACAGTTTTTCTGATTCAGTGCCATTGTAACTGAATTCCTTTCTGCAGATATACTTCCTTGTCAGCAGTTTGTCTTCATGGATTTCGGAAACACACAGAATGAAATTGTTTTCATATTCATTCACCAGGTTCCAGGTGTATCCCCTTAGTTTTCCCTCAACCTGGCTGAAAAAACCGGTTGGACCAAACAGGTGCAGTTCCTTATCCCTGCCAAGACAGATCCTTAAAAGTTTGTCAAAACCGATGAAATGATCCATATGTGTATGGGTGACAAATATATGAGAAACCTTTAATATATCCCTCGGTGTTAGTATCCCCAGTTCGCCAAGGTCAAACATGACAGCCCTTTTGTCGAATAAAAAAGGGATATATAGTCCCGGATCCAGGAAGGGATCATTAATCAGTCTGGGATGCAGGGAAGGTCTCATTGGCATGTCATGTTTAAATTGATACTGTTTTCAGTCCTGTTATAAGATGTTGTAATATCTATCACTTAACTTTATTATATGCAAGCCATGCTTCAATCAAAACAGAACAGATACGACATAAAAAGCGCTGAGTTAAAAAAAACCCTGCCCAGGGATACGGGTGTTTATCTATTCAGGGACAACTCCGATAAAGTATTATATGTGGGTAAAGCAAAAAATATCAGGAACAGGGTATCTTCCTACCTTAAACCTGCCGCGGAATTGACCCGGAAGACAGAAATGATGATGTCCAGGGCCAGGTTTCTGGAGTTTATGATAACCGATACGGAAAATGAAGCATTTATCCTGGAGGGGTCTCTGATAAAAAAACATATGCCGAGATATAACGTTATACTGCGCGATGATAAACAGTATCCCTACCTGAGAATGAGTGTTAATGAACCCTATCCGAGGCTCGAATTTGTAAGGAAAATGAAAAATGACAAGGCCATTTATTTTGGTCCTTATTCTTCTTCGGGTTCAGTCAGAAGTACAATGAAACTGATTGAAAGAATATTCAGACTACGAAAATGCACAAAAAGCTCAATGAACAGGAGAACGAGGCCGTGCCTTAATTACCAGCTTGACCGCTGCCTGGCACCATGTACATATGATGTTCCGGTTGATAAATATCAGAAAGTTGTGGAAAAAGTGCGCCTGTTTCTCGAAGGGAGGAGTAAGGAGTTAAGAAAGAAACTGGAATCTGATATGAAGGAACTGGCCCTTGAAGAAAAATTTGAAGAAGCGGCCAGGGTCAGGGACCAGATAAGGGCCGTGGAAAGGACTGTCGAGAAGCAGAATGTAGTTTCAACAAAAAGAGAGGATCAGGATATCATTGGTGTCGCACAGGGAGAAGGGGCGATCCAGGTTGTAATATTCTTTTCCAGGAAAGGCATTATTACAGGTAACCGTGATTTCAGGTTTGAAAATGAGAATGTTTCATCTTCAGAAGTGATGGAGGCATTTTTAAAGCAGTATTATTACAAGACTGAATACATGCCCGGGAATATTCTAGTTTCACAATCCGTCGATGATCTGCCCTCAATAAGAAAATGGTTATCTGATAAGGCAGGAAAAAAAATATCAATACATCGCCCCGTCAGAGGGAAAAAAGTCAGTCTTGTCAATCTCGCGGTAAAAAATGCTGA
>JBHPCX010000119.1:0-9820 GCA_042573485.1 Thermodesulfobacteriota bacterium | reverse complement strand
TTATTAATGTCAATTTAGACACAACATATTAAAAAGGGATTTCGGCAACTAGTCGAAATCCCTTAACTATTTGTAACTATTGATGTTGGATTATGTAAACATTATCTAGAAAATAGTAAAAAAATTAATCTTGTCATATTTGATCACATTGTAGACACAAACTGCCTTTTTCAGTCACCAGGAGAAAGTTTTCCATACTTATAGTTATTAACACTTTTAAGGTGTTTTAAAGGGTTACTAATACCAGGAGTTATAATAACTTTTATAAATGATGAGCTCAAGTTCATATATCCGGTTAAGCCGGAGAATGACGATCTTTATCCATATTAGTTCCTTCGTCATTCCCTGACTCCATAGGGGAATCCAGCATCTTTTACATCTATTTTTTTAAACTGTTAGCTTCCATTATTTCTGCTGCTTTATCGTCCGTGAGTGAATAAAAACTCATTGCAACTAAAGCTATAACTCCGCAAGCAATCGGTATATAACAGATCATATTCATAAGGCCATTTATGAATTGATCTGTAACCGGCATATTCGGGAAATAGCCTAATTTATATAATCCAAAGGGTACCGCTGATGTTGCCATGGCAATTCCTATGTTTGGAGACATTATATGCACAGACATTATATAGGCAGTAACATCCTTACCTGTTTTATAAAAACCGAATCCAGATATATCCATATACATTGCCTGACGCATGAGAGTTAAAAGACCGGTCAAAATTCCTCCGGCATAAAAAATTCCTTTAAAAGTATAGGGGTATGAAACTCCGAATATACGCAGGAAAATTAAACATAGAATACCCAGGGAAACCAAAAACAGATAAACTTTTTTCTTTCCAAATTTTATTATTATGTAAGGTCCAATCAAATAACTTATAAGTCCAGCAACACCCAGCGCAAAAGTTAGAGGATATGCTCCGACATCGCCACCACCCACATACTTGTAATAATAAACAGCGAGTGCTGTAACAACGAATGTACCGGCGAATACCATACAGTCTGCAGCCATAAGGAGCAGAAGCTGGCTGTTTCTGAATATCTGGGTAAAAATATCCGCTATAGACATTTTATTAGATGGTTTGTTTATGTCAGGATCGTATTTTTCAATATCTCCGGTTTGATGAAAAAGGTTCCAGTATCCCAGAAGTGGAACCACTGCCAGAATCAGTGCTGCATAAAAAAATCCCCGTGAACCGTTTCCAGCATTAAAACGTGTTACTACAGGAACTATTGCTGCAGCGAATATAACCTGGCCTACAACACTAAACTGGGTATTTCTTGCTGAAAGCCATAACCTTTCCGTTACATTTTTTGAAACGGAAATAAAGCTCTGATGAGCGGTGTAGGGGAAATTAATACTTAGATGGAAAAGTATATAAATACTGAGTAACCAGACTATTTTCATGCTGTAACTCATTGGCAGGTTTGCAAATATGAGAGGAAAAAGCAGGCATGCTATTATGGGCATAAATAAAAACCATGACCTGTACTTTCCCCAGCGCATCTGGGTTCTTTGAATGATTATACCTGATAACAGCATTGAAACAGTATTCACAAGATGGCCTGTAGACATAATAACAAGCAAATGTTCAACAGCTACCTTCACCACATCTGTAAGAAAAAATGTATAATAGCTTGCCACAAATGTCATAATCATTGTGAATGTAAGATTTGCAAGACCATAACTGTAGATAACTTTATTCGGGAGTCTGTTTTCCATTTTATTTTGATCCCTTCTATCCGGGTTTTTAGAAAAGCATTGTCATATAAATTAAAGAGGTAAGAATTCCCTATTTGAGGGATGAAACATTATTATTAGTGTAATGTATCTTCTTTGAATGAGGTTATTTTAACCAACATCATTTGTAAAATTAATGCTTGAGTCGGATGCTAATTATAAATCCTTAAAAAGGATACAAAATAAATTAACCTGAAATTATGTAAAATCCGGGAGGCGAAATGAGATTAACCTATAGAAATCACTATGTCAAAATGTGCCTGCCCTGTTAAATACCTTGAGGGCAGTTGACCATATTTACCTACGGAGTATTGAGAAAAAAAAGATAAGCTTTATATGGATATATATAAAACCTCAAGGTAAGATTTGAATATTTCGATATTCAAATCTTATTTAACAGGGTGAATTTTGGTCCAAAGAAAAGGGTTTTTTTGGAGACAGGGATTACAAATACTCACAGTTATTGACGCTTTTTAGAGTATTCCAGAGGTTTCACATGCCCTAATTTATACACGCTTTTTTGATATCTTTAAACAAGGTTATAAAAGATCAAATTAAGGGAAAAACTACCACACCTGATCACATCCTTTAGTAACATATTATTCCGCCAGGATATACACCCAAACCTGTTATATAATCAGATGCAATTTTCAGAAAGAGACTTCAACAGAATATTCTTCAATCGTATAATTTCAATTTACCATGGGGAGCAAATGATTCAAACAGGCAATAAATAAAAAATAGGATAGAAACGGGGAAAGTACAGGGCATGAATCAAATTATACATCATACCCTGCATTTAACAGTTTTCTACTTTTTCATTGGAAAGGGTATCTGCTCAAAGCTGGGTCTTTCATTAAGTTTCGATATCCATTGTGACACATTTTTATAGGAAGAATAATCATATTGAGCAAAGTCAGATATCAAAACAACGCTGCCAACATTGATGTCTGCAAGGTTAAATTCATCACCAAGCAAATACGCTTTTCCTTCAAGCTGATCATCAAGTATCTTGAACACACCGGGTAATGCTTCAAGCGCCTTTTCAATGGCCTTTTCATCCCTCTCCTCTTCAGACACCCTGAACTTTTGAAAAGCTATGGTGTAAAGATGGGGCTGTATTTCCAGGATAGCCCAGTAACTCCACTGATCAACAATGGCCTTTTCTTCAGGCGCTTCTCCAAGCAGGTCGGAATTATACTTTGTCGCAAGATAGTTATTTATAGCCATTGACTCCCAGAGAACAAAATCGCCGTCAACTATACACGGGATCTTACCGTTAGGATTGAGTTTCAGGTATTCAGGCTGAAACTGCTCCCCCTTTTCAAAGTCAACCTTTATTTCTTCAAACGCTATATCCATTTCAATCATCAACACATGACACCTGAACGCGCTGCCTAATTTTGGCCCATATATTTTTATCATTTTATTTCTCCTCTTTTGTTATTTTAACATTGGGATTTAATTAATTTCCAGTAGCAGGGAAAGGCATTGGCAAATTATTTCCCGGTTTCAAACCTGAATTCCTGGTCAGGATCAACAATGGCAAGTACTCTTACTATACAACCGTCACCGCCCGTCCAGCGCCATGGAAAGGCAATAAAGAAGCAGCGCTTTCCGGTTACCTCGTCAAGATCACCACCAATGTTCTCTATACCGGGAACACCGCCTTTAACCATAAGATTTTTATGGCCTGCCTCCCAGTCAGGGAAATCCTCTTTCGGATCCCTGCCATATTCCTCCCTGTATTCATCAATGAGATGGGGCTGTGACGGCCCGAGACCGTGATCAACTAGTTTGGTAGCCATTGGATGGTCATTGGCGTGGTGCCCGTAACCAACCAGTTTTATCTTTTTATCAACAAGCCACTGCGCTCCTTCACCGTATATACCGCATCCATAGGCAAAATACTCATCCGTATCAGCCCACTTGTGGTGAAAACCGGTATTTATCATAACAATATCGCCTTCCTTGATTTCAGGACTGGCATTTTCCAGGTCTTCCGCGGTTATCACACCCCACTTACCCTTTGGTATGGAAACGGCAACACCGGTCCCGGCCAGGCGCCACAGGGGATAATCCGAAATGCCGGGCGTATTCTCAGTCACATGAATAGGAGCATCCATGTGGGTACACCTGTGCATAATACCTTCCCAGTTTACCTGGTATATGCCATCCTTGGCATGAAATTTATCTACTGTTACGTTGACGCCGGGAGATGAAGGCCATTCGGGCATATGCTGATGAAATGGCTGGCTTAAATTGTATACCTGAAGACTCATAATATAATTCCTTTTTCTATAATAATTAACCTGATAACTATTCTTTCCCTGAATCGATCCGTGCTGTTCCCTCAGGGTCTATCATTGCAACAAACCTGACAGGGCATGCGTCCCCATACTTGAATTTCCAGGGAGTGGCAGCGAATGTGGCCCTCTTACCGATTAAAAGATCAACATCGCCGCCCACCTGTTCCACAGTCGGTATACCCGCTCCAAGAAGAGTTTTATGGGCAATGTTCCATTCACCGTGCTCTTTTTTCGCGTCAAGGCCTGTTTCCGCCTCAAATTCCGGGGCAAGCCGCTTCATTGTCGGCCCTCCCCTGTGGGGACCAAGTGATGTGGCAAGAGGGCAGTCGATCTGCTGTGTATCCACGGCAACCAGCTTACACTCCTTTTCTACCAGCCACTCAGCCGCTTCCTTTGACAGGCCGGGTGATTCCCCGAAATATTCCAGGGAGTCTGAATATTTATGATGCCATCCTGTGACTATAACAACGATATCGCCCTTTTTCACTCCGGGTTCGGCTGCCTCGAGGTCATTCGCGGTAATAACTTCATATTTTCCTTTTGGAATGCCAAGTACAACACCGTTTCCAAAGAACCTGTCTTCGGGCACCCTGGACAGGTCCGCTCCCTTCTGGATCATATGTATTGGAGCATTCATGTGGGTACCGGTATGCATTACTGTATTTATTTTCCAGGCCAGAACACCGTGCTGCGCGTGTTTTACCGAGCGGAACATTTTAACATCCTCCTGCCCCGGATATGAAGGAACACCATGGCCCCAGGGATGGCTGAGATCAAGAAACTGAAGCCCTGAATACGGGTCTGAAACAAATGACATAATAACCTCTCTTTCCTATGATTAAGCTGGTGACGATCGTTAACCCGGTGATTACCCGGCAAAGGTCACCTGCAACATAATAAGCGTAAATACCTGATAAGAATACTTTATCTGAGATGGGAGTTTATGGATTTTCACCTTTGATGTCAATGAATAAGTATTTATAGCTGTCAGCTTTCAGCGGTCAGCACTCAGCTAAAACGCGGTTTTTTACTGAAGGCTGATTGCTTGAATCTAAAAAAATTTTTTAGATTCAAACTCACCAATCATATAGAATTTCCCAGGTGTTATCAAATCCGGGATCGATTATACTGTAACGGCAGGAAAATGTCCTTCCTTTCCCCGGCCCTTCACTGCTGCCCTCCTTCCAGTAGCGGAGTGAAATCGCCGGTGTAAGCTGAATGGATCTATTACCAGCTTCTTCGGGTTCTTCGATCCAGGTCTCTCTTTCCTCAATTACCTTCCATACCTGGTCATCCTTTTTATTTCTAATCCTCTCCCCCACCCTTGGCAGCCCAAGTTTTCCCCTTAAATCCTTGAACGCGTAGGGTGATTTTTCACCATGATCCAGTATCTTTTCTCCCAGGAACATAATGCCGATTGCCCCGATTGGCGCAGTAATGATGATTGAAAGCACGGAGACCGCCAGGATAACTTCTCCTGACGCAACACCGGCACTCAGCGGAATGGCGCCGATAGCTGCCTGGACAGTGGCCTTTGGTATGTAGGCCACAACGCAAAAAAGCCTTTCTTTCAGTGAAAGATCGGTACCCATAAGAGAAAAATAGGTACCCGCGCTCCGGAAAAGAAGGCCCGTAGCAATAATAACAATGCCGGCAAGACCTGCCTTCCAGGCTACATGGATATTAACCTGGGCACCCACCAGCACGAACAGAAGCAGTTCGGCAAAAACCCATAGTTTTTTCAGTCTTTGTGAAATAATATGGGCAATTGGTTCTGATTTTTCCAGGATTATAAACCCGATAGCCATGACACCCAGAAGCCCCGCAAAGGGAACGATCCCTTCCAGGACATGCTCCATCCAGGTCATAAAAATCCCTGCCCCAAGAACCACAATTGTCCTTTTAGGAGGCTTCCAGCTATATTTTTTAAACAGGATATAGAGAATATAACCTGTTATTAATCCTGCTATAATTCCCAGAATAATACTTACCGGTATCCCGCCTGCCTTTGCCCATATATTTACTTCTCCACCGCCATACATGGCCAGGAAAGATGTGAAAAGTACTATTACAAAGACATCATCGATTGATGAGGCCCCCAGTATTAAGGTCGGGATACCCTTTTTCTGTCCCCTTCCCCTGTCCATAAAATCAATCATGATCGGTACTACTACGGCCGGAGAAACAGCTCCAAGAATTGCCCCTAATATGGCCGCCTCAAGATATGATATATTCAGAAGGTATGGTGCTATTATCATTACACCAGCTATTTCAAAAACAGCGGGGACGGTACTCATAATCAGGGTGGCCCTTCCCACACGATTGAGCGTGTCCCTGCGCAGCTCAAACCCTGCCCTTAAAAGTATGACAATCAAGGCAATTTTCCTGAAATCACCCGAGACAGTCATAATTTCAGGGCTCAGTATGTCCAGCAAATAGGGGCCGATTAATACCCCCGCTATCAACATGCCAAGCAGACCTGGCAGCTTCAATTTGCGGAAGAGATAGTCACCGCATAAACCAAGTACAATTATAAATGCTATGCTTATTGCCAAAAAACATCTCCTGAAAATTAACTCGTTTATGGATGGACACTAATCAAGCAGGACTGCCGTGTCAAGGGACTGCAATGACCGGTATCCAGTAAATTCCACTCACCTGGAGTAGGGGCACGATGCATCGTGCCCTTACAATGATCTATTGTCGAGAAAGTCGATCACATCTCCTTTATAAAGAACTCAAACGGGCAGACAGCCGCCTTCGCCAAGGCTACGTCGGGCCAGGCAGGTCCGCCCCTGCAACGTTTATGGTTAATCACAATATTTAATATTTATCCGGAAATGGCATCTTACGTTTTGATGTTAGCCAGAAGCCTTTTATCAAGTTGACAAAAACACGATGTTAGGATACAGAATATAGACTTTTTGCTCCACTTTTTATTTCATAATAAAATGAACAGGGAGGTAAAATGTTAATAAATTTACATCAGATATTTAATGTAGATTTTTACAGTTCTCTTAATGTTTCTGCTTTTGTTCATACCCGTTTTCAGTTTCAAGTAACACACTTCTTCATTAAGGAGGTAAATGAATGTCAACATCATTGGTGATCGCGATTGCGTATTTTCTTATACTGAGCCTCGGAATCAGTTTTTTTCTAAGAAAAAAGGTAAAGTCAGGCAGTGATCTTCTAACCGGAAGCAGTACACTGGCCTGGCCCCTGGTCACAGCCGCTTTTGTTCTCGGTCCTCTGGGGAGTGGACATACGCTTGCCCTGTGGGAAACTCAGGCTTTCTTTGGGGCTTCAGTATTATGGTGGGGAATAATAGCCGGCGGTATATTTGTCCCGCTCTTTCTGCTCTGGTTCGGTCCCTGGTTCCGCCGCCTGAATGTCCAGACCTTTCCCGAAGGTATGGGAAAAATATTCGGTGAGAATATAGGATGGCTGATAGCTGCCGTTTTTCCCGCCCAGCTGATCGGCATATGCATTGCTGAAGTATGTGCGACCGCCGCGGCTTTTTATGGATTGGGTGGTGGTGGTGGTGAAGAAGCTTTTAGAAACTGCATATATCTGGCAGTGGGTTTTACTATCATCTATATTATTGTTGCCGGCCTGATGCAGGTGGCCTGGATGAACCTGGTTAACGCTATTATGCTGCTTGTTGGTTCTTTCGCTGCTGTTTTTGCCACCGGTTTCTGGTTGTCAGGACGTGGCGGCTGGGAATCCGTGGCCAAGGTTTACACAGAAGCAGGTACCCCCTGGAAAACGAGCCTGACGCATTTTGTTCCCGATGTAACGTTAGGCTTTATGTTCCCCTGCCTGATCCTTCTAGTATTCATGTGCAGTGCGTCTCAGGCACAGAACCAACCCATGCTGCTGGCCAAGTCTGAGTCGGATATTCGCAAGGGCGTGTTCTTTGCCTCCTTTATTAACAGTATGGTTACCTATCCATGGGTTATTCTTGGGCTTGTCGGTGTATCTATTCCTGCCATTGCTGCCCTTAATCCTAAAGTGTGTGTACCGGAACTGGCAATGATGGCCCTTCCTCCCTGGATGGTCGGACTTTTAATGATATCCCTTCTAGCGGCGACTCTTTCCACTTCCGCCCAACTTATTCTGGCCACAACTCATATGATTGTCCATGACATCCTGAAGAAGGCCGTGAATCCGAAGATGTCTGACAGAACTTTCCTGATACTCTCCAGGGTAATGATATTCGTTATCGCCCTTGTAGTAATTATTCCCGCTTTGAAAGTAATGAGCCAGGACATTATGTCTATTTTCTTCTGGACATTTTCCTTTGGAATACCTGTATTCGGTGTATATTTAATCGGGATGCTCTGGAAAGTTAACAGGGTTGCCGCGTGGACTACGATGATAGCAGGTTACGCCGCGAATTTTCTGTATACTTTTGCTCCTGACCTGATCTGGTTACCTGGTGTTATAGCAAAAAGCGCGAATGTATACGCATCAATTATTGCCACAGTAGTCTTTGGTGTTGTCATGAACCTTATTTTACCCGGAGAGCCCGGTTATTTACGTCAAATGAAAGCGGCTGAGCAAAAAGACAGTCCGGAAGCAGAACAAAAAGACAGCCTGGAAGCAAAACCGCAAAATATAATTTCATAAGAGGAGATAAAAAATGGCATGGCCTTGGATAATATTAATAATTCAGATTTGTGTAACAATGGGACTGGCCCTGGTATTCTATATTATCTGGAGACTTACTCATCCAGGACAAAAATGGTAGAATTGGAACAAGATAATAAAGGAGAAAAATTATGCAGTCATTAGGTATTGGGATTGCCTCTTATTTGGTTGGAATTATGGTTGTCCTGGGCGTTATTATCGTGATAGGTCTGCTCAGGCAAAAGTCACAAAAGGATAAGGATTAAAGGCCGTAAAAAAGCCTGAATAATATTAATATATAAATAAAGTTTAATAACAAAGTGAGTAATGTCCTGATAACACTGGGATAACACACTTCTAATCCGCAGGCCGTCCCGCTTTATTGAGCAGGACCAGGCACGCCATTTTAATGTAAACTACTACCGGCCACAGGGCCGGTGGCTTTTATCTTGCCGACTTAAGTCGGCTGGGTAAATAACTCCATTTGTACTTGGTTATGCTTACTTTAGTGTTTTACATATCGCTTAATTATCAACTCATCAATTCCTATCGTACTTACAAAATAACCTCTTGCCCACAAACTTCCATTTTTGCATATATCTTTGTACTTTTTATTCTTCTTTTTTATCCACGCTGAGCTCTTTCCTTTTATTATCGACATCGCATATGATACTGAATACTTAGGCGGTATTATTATTACTATATGGATATGGTCTATACATACACTTCCTTCCAATATCTCAAATCCTTTCCATTTACATATTTGCCTAATTATTCGTCTTACTTCTTTGCCAACTTGACCTTCTAATATTTTTCCTCGATATTTTGGCGTGAATACTATATGATATTTGCAATCATAGAAGCTGTGGGACATCGTCCTTATGTCCCGGCGTTTCATAAAATGTCACCTCCTTTCCGGGGTGACATTTTATTTCACTACCATGATACTATCAATGCTTCGCTTTAAACGTACTCACCGGGTAAACTGGTGGTTTAGAGTAAAAATAAAAAATGGGTTAGCATCAATACGCTAACCCATTGTAATTACTTGTCTTATGGCGCGCCTGGAGAGATTCGAACTCCCGACCTGCGGATTAGAAGAGCCTGAGTAAAAACCAATTTTTACTGTAATTTTAAC
>JBHPCX010000118.1:0-9850 GCA_042573485.1 Thermodesulfobacteriota bacterium | reverse complement strand
GTTCCATGGCAACGATAAGGTCCACCATCCTTTTATCATTTTCATTCTTGACCCAGTCAAGTGCCTCCCTGCCTGTGCCCATTGATGTATTCGCGTAATTAGGGCCGTAATGTGTCAGGTCTGTCGAGCCAATGACTTTTATATTCAAACCCAGTTCATGGGCTATTTCCGCGACTCGCCTTCCCATATCTATTGATGGAAGGGCCGGCGGCGCACCTATGGGAAGTATCTTTGTACCAGGGAAAAAATACTTGATAAATGGCAGCTGCAGCTCAATTGTATTGTCAGGATCATAGCTTGAATCTGTTTCTACGGTAAAACTAAAATCCTTTATGAGCTTGTCAGCAATATCAGAGGCTACTGTAAGCTCCCCAAGGGGAGTCAGCCAGGAACCTTCGGCCATAATATAGTTTCCACTGCCGGGATGAAGATGCCTTCCAAAGACAATAACTGTATCCGGTTCCCGGCCAGCGCGTAAATGCTTCACGACATTATATGCCACCTTCCCGGAGTAAACCCACCCCGCGTGAGGAAGAATCCCGCCAGTCCATTCACTTTCATCATCAGAGACAGGCAATGATGATTCTTCAAATTCATCAAACGCCTTGAGACATTCCGACTCTGACTCCGGATACCAGCTACCTGCCAGATCAGGTTTTCTTACTCCCATATTGCCCTCCTCTTTATTAATACCATAATTCTTTATTTTATATACTTTTGCACCTTGCCGCAATTACCTTTTTTATTATATACAATTATTTTCGAGAACTTTAAAGAATGAGATAATTGATCTATGGAAATTAATTTTGAAACCGCAGTCATATGGCTGATAAGAATAGTGGTCATCCTGTTTGCTATCACTATTCATGAGTACGCTCATGGCAGGGCAGCATTTTATTTTGGAGATCCCACGGCAAAAGAGGCCGGGAGGCTGACTCTCAACCCACTGAAGCACCTGGATCCAGTAGGGACAATTTTCCTTTTCCTGTTTTACTTCGGGTGGGCAAAACCCGTTCCCTTTGATGCCCGTTATTTTAGGAACCGTAGAAGGGGTGTAATAGTCACCGCACTAAGCGGTCCCATATCAAACCTGGTGACAGCATTTATTGTAGGGTTACTTATAAGGTACCTGGAAATAAATATTTATATTATCCAGGCGTTTTTGTTATACGCACTCCTTATCAATATCGGCCTAGGACTTTTCAATCTGCTGCCTATTCCCCCACTGGACGGCTCCCATGTGATTGAAAGCATGATACCGGACTCATTACTGTATAAATACTACCGGGTAAGGCGGCATGCACCTGCCGCGTTTATGGGCTTCCTGATTATTGATTATTTTTTTAAACTGCATATATTCAGCAAGATATTAAGGTATCCTCTGTTTGAGATCGCGGAATTATTCAGCGGAAAAAACTTTTTATAACTACGGGAAACTGAACAACCCTCGTCTTAAAGGTAAAGGATTCAAAAACAAGTTGATTAAAATCAACTATATAAAAAAATACAATAATATTTAATGCCGGACCACACATCACCATTGGGCAGGCGTTGTATCGAGTATGTTACAAGCTATGAACCATCCTTCCTATGCCGTCATTCCAGCGAAAGCTGGAACCCATTGTTTTTTAAAATTACGTTTATTCGTTACTATCCAATTAAGTGCAACCGATAAAAGACCTATATAATGGAATCATACAGATCATTCCACTCCGGATTCATTTTTTCTATTAATTCTAATTTCCATTGTCTCTTCCAAGCCTTAAGTCTTTTTTCACGTATAATTGCTGTTTCCATACTGGAATGTAACTCTTACCATACTAAATAATGGAGCTTATATTTTTTTGTGAATCCACCAATGACATCATTTTTATGTTGCCATACCCTTTTTACCAAATCCGAAGTGACACCAATATAGAGCGTTCCATTCCGTTTACTTGCCAGAATATATACAGCCGGTTGCTTTTCCACCATTTTTTCTGGATTCCAGCTTTCGCTGGAATGACGTGATCCTCCTTATTTACATATTTATTAGAGTAATCCTCATAGGATAAATATACTTTTCCCCAAAAGGTGAGGGATTTCAACCATCCCAGAAAGGAATATTGACAGTCCTATAAAAAGGTTGAACTAGTTAAAAATTCTATACCCCGATTCTTAAAAACTTAACATCCTTTACCGGTAACTGTGACCTCACCTTCCCGTCAATCAATAAACCCAGGCCAAGTATCTGGTCTCTGTGTGACAGGATGACGTAACCATTTTCCAGGTCTATATCCAGAGGCAGATATTCTCCCCTTACAATACTCTTTAACTGAACAACATTCAGATCAAGCAGCGCTTTTGTGGCATGTTTTCCAAAGTACTGTATCATTCTCGTGGCAGGTTTCATAAAACTGCCCACTTCCTGAAAAGCCTTGATACCAACTTTGTTTATCTTTAAATGGGATACACGGGATATCAAGGGAGATCTTCTCAAAATCCAGAATGCCTTTTTCTTTTTAAATAGCAGAAATTCCTCGAACACAGAGGAGGATATTCCGAATCTATCATTCATGTAGGACAGTAGAGAGTTTCTATCCTCTTCCTTTGCCAATTCTGGCCATGAAGAATCCAACAGAGTTGGTGCGGTGCGGATAGAACCTTGCTGTTCGTTCAATTCTCCGGTCATATAAAACATTTCTCCAGCTTGTTATGCCCTTCTCAAAAGGGCAGTTTAATTCAATGGGGAGGATTTCAGCGTCTCTGTTTTCAATAAGATGCTGTATAACCGCTTCGTTTTCTTCGGGGTTATATGTACAGGTCGAATAAAGCATGATTCCCCTGTCACTTAACAGGTCAAACCCCCTGAGAATTATCTTCTTCTGAAGGTCCAGCAGCCTGGCACGTCTTTGAGATTTTATTAAGTGGAAATCATTTTCTTTCCCCTTTTGCCATCTGAACCTGCCCTCCCCTGAACAGGGCACATCCGCCATTATAAAGTCAAAATGCTGTTTCAGCGGGAATTCCTGGGCTTGATACTCCGTCATTATTGTATTGATTACACCCAGCCTTGTCAGGGTGTGTCCCAGGGGAATGTGCCTGCTTGCATAGAGTTCGTTTGCCATTATCACTCCGCTGTTGGACATAATAGCGGCCAGATGACTTGTCTTTCCTCCCGGTGATGAGCACATATCCAGTACAAGGCTTTCTTTTTCAGGGGCCAGAACCATTGACGCCAGACAGGATGTGAATGCCTGCGGATGTATATAACCTGAGAAATATTCCGGTAAATTTCCCGGGGACTTTAAACCGGATGCCTCATAGAGATGATTTTTACTATCTCCCATCGCTTCGAGGCCAATCCCCTTTTCAGCCAGTATATCTACAAGTTTTTGAGGTGTTGTTTTTATTGAGTTTACTCTCAAATGGACGGGGGCCGGTGACTTAAGACTTTCAAGAAAATCATTAAATTCCGGTATAAACTCCCTGTAGTGATCAAAGATTCTATTATTCATTGTTTAAAATATTCTAATTTGAGGTAAAATTGTATTGTTCTAAAATAGTTGACAGATTTATGCTGAACACCTCTGATTTCTGACACACAACAACGTAAAGCTAATACCCGACTTATTCTTAAACGCTATCGAACATGTCATTCCCGCGGAGGCGGGAATCCAATTTTTTTCTTAGGATATCAAATGGATCCCCGCCTCCGCGGGGATGACATACTACCGAATAATTTCTCAACCTCTTAGCTTAATTAAAACGTGTCTATTCCCCGTCAGATGAATCGACATTCCTTAATCTTCTATACATTTTGTATAAAAATCCGAACAGGAGTGTCGCGCTTATCAGGATAATAAGATTGGAAGAAAAAAAACTCATGATAAAATTAAATGGGTCATTCAATTTATAGGCTGAAATAAGGATCATGATCCCGAAAAGCAGGAAAAAACAGGAGAGGAGAACAAGGGCAGTATTTTTTATCCACCATAATATGTTATTGCTTATCAAATGTTCAGCTTTCTTTTAATTAATTCATCAGATACGGTATAGGGATCCTTTTGTCCGCTGGTTACGTCCTGAACAGCATCATCCAGGACATCTCCGGATTCAAGGCCTTCCATTGCCTTTTCCACTAACCGGCTTTTTACTATTTCTATCAATTCCTCTTTCGCCCTTTCACTGCTCCTTCTGAGGTTGATGCTGCCCAGCGTACTTATGAGAAATTCTCTGTGGCTCTCTATTTTACGCATCAACTCTTCAACACCTTCTCCGGATGTGGCTACGGTCTTAAAAAGGGGGGGAATCCATTCATTCTCTTTTTCCTTTTTATTTCCCATTTCAATCATTACTCTGAGATCATTCAGCGTAATGTCTGCTCCGTCCCTGTCTGCCTTATTAATGATAAAAATGTCTCCGGCTTCCAGGATACCCGCCTTTATGGCCTGTATATCGTCCCCCATGCCCGGAATAACCACTATTGCGGTAGTATGGGCCTTTTTTACGATATCCACTTCGTCCTGTCCGACGCCTACTGTCTCGATTATTATATAATCCTTTCCCATGGCATCCATCACATCGATAGTTCCACGGGTAGAAAGTGTGAGTCCTCCTAAATAGCCTCTGGTTGCAAGTGAACGGATAAAAATATCCCTGTCACTGCTGTGTCTCTGCATTCTTATCCGGTCGCCAAGGATGGCTCCGCCGCTGAATGGGCTGGTAGGATCAATGGCTATAACCCCGACCTTTTTATTATCATTTCTTAAACTCTCGATCATTCTGTCAACAAGGGTGCTTTTACCTACTCCGGGCGCACCTGTGACTCCTATGATATAGGCATTGCCGGTATGAGGATAGAGCTCCCTGAGTACGTCCCTGACATAAGGAACATTGTTATCAATATCGCTTATCAGACGTGCTATGGTTCTAATATTTCCTGACAGCACACTATCTAAAATTTCTGACATAAATAACTGCTCCTTAAATTTTTCTTAAAAAACAATAGCCCCTAAAAGGGGCTATTGAAAAGTATTTTCTTCGTTAATTAAGGAAGTTCTCCCTTGAATTCAGGCGCTCTTTTTTCAAGAAACGCGGTCATGCCTTCTTTTTGATCAGGACTGGCAAATATGAGACCGAAGGCGTCAGCTTCCATGTAGCAGCCATCGGTCAGATCCACATTTGATCCCCTGTCAATACAATCCTTAATTGCTTTAAGGGAAGTCTTACCCATTGAAGCTATCTGAACGGCGGTTCTCATTGTTTCCTCCCAGAGAGTCTCAGGAGAAAATATCTTATTGACCAGTCCGATATTTTTGGCCTCTTCCGCTTTAATCATACCGCCGGTCATGCAAAGCTCCTTTGCCATGTTGTTGCCTACCAGCCTGGCAAGTCTTTGTGTCCCTCCGAATCCGGGAATGACACCAAGGGTAATTTCAGGCTGGCCGAATTTGGCCTTTTCAGAAGCGTAAATAAAGTCACATGCCATGGCAATTTCACAGCCTCCTCCAAGGGCAAAGCCGTTAACGCACGCAATCACCGGAACATGCAGTTCTTCTATCCTGAAAAACAGGTCCTGACCATCACGGCTGAATTTCTTTGCTTCAAGGGGTGAAAGGTTCACCATGTGCTTTATGTCCGCCCCCGCCACAAAGGCCCTGTCGCCTTCCCCGGTGAGAACAAGCACCTTGATATCACTATTTTTTTCAACTTCATCAAGTGCGGCATTTACTTCTTCAAAGACCTCGGGGTTTATTGCATTGAGGGCCTTTGGTCTGTTGAACTTTAATACAGCAACGTTTCCTTCAACATTAAAAAGGATATTGTTATAATCCATGATTTTTCTCCTTGTGTATTGATTAGCGGGGCAAAAAATGCCGGAATTCCCAGCAATTACTTGCACCTTTTATATTATAATTATAAAATGACTGTCTTTATTTACATGGGGCATAAATATAACGGATAAGTTGTGAATATATAAAGATGTCACTTTCCAAGTCAAGCTATTTTAAGGTTGATTAAACACAATACGCCGCCGGCCTGTCGAGAGCCTCGAGGTCGAATGAGAGAAGCGACCGCCTTCCCGCCATAGCTTTAGCGACGGCGGGAAGGCAACACAGCGGGTGACATCATGATGGTGCCCAGGGGTTGATTTAGCTTGAC
The DNA here is from genome assembly GCA_042573485.1 of Thermodesulfobacteriota bacterium. Taxonomy (GTDB): domain Bacteria; phylum Desulfobacterota; class DSM-4660; order Desulfatiglandales; family HGW-15; genus JAAZBV01. Next base: position 3,706 of record JBHPCX010000118.1, on the reverse strand, counting down.
ATTTTCTATACCTCCCAGCTAATTTTAATCAAAACATATAGTAATTTATACAATCAAAATGAAGGATTGGAGAAAAAAATGAATCCACTTGCGCAGGAATTAAACGAAATAATTAAAAAATCCAACCCAAACATATATGAAATGCTTTCAAAGGCAGGTAAATCCCTGTTCTTTCCAAAAGGTATTTTAAGTCAGAGTGCCGAAGCAAAACAAAAGGCCCATAAATTCAATGCTACTATCGGTATGGCCAAAGAAAAAGGCGAAACAATGTATCTTCCTACAATTATGGAACAAATTGGTAAGATTGGCCCTGATGAATCTCTTACTTACGCCCCTTCCTATGGAATCATGGGACTGAGAAAGGCATGGAAAGAGTCTATAATTGATAAAAACCCCTCGCTTAATAACAAGAAAATAAGCCTTCCCGTTGTAACCAACGCCATTACACACGGACTTTCCGTAATAGGGGATGTATGGGTCGATCCAGATGACACTATAATCCTTCCGGACAAGATGTGGGGAAATTACAGCATGATCTTTGAAGTGCGAAGAGGAGCGAAAATTGTAAAATATCCCCTGTTCAGCAATGAGGGCGGCTTTAACCTGGAAGGATTCAAGGCCTGTCTTGAAGAGGAAGCAAAAAAGAAGGACAAACTGATTGTATTACTGAATTTTCCGAACAATCCGACCGGATACAGCATTACCGCGGAAGAAGGTATCAAAATAGCCGATATTTTAACCGGTATCGCGAGAAACGGTACAAACGTGGTTGCAGTAACCGATGATGCATACTTCGGCCTTTTCTATGAAGATGATGTGATGAAGGAATCTGTATTCCCGCATCTGATTGACAGAGATCCCAGGCTTCTTGGGATTAAACTGGACGGAGCAACAAAAGAGATATATGTCTGGGGACTCAGGATCGGTTTCATTACCTATGGGACAATTGCGGAAGGGGACCAGGAACTCTTTTATGACGCGCTTGAAAGAAAAACCGCCGGCAATGTAAGGGGAAGCATTTCAAATGTATCTCACCTCAGCCAGACTATAATTTTAAACTCACTGATGTCTGACAACTTCCCGGCCGAGAGCGGTGATAAGTATGCTGTCATGAAGGAAAGGGCCCTTGAAGTCAAGAACGTTCTGCAGGATCCAAAGTATGACGAGGCATGGGAGGTATATCCATTCAATTCCGGGTATTTTATGTGTCTGAAGATCAAGAATGTGGATGCCGAAACACTGAGGGTTCATATTCTTGATAAATACGGAGTGGGCACTATTTCAATAGGGAAGACCGATCTCAGAATCGCCTTCTCATGCATTGAAAAAGACGATACCCTGGAATTGTTCGACACCATATATAAAGGTGTCATGGATCTGCAAAAATAAAAAGAATGTCTGCCCTGACCGGCAATACCGGTGCAGGGCTGCATAAAATCATGTATTCTTTTTAACTCCTTTTTCAAAAACCAACACCGTTTCGAAAGGATTAAAAAGTGCCTGGATTCTCAAAAAACTTCATCACCGAACAAATCAAGAAGGAAAAATGGGCATCAAAGGCCCGGCTGGATGAAGTTTTTTGGGAGAACCTGGAAGAGTGGATTTTCAAGAGACTCCTTCCTGACTTTGTAACTGAACTGTCCAACCTGATTGATTCCATTATAACTATCGATCCGGACCATTCCGAAAAAGAAATTCTTGAACTTGTCGCGAATATAATGGTCGAATCCATGGATGCCAGTTATGCATCGGTCAGAATTTATGACCCTGATACCGAACAAATGCTGTCCTACTGCTCCTACCCTATAGAAGAAAAATCAAGAGAAATTCATATCCCCCTTGAAGGAAGCGTGGTCGGAGAAGTGGTAAAATCCGGTGAACCCTTCATTGTGCCTGACATTATTGAAGAAAAATTATACTCAAACAAAAGCGTTATTAAAGAAAAGGGGGTTAACTCACTTATGGCCATCCCCTTTGAGATTCCCAGGTTTTTCCCTCATGAAAGAAATACAACAGGCGTTATTCAGATTTATTTTCCACAGAGAAACAGACAATTTACAGCCCTTGAACTCCAGATAGCCGGCTTGATGTCCAGAAGGCTGGGATTTGTCATAGCCCAGAAGAAAATACTCTTAATGCAGCAGACAAACGAAAAGAAAGAAACCATTCTCAAACAGATATTTTCAAAAATGAGCTCTTTCGAAGGGGTTAAAATGAAGGATATCTTTAACCGTTTGATCCCTGAGCTTGCTTATATGATTAATGTTCAAAGCTGTGCCCTCTTTTCTGTACATGAAAACATGAAAAAGGTTGTACTTGAGGCCGGATATCCCGATTCAATCTCCCATCACGGCATTGGAAAAACATTTTCCATCGAAAGTGAACCCGCCTTTGAGCTTGTACTTGGGCTTAGATATCATGAAGATGAATCACCCTATGAGATAGTAACACCATCCTATGTCCTGGTAACTGACCCTCAACGAAGTAACCTGGTATCTAAAAACACCAAGGAGTTTGCTCTCAATCGAAATGTAAATTCAATTCTTTATATTCCCTTAAAATTTGGTGATGAAATAACCCATTTCATGACCTTTGACGCTGTTGACCATATCAAAGGCTATAGTGCGGAGGAGATCGAAATATTTTTGTTTCTGGGAAGAGAGTTGATGAAGGCCCAGAGAATGGAACACCTGGATGATATTCTTCACGATTTTAAAAATCCTGCAATCGCAACAGCAGGTTTCGCGAGAAGGGTAAATACCCTGCTTGAAAAGGAATCCTCTCTGGAGAATGATTATAAGATAAAACAATATACAAATATCCTGATGGAAGAAACAAGCCGGCTGCAGGAAATGGCTTTGAGCATCACCAGTACCGGCAAGGAACAGGCTGTAAATTTAACGGATGTAATAAAACGGAGATTTGAGATAAATAAAGAAGCAATCAAAGAACAGCTCCGGCAGAATATCGATCTTCAAGACGGACCTTTTGAGGACCCGCTTTATATCTACTGCTATCCTCTTTATATCGAAAGAGCAATTGATAATATTCTGCACAACGCGACAAAGGCCATACCGCCTCATGGAGGAACCCTCAGTGTATCTTCCTGCCGGGAAGGCAATCAGGTCTGTATCCATGTGACCAACAGCGGCGCGATTTCAGAGGATGAAAGAAGGCGGCTTCTTGAGGGAGAAGCAAAAGGACGCGGTTACTACATAACCCACCGTATTATACGCCTGCTTAAAGGTTTTATTGACATTGAGGCGGATGAAAATGAAAATATAACAACTGTTACTTTAAAACTGCCTATCCATGATCCAGTTTAGGGCCATTTCGACCAGCGGGAATATCTTAAAAAATTAAAAACCTTTGTCTCACACCCGCTCGTTATACTCGCTTGAGCCACAGAGGCCACAGAGGATATTTATAGTTAACAAACATTGATCCACAGATTCCACAGATTCTCGCGGATTTTTTAAAAGATTTATAAAAACATAAGCTAGAACATCAATTCAACCGCCCGTTCGCTTTGCTCACTCAAGTACGCTAAGAACGCAAAGAAATCACAAAGAGAAAAAGAAAGGATCCCGAAGTATTATCCGACAGGATGGATAGGATCAAAAAGGATGTTCTTACAATAAATAATGATGAGTATATTTCTTAAATGCCTGCGGAGCAGGTAATCCCATTCAGGGATTAAATCAGG
>JBHPCX010000117.1:0-9875 GCA_042573485.1 Thermodesulfobacteriota bacterium | reverse complement strand
TTTATTAACTTCACTTGGCAGAAAAGGTGATGCTGCCTATTGCAGAAAAATTGGTATATCTGGATATCTGATGAAGCCAATTAAGCAATCAGAGCTTCTTGACGGTATCCTCATGGCATTAGGCCGTCAGTCTCAGGAAATAAAACAGACTATTACCCGGCACACTATTGAGGAAGCAAAATTCAGATACAATATACTTTTAGCAGAAGATAATCATGTCAACCAGGCACTGGCTATGGAACTGCTCAATGGGAGAGGCCACCACGTTGAACTCGCGATGAATGGATTACAGGCCGTAGAAGCACTTGAAAAAGGATCTTTTGATTTCATATTGATGGATATTCAAATGCCTGAAATGGACGGCCTGGAAGCCACAAAAATAATCAGGGAAAAAGAGACCGGATCATCTCACATTCCAATAATAGCGATGACTGCGCATGCTATGCAAGGAGACAGGGAGAAATGCCTTGAAGCCGGAATGGATGAATACATATCAAAACCCATTAAGGCAAAGGAGTTATTTGATAAAATAGATTTAATTATGAGTCATACAAATACAAAGGATGATAGGGAGATAACTATGGAACAGGGAGAAAAAGATTCTACTGAAATATTTAATGCTTCAGAAGCCCTGGAGGTCGTCGGTGGCAGAAAAGATCTACTTATGGAGATAGCGGGGATATTTCTGGAAAACCTTCCCGGTGATATAGACAAAATTCGGGAATCTATCACTATGAAGGATTCAGATATGCTTGAAAATGCTGCTCACAGCCTCAAAGGAGCAATTGGAAACTTTGGGACCAGGCGGTGTTTTGATGCCGCGTACCGTCTGGAGAAAATGGGCAGTGGTAATCAAATGGAGTTCGCTGAGGCAGCTTTAAGGAAACTTGAAGAAGAACTAATTCTATTCCAGGCTGAACTATCCAATTATTTAAAGGAAATTGAGAATGAAAATACTGATTGCTGAAGATGATAAAGTCTACAAACACCTTCTTGAAACATTTCTTGGGGAGTGGGGGTATGATGTTATTTCAGTCAGTGATGGCATTGAAGCATGGGAAATAATACGGCAGGCTGACGCACCCAGCCTGGTTATTTCAGACTGGATGATGCCTTCCATGAGTGGGCCGGAACTCTGTGAAAAAATCAGGGGAATGGATAAGGCTGATTATACATATTTAATACTCCTTACGGCAAAAACTGATAAAAAAGATGTTATAAAAGGCCTGGAAGCAGGTGCGGACGACTTTGTTACCAAGCCCTTTGACCAGCGTGAACTGAAATACCGTGTTAAAATTGGAGAAAGGATAATAAACCTGGAACGCCGGATTTCTCATATGGCAAAGACTGATTTCCTTACCGGTATCCTTAACAGAAGGGCATTTATGGAAAGGATAGAGGAAGAAATCAGTCGAAGCATCAGAAGCGGCAAAATCTTTTCAATAATCATGTCCGATATTGATCATTTCAAAACAATCAATGATACTTATGGGCATCAAGCAGGAGACCAGGTTCTTCAGATATTCTCAAAAAAACTGTCTGAAACTATCCGTCCATATGACTTTATCGGACGGTATGGTGGCGAGGAGTTCATTGTATGTTTATCTGATACGGGCAAGGACGATGCAGTGCAAAAAGCTGAAAAAATGCGTACGGCTATAGAGGAAACAAAGTTTATGACCGGAGATGAACCTTCTCATACTGTTAAGGTTACTGCAAGTTTCGGAGTTTCCTCATTTATGGAGACTGATGACAAAAACGTAGATTTAATAATTAAACGGGCTGATGATGCTCTTTATAAAGCTAAATCCAAAGGAAGAAACCGTGTTTATTTAGGGTAATATCCAATTTTAATCAGCTTTTCAGCTGGTAACGTTCCACAAAAGAATGGAAATAAAAAAACAGCCTTAACTGTCAATAGGCGTTGAAAATTGACCCACTATCGGCATCCAAAATTGACCCACCCCTGCTGTTTATTTTTGCGATGGTGAGGTGTTTTTTCTTGACAGGAGCCTTTTAATGGGTGCCAAATAATATTTGCCGTTGACATTCACTTCTCATGCCCAGACAATCAAGAATAGATACGCCAAGTGCTCTTCATCATATCATGATACGAGGTATAGAACACAGGAAGGTACTCAAAGACAATAAAGACAGAGACAATTTTATCTAACAACTTGGTAACATACTCAATGTAATTGGGAGCAAGGAGAATCATATTCTTATTAGATTATGGCAAGAAATGAGCATACCTGATTACCCTCTAATTCTTTTCATTTCCGATCGTAATCTTGAACGAAATCAACCAATATTTGGTTAAAAATCCGGCTAATCACTTGATCTTTGATAAAAATTGCTTTTATGAATGTCCTGCGATAAAATATGTAACAAGGTTATAAAGCAGATTCAAAAGATCAATTCGTTGATCCCTCACAAACTGTAACTTCATAGAATACTGTACAGGAGCTTTTTTTATTATAAGGATAATTCTATTTGAGAAAGATGATTATCAGAAAATTCATGAATTATAAAAATATAACTGATCAATTCCTATTGATCGGAATCGGGATCGGCATTTTATTTTGGATTCTTGAATCTTTTGTTCATGTATTTGTATTTGGTGAGGGAAGTTTTGCATCACAAGCACTAAATCCAGATTTACATGAACTCTGGATGCGCATTTTAATCATACTCCCTTGTATTTTGTTTGGCCTCTATGCACAATTCATATCAAGAAAACGCAAGAAGGCGTTGCGGGAAAGTGAAGAACAACTTAAAAGCATTTACATGGCAGCAGATGAAGTATCAATTATAATTACTGATGAAAAGGAACCTGATCCAAAAATAACAGAATTCAGCCCCGGAGCTGAAAATATATTCGGATATACTAGAAGTGAGATAATAGGAAAGCCTGTATCTGTTTTACATCTACCTGAAGAAAAGGCAAAATTAAAGGACACTCACAAAATAATGAGGGGGGGGAAAAAAGGATTCCTCGGTGAAACAACTTTAGTAAGGAAATCAGGTGAAAATTTCGCTGCTTTGCTTACTACTTATCCATTGCTTAATGATAATGGATCAATGTATGCGGTATTAGGTATCAGTATTGATATTACAAAACAAAAGAAACTGGAAGATCAACTCCAACAGGCCCAAAAAATGGAAGCCATTGGCACACTTTCCGGAGGAATTGCTCACGATTTTAACAACCTGCTTACAACGATTTTGGGGAACTCGGACTTTATCATGGCAGATCTGAAAAGAGAGGACCCCTTATATGAGGATATGGAAGAGATCAAGCGGGCAGCCGAGAGGGGGAGCAATCTGACCCGTCAGCTCCTGGCCTTTAGCCGCAAACAGATTACCCAGCCAAGCATACTGGATTTTAATGAACTATTGACTGATATAGAGAAGATGCTTCGACGCCTGATTGGAGAGGATGTTGAAATGCAGATAATTCCATCCTCCGAATTATGGTTGATAAAGGTTGACCTTGGTCAGATGGAGCAAGTGATCATGAATCTAGTGGTCAATGCTAAGGATGCCATGCCAAAGGGTGGTAAACTCACCATTGAAACATCTAATGAGGATTTGGGTAAAAACTTTTTTCACGAACACGGGTTTGCCGGTCAGCCTGGTGCTTACGTGAGGCTTTCGGTAACCGATAACGGCATTGGAATGGACAAAGAAATAGAGGAGCGTATATTCGAACCTTTCTATACAACCAAGGAGACAGGTAAGGGTACGGGATTGGGATTGTCCACAGTATACGGCATTATTAAGCAAAACAACGGATATATATTGGTTGATACTACGCCAGAGGAAGGTTGCACTTTTGATATCTATCTTCCCAAGACAAAGGAGGATATGGTTTCAGAAAAAAAAGAACAACCTCCTGTGACCAAGTTAATCGGATCTGAGACTGTTTTATTTGTTGAAGATGATAACAGCGTCCGGAAACTAGGCCGAAGTGTCCTTAAGAAAAAAGGATACAAGGTTCTGGTAGCTGAAGATGGTAAGGATGCTTTGAGGGTCAGCAACGCACACGATGGATCGATTGACCTACTTATAACCGATGTAGTAATGCCGAAGATTGGTGGTAAAGAATTGTCTGAACGACTGCAACCGCTTTTCCCTGATATAAAAGTAATTTTCATGTCCGGGTACACGGATGATGCCATAGTGCATCATGGTATCTTGGATTCAGAAGTGAATTTTTTAGAAAAACCATTCACACCTGAAGGATTAGCCAAAAAAACCAGGGAAATACTGGATAACAAATGATGGGCACCATATATTTGGATTAATATTATTTATATTGAGGTATTGATTACTTCCGGTAGTTGTAACCTTTTAAAACATCTCAAAAGTGCATATCATGATAGCAGTTATCGTCACTCGACATATAAAGTAGTGATCTCAACATTTCAACTGGTTGTGATATATTGAGAATATCCAAATACCTGCCAATAACTTTATTATTTTAATATAGTTCTGTGGTTATAAAAAATTGATAAAAATAAAGGCGGAAAAAGAGCAATAAAAAACAGCCTTAACTTAGTCAAGGCTGTTTGTATTTTGTTATATATGGTGCCAAAGACGGGATTCTTGAAATAACCAATGATATCAGCAAGTTATTGGCATTATTATGCCCATAATTGATCAAAACTAGCTATTTCAGAGCTTCAGGCCGCTCAACCGCACACAAAACGCATACATATTAGTTTATAATAGTTGGGTAAATAAATTGACAAAATAAGCTAATAATAGTACAACGCTTAAAGCTAATAAACCTTCACCACAAAAAGCTAAAGGATGAACATAAAGTATGGTAAGCCCGCATGAAAAACTCGCTGAATCTCTTGAAATCCTAGGAGAACTACAAGACCGTGGTGTAGTTGCTGTACGTTCAAAGGATCTTACCCGAACCCACCGTGAGCGCCTGATCAAAAACGGTTTCTTACAGGAGATCATGAAAGGATGGTATATTCCCGTCCGCCCGGACGAGTTCATGGGGGACAGCACAGCCTGGTATTCATCCTTCTGGGGTTTCTGTGGAGCCTATTTAAATGAGCGCTTTGGTTTGAATTGGAGTCTTTCTCCTGAGCAATCCCTGTTGCTGCATGTCGGGAATTTGACAGTTCCACGCCAGTTGCTTGTGCGTTCACCGAAAGCCCGCAATAAGGTTACAACACTACCCCATGGCACATCGTTATTCGATACGCGTGCGACCCTCCCTGATACCGATCAGGTTGTAGATATGGACGGCCTGCGTCTGTTCTCTATTCCTGCAGGTTTAGTAACCTGCGGACCAGGATTCTTCCTGCAAAACACAACAGATGCCCGTGTGACTCTGGCCATGGTAAGTGATGCTTCTGATGTTCTTGCATTACTACTTAAAGGAGGAAGAAGCACTGTCGCCGGTCGTCTTGCAGGTGGCTTTCGAAATATAGGGCGTGACCGTATTGCCGATGATATTGTCAAAACAATGCAAAAGGCAGACTACGACATTCGTGAAAAAGATCCATTCGAGAAAAAAGCAAGCCTAATCCTGCCTGTGCGCCAACTGTCTCCATACGTGAACCGTATTCGGCTGATGTGGAAGCAAATGAGAGAACCAATCCTGGATAATATTCCCGCTTCCCCTGATCGAATTTCCAGTATTATCGACTATATAAAGAAAGCCGATGACGTTTATGTTAATGATGCGTATCATTCATTGTCGATAGAAGGTTACCGGGTCAACCATGATATGATCAAACGGGTCCGTAATGGTGATTGGAATCCGGACGAAAACGAGGATGACCTCGAACAAGGTAATGCATTAGCCGCACGCGGTTACTGGCAAGCATATAAGGCTGTCCGGAAAAGTGTACGCGCGGTATTGGAGGGAGAAAATCCCGGCACAGTATGCAATAATGATCATGGCGACTGGTATCGGGAAATGTTTGGACCAGGCGTTACAGCCGGGCTCTTAAGGACAGCAGACCTTGCCGGTTATCGAAGTCAACAGGTATACATCCGCCACTCTATGCATGTTCCGCCGCGATATGAAGCGGTGAGAGACTGTATGCCGGCTTTTTTTGATTTGCTTCAAGAAGAACATGAACCATGGGTACGTGTTGTCCTGGGGCATTTTGTATTTGTATATATCCACCCCTATATGGATGGCAATGGTCGAATTGGAAGGTTTTTAATGAACGTGATGCTCGCCGCGGGCGGCTACCCATGGACGGTCATCCCAATTGAAAAAAGAAAAGAGTATATGGATGCATTAGAGAAAGGGAGCGTAGAACAGGATATAGAGCCTTTCGCGATTTTTCTTGAGCGTCTTGTTTCTGAAAATATTGAGAAATGAAAACGAAACAGACAAGAATTTGATGATATATTTTGTTCTTTATGCTTGTTGATTATTTATACTGGTAGTGGGTATCAAACCTTTATTTGTGCAAGTACCTTAACCGCTAATCAAGTTTTAACCCCATATCCCCACACCATATATAGTCACACAATAAAAAAAGCCCTAACCAGTTAAGATTACGACTTTATTTGTATAAATGGTGCCGAAGGCGGGATTTGCCAAATCCTTAATTAAATCAGTAAGTTATTGGAGTATATGTGGGTTTTAAAGAGTTTAAACGAGTTTATGAACAATCCTGACTGCATAATCGCATATATGCTAGCTATAGGATAGCTGGTATAAAAAGAATTTATATGCTTTCGATGCTCTTAATTAACTCATTAGCGATATTAGGACTTTCAATACGCATGATGCTTTCCTGTGCATTGCCGTAACTTAAAAGATTTATGCTGCCATACCATAGTATTTTTTGGTCTATAACTGCGAATTTCTGATGGATATTGGATTTAAAAGCAACCCGTAAGCCATTGTTTTTCAGAAGGTCCAGTGATCTAAGCAGCGCTGGCCGATCCTCGGACTTGAAGTCTTCCGGTGGCCTAGTCATGACAATGACACGAATGTTTTTACTTAAGGCGATTTTTAAATAGTTAATCATTTGAGAAGTGCGTCTTTTCCTGATAAACGGGCTTACGATCAAAATTTCTTTTTTTGCTGAACTGATATCATGATTAAAAACAGATAAAAAGTTATCTTTATGAAAAATGATATCCAAAGATGAAGCATCTATTGCTTCACCCTTGGCTTTGTATCCCATTGAAGCGTATCCATTAAGCCGCTTTTGGTACATCCTTTCCAGCATATTCATATGGATATCTACATAATCATAAATCCGCACCTCTTTTTTCGTTTTGAACAGGCGGTGGAGTCTTCCTGCATATTGCTGCAGTGTGCCCTTCCATGATACAGGCATCGCTAAAAACAGCGTATCGAGACGAGGTTCATCAAAACCTTCACCGATAAAGTGCCCGGTTGCCACCAGGACAATAGGTTTGTCAGCTGGAATGTCATTGATACGTTCAAAGGCTTTACGCATTGACTTCCTTCCCATTCCTCCTGTCAGGCTTATTACTTCGGATATATGTTCCTTTAACTTATTTGTGAGATTCTCGACATGGGCTGTCCTAAGAGTCAGAACAAGACAGTTTCTACCCTGATTATGATTTGCCAATACATCCTCGATGATTTGTTGATCCCTAAAATCGTTGTTTATGATTTCGGAATATAATGTCTGTATTGTGAGATCTTTCGGGTCTATATCCAATGGTGCCCTCAGAGATGTAAACCGTGGCATAATATAATGGTCAAAGGGTCTGTTCTCTGCTTGTGTTCTGGGATTGTCTCTATATCGTATGGGACCGCATTGCATGAACAGAATCGGATGATGCCCATCTTTTCGTATTGGTGTAGCAGTCAGACCATAAACATATTTCGCATGAGTAGTCTTCAGAATTTGTTCATATGTAAATGCCGAAGCGTGATGACACTCATCAGCAATTATTAAACCGTAATTCATAACACAATCCTTGACTTCTCCCTGCCTGCTCAACGATTGCATCACCGCAATATCTAAAATACCGTTCAATGTATTTTTGCCCGCACCTATTTGCCCAATGACACTTCTTTTCTTTTTTCGACCTCTTTTTGATTTTTTATCAGCCGACTGCTCTGGCAATGTTTCATTGATTACGAGGAATTCTAACAGTTTGTTCTTCCATTGCGACAGCAGATTGATTTTATCCACCAGGATCAGCGTATTAATTTTCTTCTCTGCAATCAATTTGATAGCAACGATGGTTTTGCCAAAGGCCGTTGTGCCTGAAAGAATTCCGTTATCGTATTGTAGCAAATGTTTGAGAGCTATGATTTGTTCATCTCTCAGATGGCCTTTGAATTCTACATCAATGCTTTTCCCGCTATATGTTTTATCGATAATCCGGATATCAACTCCAAGTTCTTCAAGCTCGCTGGACAAGTCCAGCTCACATCCTCTTGGCAGGCATAAGTATTCTTTTGTTTCATCAGCACAGGAGATGACTCTCGGATGTCCATAGGTTGGCAGACGCATTGCTTGCTGTCTATGAAACATAGGATTTTTAAAAGATGCTAGCCTTTTAAGTCGATTCAATGCCCTTTGAGAAATTTCTGCCTTTGGAATAAACAGCATATTTGCCTTAACTATGTCGAGATGTTTCGGAAAATCATCTTTTTTGAGCTTTATTTTGCTTGTGTTTCTTTCCCAAGGCTTTTCTGGTTCCCCCTCTTCATCGATTTTTAATAGACCTAACTCATGACCGGGTGAAAGCTCTGATATGAGATCTACGATACAGTCTTCTGTTATTTTTTGAATAGTTGACAAGAATGCCCATTGGTCACTATAAGACTGAAAATTTTCATCAATAAATTCGCTGTTTTTGTTTTCCCGTGCTGTTTTTTGCAAAGGAAGCGCTATCAAACTTCCAAATCCGCCTTTGGGCATTGTATCCTGACTGGGAAATAATCTGTCATATGATTTAAATTGCATTTCATGCCTTTTACCCATGGAGCTCGTGATCAGGGCGGTTCCGAATTTTCGGGCCAAAGCGGAAGACAATGGATTTTTAAAGAAAAACCAGGCATGGCCTCCCTTTCCGGACCGCGATCGTTCGATAGCGACAGGAATTTCGAACTCGCAGCATACATCTCTAAGAACAGAGATGTCTTTCTGCCAGCCAGCATCGTCAAAGTCTATTGCTAAAAAACAGCATGTTTCGTCCAGCAACATCGGATATATGCCGACGATAGTATTACCACGCAGATGGCTTTCAATGAAGCTTTCATCCAAAGCAGCATAAAGACTGTCATCACATTTGGAGCAGGGAATTTTTGGTTTTTTGCATTTAATTGACCGCCACTCATTCAGACAGACCGGTGAGTAACCCGATGTTCCTTTCTTTTTATTCTCCCACCTCTTTGCGTAAACATCTTCACGTCCTTTGAAAAGTGACATGAACAGACGGATCTTGGAAAAAGTATCCGATTGGTTGTTCACACCTGAAGAGGAATTTTTGGCATCCGATTCATCATCAGTTTTCTTTCTTTTGGCGGTTTTTGTTGAAGTAGCTTTTTGGATAAACTCAGATTCCGGTAGACCGAGTTGAGCCCTCAACTGGATGTTTTCTTTTGTTATTCGGTCTATCTGTTCCATCAGGGCATTACACTTTTCGAGTAATTTCCTGTAGTCCATAGTTACATCCATGGGCCGGGTGCAAACCATTTTGAGGGGGGTGGTTTTTGCGATATGAGAGCAGATGCTATAGGGTCGATAAATTTTCTCACTTGCGTTACAATATCATCAAAATTAGTTGGAATATGATCTTGCTTAAGTTTTTTCCTGAAAGCGTTCCATTGGATTTGTTTCGTGGTTATGAATTCCTGTGAAAAGGCAATGATTTTATCTGGAAATTCAGTCCTTACA
>JBHPCX010000116.1:0-10099 GCA_042573485.1 Thermodesulfobacteriota bacterium | reverse complement strand
TTGTCAGCCGTTTGGGAAATGTGAAAGTTCAGGATATGCTTGTTGGTGAGCACTTTAAACATACTATTGGCGCAAGAGAGGAGACGGATACAGGTGATAATGGAATGCCTGCCAGGGGAATGCCGGTAAGATCTTTTGAAGGGCATGTGGGCAGCCCCACACCAGCCCCCGGTGTAAACTGGATTAATATGAAGGGCCCTGTCGGAGATGCCCTTGATATCGCTGACTTGAGCAGGATGGAACTTCTTCATCGACGAGCATTATGGAAAAACCTTGAAAAAGCCCGAAAGAGAAAAGGTGCTGAGGAGGCCTTTATTGTGGAAACCGCACCCCAGATGGGTGTTCGGCTTTCCAGGTTATTAGCCGGTGTTAAAAAACTTACAGAAGAGGAGATGAAGGCAGGTGCTAAATTCAAAGACGTAATCGGATACAGCGGAACCTACGCGAATGCGCCTGAATTTCAGATCCCCTATGGTTGTCTTTTGCCCTCAAAACTGGAAAATCTTCTGGCAGCGGGACGGTGTGTTTCTGCTGAGTTTATCGTCGCGGACACATTGAGGCTTATACCGATCTGCTGGGTCACAGGACAGGCCGCGGGAATTGCTGCCGCCCTGAGCATAAAAGACAAATGTAAACCCAGAGAGGTGAATATAACCAAACTTCAAAATCAACTCAAAGAGCAGGGAGTTTTTCTGGGATGATTCGTCCATGGCGCCCGCCGCGCCATTACGTGAAATGGGGTTGCTTTCTTCTGGCAATAATACTGCTGCTGCCCTTCCCTTTCTGGATAGATCATTCTCGTACATTAGTCCAGGCAAGCCCATTTGCGGCAATATGTACTGTGCTTACGGGTGCTGCTTTCGGGATAGGTTCAATTCCAGGACTTATATTTGCCGCTATCGCCCTGGTACGAAACAGGTGGTTCTGCAGAAATATATGTCCCGTCGGCCTGCTCCTTGATACTGTTACAGGCATTGGACCGGGTAAATATTCCTGGTGGAAAAAATCTCCTTATATCGGCAGATACATTGCACTTCTTACGCTAACAGGTGCAGTCACAGGGTATCCCCTATTCCTGTGGATGGACCCGTTAGCGTTTTTTAACAGCGCCTTTTCTGTTTATACTGCAGCAAATCTCCTCTCCGCTTTCCTCTCCCTGACCGGTATAATCGTACTGCTTTTAATTGCATTAACTTCAGGTAATCTCTGGTGCGCCCGTCTTTGTCCTTTAGGCGCGACACAGGATATTCTCGCGGACATTGTGTCATTCCTGAAAAGGCCTCTGGAATCTATAAATTCAAAACGCCGGGAGCAATCCGGGATTGGATACACCTTTTCAGCAACGCGTAGAACCTTTCTGACGATTGTAACCGGTACGGGATTAAGCCTTTATGCCAAAAAAGTCAGAGGCGCAGACTCTTTAAACGATCCATTACACCCGCCCGGCGCGATTGAAAAGGATGAGTTCTCAGGACAATGTTTACGGTGCGGTAACTGTATGCGAGTCTGCCCATCAAAAATTATTCATCCTGATACAGGACAGGCCGGCCTGCTTGGATTACTGGCACCGGTTGTTCGTTTTAAAAAGGAATACTGTGTTGAAAAATGCAATCTCTGCACAATGGTATGCCCTAGCGGTGCATTACAGAAACTGAGCTTGAAACAGAAACAGGAATATGTAATTGGAGAAGCAATTCTGGATGCATCGCTTTGCTACCTGGTCAGGGGAGTGAATGACTGTAATATTTGTGAGCGCTCCTGCCCTTTTGATGCAATCCAGTTTTACTGGGATGACGAAGCATATGTGGCCTTCCCTGTTGTGGATACCCTTAAGTGCAATGGCTGCGGCGCGTGCGAAGTGTATTGCCCTACAGGAAAGATAAAAGCCATAAGGGTCTGGAAGGCAGCAGGCTGAAGGCTTTTAGACTGAAGGCTAATAGTCATAATATCAACAGCTTCAGAGCCTGTTTTATTATTTCTTACAAGAAAATAGAATTATTGATCACTTTTAGTTCAAATTTTAAACGTTTCTAAATAAAGGATAATAATGAAAATTAAAAATATTTTTCAATTTAAAAAACTACGCTTTCTTCCTGTCCTGATTATTTTATGTCTTTTGTTTTTTACAGGAATTAAAAAGAAAGACACAACAGATGCAGGGGAAAATTCACCTGTCAAACTGGTCCCTCCTGCGATCACCAGATATGAACCTGCTCTGGCTGTCCGTGCTGCCGCCTGCGTAACATGTCATGCTGAATTTTACTCAAATGTCATAACTGATTTCGGATATGGATCCTCCTACTTTTTCGGCAATCCTGAAAGTGACAGTAAAGTGGGCCCTTTCAACGGGCACATATATGGTGACTTTATGGCCGGTTTGGATAAGACAGGCTGGCTGACCGCAGAATTCCATAAAGATATCATTGTTCCCGAAAATGCTGCCATTGATTTCAACCTTAAACGCGCAGCAGATAATGTTTTAACGGACCAGTCTTTATATAGGGAGGCTTTTAAGGCTGATTCACTTGCTGAATACTTGAAGGCGCTTGAAAAACATAAAAAAAATCCCTCTCATGTTATTGAAAAAAAGAAAGTATTTATAGGTGCTCCTGATGTTCCGACTCTGGAATCAAGGTTTGGAATCACAATTGGCAATCCCATTGATTTTAAATATATAAAAAATGACGAAAATGTCTCTTCAGATGATGTGGGTATCAGGCTCGCAGAAAATAAGAATTACTATACAAACAGCGGAGAGATTGTAATTGATGGAGATCTCTTTGTCCGGGGAATTATCATCCTTAATAATGCAACTATCGTAACGAATACTGGTTGCCGGATATACGCTACAGGCCCCATTTTTATTCAGGGCCCGGTAACCTTCAAAAATAATAAAGATGACCTTTCCAACCTGCAGCTTGTAAGTTCCGAAGCCATATTTCTGGGAGTCGGTCTAAAAACCTGCAGCCCTGAAGCTGATGCTGACCCGCTGTCCCTCCGTCTTCTCAAGACTCCTGCCCGGCCTTCTATCATGACCCGGTCATCAGTACGCAGCAATATTTCGCCTGATACACTGGTCCAAAATTTATATAACACGGCAGCAGCCCTCCCTCTTGAAGATTCCACCTGTCATGATGAAAACCTGGGTTTTTCAAAAACCCTATTAAACGCCCCCATTATACACAGCCGTTACAAAGGAAAGTTTAAAGGTCTGGTGGTCGCGGAGTTTGTTCTCTTCTGGCAGGGTGAAACCGATCTTGAATTCGATCCAGTCTTTAAGAAAGTGCCTGTTCTTCCGGTTTTGGAGTATAGCGACTATCTTATTGTAGAATAGTCATCTCTTCTTATTCAGAAAAGGTTATTAAGCTATTGATCCCAGCTTTTGAAATTATGTGACAATGTCATTTCAAGGTGCATCTTTGTAAGGGCACGATGCATCGTGCCCCTACCCTTGCCAACTGTGGCCAAGGTTTCTCCTCCCACTGTTATTGCAGACGATGTTGAAATTGACAAACCCAATAAATCTGGGAGTTACAACAAAATCTTTTTTCTGGAGTGAGTAACAGGCTTATTGCTACATCTATCTACAAAACGACATAAAAAAAACCGGGATGATGAAATATCCCGGTTTTTGTTATTTAAAATACAGGTAAAAGTTGATCCTTAACCCTCTGCTTCCGCTTCCATTTCATCAAGCTTGTCAGGATCATTGACTGCTATGTCAACCAGGGCCTGGGGAATAGAGCTCTGTTCACACATGATGCGGATATCCTTTTCCTGATCCGAAAACTCGAGTATCTCACGGATACCTTCAATATATTCCAGCATCTGGTCCGGTTCTATCTGGTCAAGAGAAGGACCGGCTGCTTCTGCTGCTTTTTTTGCTGCCAGTTCCTCTTCTTTTTTCCTTTTTTCTTCCAGCTCTTTTTCCATTTTCTTTTTAACATCATCAATAGCAGACTGGGTGAAACCGCCTATTTCTATTATCAGTTCATCAGATGCGTCATTATCTACTAGATATTTAATTTTTTCATCATCTGCAGAATCCGGGGCCTTTTCGTATAACTCCTGTACCCTCTTCTTCTCAGCTATTTCAGCATCAACTTTAGTTTTTACACTGTTAAAATCATCTTCAGAAATACCCATTATTTCGACGATTGATTCTGCCTCAAATGATTCAGCTATCAGATAACGTATTCCGTCCTCACCGGATAACTCTTTGGCCTTTGCGATCACCAGATCAGTTTTCTTATCAACAACCATTTTTTCAAAGTCGGGGATATTTTCTGAAGTCAGTATCCCTGACCAGTCCTTTCCCAGTTCAGCAACTATTTTCATGGCTACACTTTGAGTATCAGACAAATCATCGAGTGTAAGAACGGAAATGGCTTTATCCAGGTCCTCCATAAATGGTCTGTCTGCCTGTGTACGCGTCTTAACCGCGTCTTTCAGGCGCAGCCAGTTACCGCCGCTTTTTGATACGTTATATCCGGACGCGTCAAGCTCCTCAGCTATTTTTTGTGTGGTATCAAGAATGCTTTGTTCGGCAAAGCTTTCTTCTTCTTCTTTAACTATTTCCTTTTCAATTAATAACCATAAAGGTTCTTTTCCATCTATTCTATTTTCTGCCATAATAATTCCTTCCAAGTTGATTTGATGTATTAAAAATATAGTATTTTGCACACAGACTATAAGTAAATTCAATGCCTGCGTCAAGGGGATTATATGGATGTAATCGCTTCAATAAATTGCTTTTATTTCAATTTTATGGTTTTGATAATAGAAACAATGGAACAGATTAAAATGGATAGGAAAACAGGAGGATAATAAGTGGCTGATGTAAAGAAATTTAATAAATACGGTGAAGAACTTGAAAAACGGCTCAGGTTACAGACATCACCAATAGCAGTGAAAATGCTGAAAAGTGAAGCTGATATTCCTGCAGACGTACTCAGGCCTATGAAGGACCGGAACAAACATTACGCACAATGCCAGGCGTTTAGCCTTTCAAGGCGTGACAGACTTGCGGTGGCAATGCTCAAGGAGGACAACTGGTGCCCCGGGCCTGTATTGGCCTATGGTCTTTTACAGCCCCCTGATTCCCCTGCCCCGGGCGGCGAAATCATGTACGAGGGCTTTGAACATGGTGAATACATCGGTATTTTAAGCGCCCCTCTAAGGGAAACCTCCTTTGAACCTGACCTTGTCATTATCTATTCCGATACTAATCAGCTGAGGAGTATGCTTCTTTCATTGAAGGAAGAGGAAAAGAAAAAGGTGAAATCCCGTTTCTTCCCGTTTTCATGCGCATGGTCTGTTACTTCGCCGGTACTTCACAATGAGTACTGGATAACCCTGCCTGATCCCGGAGAATATGTCAGGGCACTTACCCAGGCAGGTGAAATGATTTTTTCAATACCGGTACAAAAACTTGATGAATTTATGGAAGGACTTACAGCCTTTTTTCAGGAATCAATGTTCGCCAATGAGCAGATGATGATGTTATCCGACTTCTCTCAGCCTGATATTTACAAAGAGGTTTTCAAGAAATGGAATATGGAGTACGAGGGTTAAAAATTATAGATACAGTTTTGTTATGCCTGCCATCTCGGCCAATTGGGATTATATCATGTAATATAATGATACTGGATAAAAAATAACCCCTGTGTGTCGTCCTAAAATAGTTGACAGATTTACGCTTAACACCTCTGATTTCTTTTTCCCTATTGGTCTTTGTTTTTTACCGCCCATTCGCTCCACTCATTCGAGGCGCAGAGTTCGCAGAGGAATTGTATTTTTAAACAATCGGGAGATGCCGATTGTTTAAAAGAGCTCATCCAGGGGCAAATTATCTTCGATTTTGAATCGGGTTGTTCCTAATCAAGTTATTTCTAGCGAATTAAAGAATTTCAACCATAAAATGTAGAGGTTCTTTTCATTTGTCGGTATCTCGCGACAAATGAAAAATAATTAAACCTCTGTGTCCTCCGCGTCTCTGTGGTAAAAAATATCTTTTTTCTTCCATCCAGCGCCCGGTACCCAGCATCTAGGATCCAGTATCTGTTTTAGAATTACTCCATTGAAAACTTCCCGACCCCTTCTTCTATGGGTACAGGATAATTACCGTCAAAACAGGCAAGACAGAGGTCTTTTCTTGGTATGTGGGTCGCTTTTACGAGGTTATCAATACTCAGGTATCCTAAACTGTCCAGCCCTATAAAATCTCTTATTTCTTCAACATTCTTGTGACCCGCTATCAATTCACCTCTTGTTGAAAAGTCTATACCATAGTGACATGGATACTTATGGGGCGGGCATGAAACAAGCATATGGACTTCCTTTGCACCTATCTCCCGTAATGTCTTAATTCTTGTCTTTGAAGTAGTGCCCCTTATAATTGAATCCTCAATAATAAGAACTCTTTTATCCTGGAACAATTCCTTTACAGGGTTGAGTTTTACCTTGACCCCGAAATCACGCATGGTCTGTGATGGCTGGATGAAAGTCCTTCCTATATAATGATTCCTGATTACACCCATCTCAAGAGGAATTGTTGAGGAATGGGAAAAGCCTATCGCCGCGTAATTTCCTGAATCGGGAAACGGCATTACCAGGTCTGCATCAACGGAAAACTCCTCTGCGAGCAGCTGCCCCTGTTTTTTTCGGAAAAGATATACATTCTGACCAAAGAGGTTGCTGTCCGGCCTGGCAAAATAGATAAGCTCAAAAATACAATGGGCCTTTCTCAGAGTTTCCTGAGGCTTAACACTCCTCAACCCGTTTCCATTAATAATGAGAATTTCTCCGGGTTCCACATCCCTGACATATTCAGCATGTACCAGGTCAAGGGCACAGGTTTCCGATGCCACAACATAACCTGAATTCAGCCTGCCCAGGCAGAGAGGACGGAAACCGTTTGGATCACGAACCGCGATCAGGGTATCCTCTGACATGACAACCATAGAATAGGCTCCCTGGATCCTGTTCATGGTATTTATCATTGCCTGCTCAAGGCCTTCCTTCAGTGATTTTGCTACCAGGTGAAGTACTATCTCGCTATCCATGCTGGTCTGGAAAATAGAGCCGTCATGCTCAAGTTCTCTTCTAATAGTATGGGCATTTACCAGGTTTCCATTATGGGCGATAGCAAGGCACTTTCCCGCATGGGTTATCCTGAAGGGCTGGGCATTGGCAATTACGGATGATCCCGTTGTGGAATATCTTACATGTCCCAGCGCTATATTTCCCTGGAGATTATCAAGTATCCTGTCATTAAAGATGTCAGGCACCAGGCCCATTGCCTTATGCTCAACAACACACTGGCCGTCGGATACGACTATACCTGCACACTCCTGTCCTCTGTGCTGCTGGGCATACAGGCCGAAATAAGTCAGTTTTGCGGCTTCCTGATGATCGTAAATGGCAAAAATACCGCATTCGTCCTTTGGCCTGTCAGGTCTTATTTTTACATCGTTTTTATCGCATGAATAATCCATATTGCGCTCTGTTCCTATATATTATGATATTCCTGTATGGTCTTTACATCGACCTTTCCTTCAACCATTGATTTTATAGCAAGTGCTGTGGCACCGGCACCCGCTATCGTTGTTGTATAGGGAATACCGAGAACTAAAGTACTTCTCCTGATGGAATAACTTTCCGAAACGGCCTTCTTATTGCTCGTTGTATTGATGACAAGGTCTATTTCATTATTTTTTATCATATCAACAATATGGGGTCTTCCCTCTCTTACTTTATTGATATCCTTTACCGGTATACCCTTCTCCCTCAAGAATTTTGCCGTTCCTTTTGTAGCCACGATTTTAAAGCCGGTATCATTGAGTATGGTGACGGGTTTTAGCACACCCTCCTTATCACTGTCCTTTACACTGACAAACACTGTTCCGGATAAAGGCAGCTGCTGGCCTGCCGCCAGCTGCGATTTCGCAAAGGCAAGTTCAAAAGAGCTGTCTATTCCCATTACCTCACCGGTTGATTTCATTTCAGGACCTAAAATCGTGTCTACCCCCTGAAACCGTGTAAAGGGAAACACTGATTCCTTACAGGATACATGGGCCGGGACCACTTCCTCTGTTAATCCAAGCTCCTTAAGACTGCACCCCATGATCACCTTTGTAGCCAGTTTTGCGAATGAAACACCCGTGGCCTTGCTTACAAATGGTATTGTTCTCGATGCCCGGGGGTTAACTTCAATCACATAAATAACTTCATCCTTCACTGCATACTGGATATTCATCAAACCGATTACATCTAATTCCTTTGCAATTGCCTTTGTGTGGGCTTTGAGTTTTTCAATTATTTCAGACCCCAGTGTAATAGGCGGAAGAACACAGGCACTGTCACCTGAATGTACACCCGCTTCCTCAATATGCTCCATTATGCCTGCTACTATTGTTTCTGTGCCATCGGACAAAGCATCCACATCAACCTCGGTGGCATGTTCCAGAAACCTGTCAATCAGGACCGGTCTGCCAGGCGAGACCTTAACAGCGGTTTCCATGTAGTACTCAAGATCTTTTTTATCATAAACTATCTCCATTGCCCTTCCGCCAAGGACAAAAGATGGCCTTACAACAACAGGATAGCCTGTTTCCTCCGCGATTTTTATTGCCTGCCCCTTATTGGTGGCAATACCGTTTGGCGGCTGTAAAATATCCAGTTTTTTGAGGAGCATTTGAAACCTTTCCCTGTCTTCAGCCCTGTCAATACTGTCAGGGCTTGTCCCCAGTATTTTAGCTCCGGCCTCAGCAAGTGGCACGGCAATATTAAGGGGGGTTTGACCCCCAAACTGTACAATAAGACCTTCAGGTTTTTCCTGCTCAATTATGTTAAGCACGTCCTCCCTTGTCAGTGGCTCAAAATAGAGTTTATCTGATATGTCATAGTCCGTGCTTACGGTCTCAGGATTGCTGTTGACCATTATACTTTCAATGCCCATCTCACGCAGGGCAAATGAAGCCTGGACACAGCAGTAATCAAATTCTATGCCCTGCCCTATCCTGTTGGGTCCTCCGCCGAGAATAATGACCTTTCGATTATCGGTTTTTCTTATCTCGTTTTCCTGCTCATAGGTTGAATAATAATAGGGTGTATATGCTTCAAATTCAGCGGCACAGGTATCCACGAGTTTGTATACAGGTTCAACATTCTTAATTTTTCTTATTTCCCTGATTTCCTGTTCTGTCCTGTTGAAAATGAATGAAAGCTGCACATCAGAAAAACCATATTCCTTGACCTGTTTTAAAAAGTCAGAATCCAAGTCCATGATATCGACATTTTTGCTGCTCATATCCCTGAGTTTCATTTCCATGTCGTATATCTGCTTCAGGTTAAAGAGAAACCATGGATCAATTGCTGATAATTCATATATTCTCTCAATCGGCAAATTCAACTTAAAGGCTTCACGTATGTAGAAGAGCCTTTTTGAGTTAGGGTTTATCAGGCACTGTTCTATTTCATGAAGGTCAACCGGTTCATCGTCACCAGGAGTATCGGAACCAAGTCCAAAACGGTCTATCTCAAGGGACCTGATAGCCTTCTGCAGTGATTCCTTAAAAGTCCGGCCTATAGACATGGTTTCCCCAACGGATTTCATTGAAGTGGTCAGACTGTCCTGGGCTCCCGGAAATTTCTCAAATGTCCACCTGGGTATCTTTACCACGCAGTAATCAATCGTAGGTTCAAATGAGGCACGGGTTTCACGGGTAATATCGTTGGCTATCTCATCAAGGGTATATCCAACTGCCAGTTTAGCGGCGATTTTGGCGATAGGAAATCCAGTGGCCTTTGACGCAAGCGCTGAACTCCTGGAAACCCTTGGATTCATTTCAATTACTATCATTTCCCCGGTTTCAGGATGTATGGCAAACTGGATATTTGATCCACCCGTTTCAACACCTATCTCCCTTATGATATCAATAGCGGCATCACGCATCACCTGGTATTCCCTGTCTGTGAGTGTCTGGGCCGGGGCCACGGTAATACTGTCACCGGTATGAACTCCCATAGGATCAAAGTTTTCAATTGAGCATATAATAACAACATTGTCCTTGAAGTCTCTCATGACTTCAAGTTCATA
>JBHPCX010000115.1:0-10216 GCA_042573485.1 Thermodesulfobacteriota bacterium | reverse complement strand
ATTTATTTTTTTCCCATCATTTAAAAATCTTTTCATTTCTGTTCTACTATCTCTTTACGGTTATACCTTGAAGATCTATTTATTAACGCTTGATTTAATAATTGGTGTAATATATAAAAATTATCATTAGCTTTCATGAGGGCTTTTTAACCTGCCATACTATATCTTTGCTATATACTTACGATAAAGAAAGGCTTTTACCGATGAAATTCTTATCTTTCTATAAAGTTTCGAGACTTGATTCCCTTTACTTAATTATTCTGTTAGTTTTCTCTGCCAGCCATTCCTTTGCCCAGTTTGAACCTGGTGCCAATAGGCAAGGAACTGGCTCTTCCTCGATCAGTTCTCTGGGGAATGAACAACTTGGCAGAGACTATATGAGTTCATTATCGGAATCTCAGAAAGCAATCATAATGAAGGGATTAAACCCTGAAGAAATTACATATATGTATGAAAGGCTGAATGATTCTGAAAGGAAGGGTATGGTCGACCTTCTTACATCTACAGAAAGAAAAACTCTTTTTAAGAATTTAACCACCTACGATAAACAAAAATTGTTTGAATATCTCGATGACTCATCTAAACAGGACCTTTTTTCCCTATTGGATGACGAAGGCAGATTAGTTATCCTGAGCACTTTGAATCACGTTGAAAAAACCAGGTTATTAAGCAGCCTTTCCGAGGTGGAACTGGCGAGATTGGCAAGAGACTATCCTGATATTATCTCAGATGTAGATATGGAGGCTATCAAGCCAGGGGGGTTGCTGCCGGATGAAGAAGCCGGTGTAGAAGAAGAGGATTTCGATAAATCGAGAATAGAAAATGTCTTTGCAGATAAATTGACCGGAGAAACAGACAAGGATCTTACTCAGTTCGGCTATGATTATTTTGAGACGGAGTCCACCTTATCACCTGCAAAATATGGCCCGGTAACTCCTGATTACATCCTGGGCCCGGGAGACAATTTTACTGTCCATTTATGGGGTAGAGCTGAAAGCACATATAACACGACGGTATCGCGGGAAGGCACTATAACCCTTCCCCGCCTCGGCACCATGGCTGTCTCAGGGATGACTTTTTCCGAACTTAAAACATACCTGTATAACCGGTTCAAGGAATTTTATCCCGAATTTGAAATGAGTGTTAACATGGGAAGTCTGAGAACCGTTGATGTATACATGATTGGCGAGTTGAATAAACCCGGGACGTATAACCTGACCCCCTTGTCAACTGCTATCACGGCTCTTTTTGCGGCAGGAGGAGCGGGAAAGAATGGAAGCCTGAGAAATATCAAAGTATCTAAAGATGGAGAACTGATAAAGAATATAGATCTGTATAACTTCTTTATAAACGGCTCAAAAGGGGATGATGTAAGACTGCAGCAGGGATACACTGTATTTGTACCGGTAATCGGCCCGGTTGCCGGTATAGCGGGGATGGTAAGGAGGCCTGCCATATATGAGATGAAAGGGCTGCAGACACTTGAAGAAATAATTGACCTGGCCGGCGGAATTTTAGCAACCGGTCATCTGCAGAATATTGTAATAGAACGGATAGCCGGACACAGCCGTAGAATAATTAAAAGTTTTAACCTGGACCCTTCTTACGGGAAAACAGATTCAAATCTAAAAACAATTATTGAAGACGGCGACCTGATCAAAATTTTTCCTATTCATACAAAAATGGAAAAGGTCGTTTACCTTGAAGGGAATGTAAAGTATCCCAGGGAATATGAATTTAAGGAAGGTATGAGGGTAAAGGATATCATTCTCTCATACGATTACCTGCTTCCTGAGCCATACCTTCCCCAGGCAGAAATTTTGAGGCTGGTGCCTCCTGATCTTCATCCTGAAATCGAAATATTCAACCTTGGCAAAATGCTGGAAGGAGATGAGAAAGAAAACCTCCTTTTAAAGGACCGGGATCATATAACTGTTTATAACGCCTGGGAAAAAAGAAATCTTCCTGAGGTTTCAATCAGCGGGGCACTGAGAAGACCGGGAGTATACCGCCTGTATGATGGCATGACCATTAAGGACTTAATATTCCAGGCAGGAAACCCGACCGAAAGTGCTTACCTGGAAAAAGGGGAGTTGACCCGGCTGGTGCCCGGTAGTTCCGGAATGGATCTGGTGAAAATCAGTTTCACACCCCAAAAGGCGATGGCTGGAAATTCTGAAGATAATTTAATACTGCAGAAAAATGATCTGGTGCATTTAAGAGAGATTCCAAAATATGTAACTTCACTTGATAAAAAAGTTTTTTTGGAAGGGGAATTTGACTTTCCCGGTGAATACAGCTTTTCAGAAGGTGAAAGGCTCTCTTCGGTTATCGAAAGGGCCGGTGGCGTGACTGATGAAGCCTATGTTTATGGAGCAATATTTCTGAGGGAATCAGTTAAAAAAATTCAGTCAGAAAGGAAAACCGAGTATATCAACAGGCTTGAACAGGACATTCTTACAATTAGTGCCTACTCGGCAGAAACAGCCCTTGACGCATCGCAGGCAAACATAACGTTACAGTCATTAAGCGCTAAAAAAGAAATGCTGGAAAAATTGAGAATGGCCGAACCCACGGGGCGTATGGTTATAGATATATCCGAAATAATATTAATGCCATCGGGAGATAATGATATTGAACTCAGACCGGGTGACAAGCTTATCGTTGGTAAAAGACCTGATTCAGTATTTATTATAGGCGAAGTGTTTAATCCTAATGCAATGGTCTATAAAAAAGATAAGGATGTTGGTTATTACCTGAACCTCGTAGGCGGGATGACTGATAGCGCTGACAAAAAGCAGATTTACATTGTGAAAGCCGATGGTACTGTAATCAGTAAAGAACAGGGCAGATTTGGATTATTCAACTGGGATATTGAAAAACACAGATGGGGATTTGGCTCATTTAATTCCGTTGAACTGTTACCCGGTGACACAGTGATAGTGCCAAAAAAGGTGGCCAAATTGAGCTGGTTAAGATTATTTAAAGACACTACAAGTGTCCTGTACCAGATTGCTGTTTCCGCCGGTGTATTGCATGATTTGTTCAACGATTAATATTAGTGGATTAGGCTGAAGGCTGTTAGTAATGCAGGCTAAAGCTTTTTAGGCTAAAGGCTGTTAGGTAAACCTTAAAAGCCTTGTTAAAAAATATGTATATTATTATTCAGATTTTATCCTGAGCATTATATTTTTGCCTGCCTGTGAAGGTTTTTGTTTTTACTCTTTCCCTAATAGCCTTTAGCCTAAAAAGCTTTAGCCTGATATGTATTCCCTGCCCCTGGTGCTATGACCCGTGCGCTTATACTCCCCATGCAACTAAAGTAACTCTACTACTTATCAGGCTGACTATCCTGTTCTAAAATCTTCTTTGCGCGCCCTGCCACTTCTTCGTTAAAATACTTTTTTATTTTAAAGGGGTTATGACTGGTTACTTCATAATAATCTCCTAATGGAATGAAAGAAGCGACCCTGTTTATCGAGGGTCTTTTTTTTATTTTTCCAATTTTATATGCCAGCTCCACGGTCCATTCTACCCATACCCATGCATGATCCTTTTCTCTCTGATAGGCAACACTGGCATGCAATCCTCCCCCCTTCGTTACAATAGGAGCATACAGCCTCAGCCTTTCCCTTGGCACACCGGCTGTAACAGCAAGGTCCATAATAAGCATTGCCCCGTCTTCACAGTCTCCCTTGCGTCTCTGAATAGTCTCCATGGGTAAAGTTAACCGGTCCATGTTGAATTGCTCTTTATCACCCCGGTATTTAATGTTTTTACTCACCCATCTCTCGATTTTATACACTTTATCATCATTTGATTCTCTGCCGGTGACAATTTTTTTCACCAGCCGTTCAATGGCGGTTTCTGCTTCTGTGACACTGCCGGAAAAAATGATCATTAATGATATAACTAAAGGAATGATTCTCTTCATTTTTTCTCCCCGATCCCTGCTTCCGATTTAACCCTGAGGAGTCCAGGACTTTTATGAAAATACATTAGCGGGCTGTCAAAATCTTTCTTGATAAACAGGGCCTCAAGTTCATCAAAAAGAACCGGTTTATCAGGCCAGGTAAAGCATTTTTCGTCTTCCTTAAGCTGGTCATTGTTATACTCACTGACCATTATTTCCCCCTGTTATTTTACCGGTATACAAAAGCAATTTTAGACCACCATGGTCTACTGTAATTATACTGTCTTCTGACAGTCTGATGTCAGGCAGTTTTTTACCATGGATAAAGAGTGCGGCCTTCCAGCCGGAGTAATGCTGCTTAAGCCTTCTGATAATACGGTTAATAAGTCTTTTACTGTTTTTTTTAGTTCCAATTCTTATACCATATGGTGGATTGATAATCACCAGGCCCGGTTTTTTCAGTTGTGTGTATCCGAACACATCAATGGGAGTAATGGTAAAGAAATCTCTATTTAATATTTTAATATTATTACTTAACTGATATTTTTTAACAGTTCTTTTAACGGTCGCGCAGGTATTCCGGTCTTTATCACAGGCAATAATATTCGGCAGATCTTCATGAAATACAATACTTCCATGGGCAACTTTTTTGATATAATTCCACAATTCAGGCCTGAATCCCGGCCAGTTCTCAAAGGCAAAGTTCCTGTACCAGCCCGGAGGAATTCTGTTTGATATCATTCCGGCTTCAATTGAAAAAGTCCCGGTTCCACACATGGGATCCAGTAAAGGTTCATCACTTCTGTACCCCGCGATCATCAGAGCCGCAGACGCCAGTGTTTCCCTTAGGGGGGCTTTCCCTCCATGTCCTTTAATTCCCCGTTTATAGAGAAGTTCACCACTGCTGTCCAGGGAAACAGTAAAGCGGTCATCTATCACCCTGACGAATATCTGCTGGTGCTGTACTTCGCGGCCATTGCCCAAAGGCAAGAAGGTGTTACTTTTTATACGTTCATTGATACTGGTGATAAATCTGTCTGCTATTGCATCCTTGTGGTAAAGCCTTGAGTGTTTTGCTGTAACATTTATTTTCGGTAACACGTTACTGTGAAGATATAGTTCCCATGCTATTTCCTGAAGTTTTTTGTGAAGTCTTCTGAAGTTGGAGGCGTTGAATTCAGTAATACGCATCAGTATCCTGCCTGGTGTCCGCAGGTACAGATTTGCCTTATAACAGTCGTCAAGCTTTCCCTTGAATTCGACTCCGCCATTAAAAGCTGACAGTTCTTTAGATTCAGGGAAAAGTGAAAGTAATTCCTTTTCACAAAGATTTTCAAGGCCGGAGCTCGTGGCAGCAAAAAAAGTGTGAGACGGGCCTATTACATGGCGTTTGATTCTCTTTTTTAAAGGTGAGTAGTTGATCAATTTTTAAGGAGATCAAGCTTTCTGGTGATATTATCCTTGATCCAATGGGTGTCCCACCATTCAATCGGATTCACAAAAGCTCCATGGACCAGCATACTGTAATGGAGGTGATCGCCCTCTGCGAGTCCTGTCTGCCCACTGTAACCGATAATATCCCCTTTGTTTAGAATATCACCAACGGAAACATCGATACTGCTTAAATGACCATACAAAGAAGCAATACCCTGCCCGTGGTCAATTATCACAGTAAGTCCGTAAATTCCGTTTCTCTGGGCAAATACGACTACTCCGTTATTCGCCGCTTCCAGAGGCGAGTTAGCCACAGACGCGAGGTCTACACCCATATGGTATTTTTCATCGATTTTTTCTCCCATATAGAAGTATTCCCTGTGATCAGCGAATTTTGCCGTAGTGGCAGCGCCTTTCATTCTCAGCCATACGCCGTTCCAGAGTTTTTTAGGGCTGGTCTTTTTTAACAGACTATACAGGTTAAGACTATCTTCTTTTCTGAGCTCATTATTGATACGCAGGAAATTATCTTTGTCGCTTTTCTCAGGATCAAGGTCATAATAGCTAAAATAGGGCAGTACGCGCTTTAAAAAACTATCACTGATATCAATCCTTTCTTTTCGAAAGCGTTTTTGAAGTATATGATAATAAAATGTTGCCTGCGTAGTATTATCAGCCCTGTCCCTTGCCCAGAGATAGACATTCGGATCACTGCCAACATCATGAGTAAGGGCAAAGTAGGAAACATGCATTCCATCCTTCTCTTCAACAGGAAAACCCTGAAAGAATGCATCGTCCACATAGACACCGCTTTCAGTTGTATCTGAAGATGTTCGATATATGACTAGACAGGCCCCTCCTTCATTAATATTATGCATTCTGCTTATAGCCCTTATGGCAGGGGGAATGGTGTCAACTATCATGGAATGTCTTATGATTGTCATGTTTCCATCACCGCCATTCCGCCGGGAATAGTCCCATACCTGTAAAGTAAGATCTACCCTGCCCTGGGGAAGCTTCAGTTCATACGGATCAAGCTCAATAATTTTTTCGTAGCTTCTTATTCCCTCTTTATTTAAAAATCCCTTAAAGAAAAATTTTTTCTCAAAAATATTAACCTCGCTGCCCCCCTGGCTGTAAGACACCCTAAGAGATTTAAGGCCTCTTTTGTCATCTTTTATATTGATCCTGTACTCCTGTTTCTTCGAAATGAATTCAGGAAGCGGGTCAATGGCTGCAACCGGCAGTTCACCTTCAAAAATAATAGTAAACAACCACACAAAGGCCGCCAGAATAATAATAAATGGTATTAGTGTAATGTAATATATTGCTTTTTTATTTTTTTTCATATTTTTTATTTGGAGGAATAGATAGGCTTATTTTTATCCTGCATTCTGATAAAAAACGATTATTATGACTTATTAATCCTTCCGTGTATTTTGGTCAGAGCAAATTGAAAATTAATCTAAAACACCTGGATTAATAAATCCACGTGGAAGGAAAGTAATTACAAATTTTTAGCTAAATGTCAAATGAGAATAATCAGAGGTCAGAAGACAACCTTTTAGGCTGAAGCTGTTTAGGCTGAAGACTGTTAGCAAAAACTGTTTTAATATTTTCCTAAAAGTCTAACAGCCTTCAGTCTAATATGCTAAAAAGCTTGTTTTTGGTTGACAAGGTCTCATTATCTGATAGGAAATAGCCCTAAAAATTGAGTTCCCGAAAGGATTAATTAATATATGGCAATAGTAGCACCATTCATGGGGTTAACCTATAATTTCAATAAAATAGGAAATTTAGGAGACCTTATCACTCCACCCTATGATGTAATCACAAAGGAAGAACAGGAAGGATATTACCAGGCACATCCAAATAACATAATCCGGCTTGAACTGGGCAATAAAAAGAAAGGTGATTCTGACTGGGACAACAGGTATACAAGGGCGGCTGATTATATTAAACGCTGGGAGTCAGAAGATATCCTGATACAGGCAGATCAAAACAGCATCTATCTTACATCCCATTCATATGATCCCGGGAATGGTGAGGGAACACGGATAAGGTGGGGTTTTATATCTCTTGTAAAAATAGAAGATGAAGGTTCAGGAGTAATTCTGCCCCACGAAAGGACATTTTCCGCCCATAAAGATGACAGACTTAAACTGTTAAGGGCATGTTTCACTCAACTAAGCCAGGTATTCGGCCTTTATGATGGTGCCGATAAAGGAATTTTAAAGGAGTTAAAAAAATTTATTGATGAACCTCCTGTTGTGTCCTTTGAGTTTAAGGACGGTACGGGGCATAAAATGTGGCAGATTACCGATACCGGCACTATAAAAAAGGTCATTGACGCAATGGCCGATAAATCAATTTTTATCGCCGATGGACATCATCGTTATGAGACATCAAGGAATTACCGAAATTTAATGAGGGCACGGCATGGTAAAGGCCCTAATAAGCAATATGAATATGTGATGATGTATCTCACTGATATGGGAGATCATGGACTCACTATTCTTCCGTCACACCGGCTAGTCAAAAAATGTGTAGGATTTGAATCGGATAATTTTCTTAAAAAGATAGACAACTGGTTCCGGGTCGAAAAAATGCATATGCCGGTAAATGGTAAGGAAAGTTATATCGGTGCAATAAAAAAAGCCCTCGAATCAAGGGAAAAAGAAAACACATCCTTTGTATTTCACTGCAGTAAAAATAACGGTTATTATCTTTTAACATTAAGAAATGGGATTATGGATCAGGAGGGGGAAAACCTGCATCCGGCTCTCCGCGAACTCGATGTAATTGTTTTGTCCAGACTGATATTTCAGAAATCACTGGGATTCACAAAGGATGATCTTGATAATGACAGCCTTTTTCATTACAACAGTAATACAGCATCTACCATATCCCTTGTGGATTCTGGTAAATATGAAATGGCTTTCCTCCTGAACCCTACGAAAATAGAACAGGTCCAGGAGATCGCAAGAAATTCACTTATAATGCCAAGGAAATCCACCTATTTTTTTCCAAAGGTTTTAACAGGCCTTGTTTTTAATAAAATAGATCCTGATGGAACAATCAAAATTTCCTGAAATAACCGTTTCCCCCGATGAAACAATTGATCCGTTTATGGACGGCAGATTGAAGCTCATTCAATCCAAAACCGGTTACCGGTTTTCTATCGACGCCATACTGCTGTCTGATTTTGTCACAATAAAAAAACATGACACGGTGGTTGACCTGGGGACAGGCTGCGGTGTAATTCCCCTTTCACTCTTAATGTCAAAACCTGTCAAGCATATATACTGCCTTGAAATACAGCCGGAACTTGCAAACCAGGCCATACGCAATGCTAAAATAAACAGGCTTGATAACAAGATGAGTGTTATTATTGGTGACATGAGGCATCTGCCGTTTCCTTCATGCTCCGTCAATGTTGTTGTATGCAATCCGCCCTATAGGAAAAAAGAAAGCGGGAGGATTAATCCTGACAGGCAAAGGGCAATCGCCAGGCATGAAATATTCGCGTCTATCGATGATATTATCCAGGCCGCCAGGCACCTGCTGGGTACAAAGGGAAGGCTTTCTTTGATATATCCTTCTGAACGGCTTATTGATCTGATAAGCAAATTAAGGCTGGCCGGCTTTGAGCCCAAAAAAATCAGAGTTATCTATCCTGACATGAATTCCAACGCAAAGCTTGCTCTCCTGGAGGCATGGGCCGGGGGGAAAAGTGGTTTGACTGTGTTGCCGCCATTAGTAGGCCAGGGTGACTATGCTATAGAGAACCAAGCCTGAAAATGATCTTTTCAACAGCATTTCTGCCCAGTTTTTTATTCAGTTTTTCCTTTATTGTATCAGCAACAAATTCAAGCTCCTGAAGCCAGATCGGTTCTGACACATGGACCCTGAGCTTTTTTTTCATGATATTTGACGGTTGGGCATTTTCGGCTATGGGTTGACCGACCACTTCTTCCCAGATATCCCAGATTTCCGCGTCCGCGGGATTAAAAGGGAGGTTAGCTCCGGACAGGAGCCCGTCGAGAATGTCCTTCAGGGATGTCATTGAATCTTTTTTTTCTTCAGGCATTTTACATCGGTTCTCGCAAAATAAGTTTAATATGATATTATTCTGAAATAACGATAAATCAAGTCTTTTTAGCATATCAGGCTGAACAGGCTGAAGCTGTTTAGGCTGAAGGCTATTAAGCTTAGGCTATCAGGCTGAAGACTATTAGACTATTAGGAAAACAGTAAAACAAAAAATTTTAACCACCAAGGAAGAATATGATGTTCAGGATAAATACCTAAATAATCATATAAATCCTGCTAAACAAGGCTTTTAAGGTTTACCTATGAGCCTTCAACCTAAAAAGCTTCAGTCTGACTCCTCCCTGCCCCGAGCTCCATGCTCCATGCTGTGCGCCCTGAACCCTGTACCAACCAGTTAAAACTGTAAATGCTCAAAGGCAGGAAATCTATCTCCTATTGCATCATATGAAACGATGGATCATTATCCTTGACTAAAACAACCCCTGTGGATAGAATATTAAGATAATTTAAATCTAACAAAACAGAGGACAAATATGGCTTGGGATTGGGACAAACTACAGCAACAGAAAAAAGGAAGACAGGGCAACCCTCCGCCGCAGGTTGATGAGTTACTCGAAAAACTTAAAAACATGAAGGGCGGATATCCGGGCGCATGGATAATAATAACGGTTATCATTATCCTTTTCCTCGGGTACAATATGATTTATAAAATAAATCCCAATGAAGTGGGAGTTATTCAAAGGTTTGGCAAACATGTTCGCACCGAAATGCCCGGTCCACACATCAAATGGCCTTCAGGTATCGAAACCCTCAGCA
>JBHPCX010000114.1:0-10492 GCA_042573485.1 Thermodesulfobacteriota bacterium | reverse complement strand
GCCAGGGTTGCTGGGCAACAATAAATTCAATTTTGGGACTTCTCGCTGTTTCCGCAATATAATGTCCGTGGCCCCAACATGTAATACGGCAGGGAGTATCAGTCCATACCATCTTGATCTCTGCACCTCCCTCATCTTTGGGTATGGGGTAGGTGTACTTAACGAACTGATCAGCTGTTCCAACTTCAATAGCACCGGTACCCCAGAAATTGACAGGTGGATTATTTATGGCCTCTTCTATAAGTGTTTTGGGAATCATCTGTTTACCCCATGCCTTCGGAGTGATACTGTGGGGTTTTAACAGCCTGTCACCGTACTTGCTGTTTTTAAGACTCTCAAACATTGCCATGTGTCCCCCGGTCTTAGGCGTGACTATGTTCCTGGGTAGCCCCTGGTAGGCAATCTGGATCTGGTGAGCCCCAGGCTTTCCCAATCCCTGCATTCCAAGGAGGATAACCTCAAACCTCGCGGGCTCATGGGACAAGGGGCCTCTTATCATACCACCGCCGAAGTAGTGTCCAATGGTGGTTACTTTCCTGGCAAAATCCCTTGCAAGGGCCTTTATGGTCCATTCAGGAACTCCGCACTTGGGTGATGCCCATTCAGGTGTTTTGGGCACACCGTCCTCTTCTCCCATGACATAGGCCTTTACCTTATCAAAACCGACAACATGAGTTTCAACATAATCTTTGTCATAGGTGCCTTCCTTGATCCAGGTGTATATTATTCCAAGCTGCAGGGCTGCATCCGTATTGGGGAGTACCGGTATCCATTTGTCTGCGTGTATGGCTGCAGCATAATTAAGATCAGGGCAGATATAGACCTGCTTGATGCCAATATCTTTCCAGAATCGGACTATATTACTGGCAAACTGTCCCCTGAAACCCCAGGGTGTTGTTTCAGGGTCACCGCCCCATACCAGGAACAGCTCAGTATGATCAGTGATATCTTTAACTACATTGTTTGCCGGAGCCATCATCCCAATGAGACCGGAGCCCCACATATGTTTTGAACCCCAGTACCAGCCTTCCCATGAGTCAGGGTTCCTGACCTGCTGGGTAAATCCTCCCATCTTGTCAAGCAGAAGAGAGGATGATCCATGTGTTGCATTGACAAACATGCACTCACCGTGTCCGTCTCCCTGGATCAGTATAGCCAGTGGGCCGTATTCCTTGTGTATCCTCTTTATCTCCCCGGCGATGAGTTCTGCGGCTTCATCCCATGAAATTCTTACGTACTTGCTCTTTCCCCTGTTCTGGGTGTTGCGGTCACCATCCGGATCCCAGTCAATCCTCTTTAAGGGATATTTTATCCTGTTGGGTGAATATACCCTTTTTTTATAGGCAAGGCTGAAGGGTGATGGAAGAGCCTTCATCATTGGCTTGAGGGTCTTCCCGTTCTTACTTATTTCCCATGGGTTAAAGGATTCAGAATCATATTTAGCATCATAATGCATGGGCCTGATCCTTACCACCTTACCATTTTTGACATCAACCGCACAGGGAACTGCCCCGTAGATTCCTCCGCTGAGCCCCAGAGCCTTGTATACTGTTTTGTCTGCCTTACTCGCCAGTGGGTCCTTAACTCTTTTTTCTTTTGATATTTCTCCCGGCATAAATCCTCCATATGACTAAATTTTACAAATAAGGATTACTATAGCGTTGACCGGATGACTTAGCGTCCGCCACCCGGCATCCTGCCGCCACCAAAACCGCCCATACCGCCGCCTGCTATTCCCCGCTTCAACTTGAGTTCATCGCCTGAAAGAGTACCCGTCCATTCCAGATCAAAACCCTGTCCGCCCATCTGGCGCGTGTAACTAAATGAAACATTATTCCCTTCGATTTTTCCTTCCTTAAATTCTATTGCCCCGGGCATTTGAGTGTTTTCGATCGAACCGGTCAATTTTGGACCATCGGCCTTGAATTCCAGTTTTATCTCATTGTTGCTGTCTTTAATAAGCCACTTTCCATTAATCCCATTCGACGAACTGCCGCCTTTAACTCGTTTTGCCGTAAACTCGGCGTTTACACCACCGGCGCCTCCGCCGGGTGCTCCTGCCCCCGTCATTGGGCCGCGTCCCATTTTCGGCTTTCCCATACCCATTCCGCCAAAATCGCTGACAGGTTCGCCATTGTAATTTCCGATGGAGGACGGAGGAGTTACTGACCCCACCGGCTTAAACAACATCTGCGCGAAGAGGTACAGATTGTTATTCCAAACCGGAACCTCATGCACTCCATCGTCGAGATACCAGACGTGATCGATCCCTGCCTCATCCAGTGCTTTATGCAGGTTCCAGCTTCCCGTGATCAAATTGTCTTTGTCACCGCAGCCAATCCATAGCAGCTTCAGTTTGTCTTTGGCCTTCTGTATCTTGGGAATGAGAACATTGGGCTGCTGAAGATTCGGGGCAGAGGAGAAACCACCGACCCAGGCAAATTTATCTGTATTGTTTATACCAAAATTGAGTCCCTGACCGCCGCCCATGGACAACCCTGTAAGTGCCTGGTGTTCCCTGTCACTCTTAACGGAATAGCGGGATTCAATATAAGGTTTCAAATCATTCAGTAAATCAGGCTCAAGGTTGGCATAGTAATTGAAATCCGCCATGAAATTGCTTGAAGGCGGTTCGGCTGTGGCACGACCATTGGGCATTACGATAATCATTGGCACGGCTTTCTTATCAGCGATGAGATTATCGAGTATCGTGTTGGCTGCGCAGAGAGTCGTCCAATGAGTCTCGTTGCCGCCGATGCCGTGCATCAGGTAGAGAACCGGGTATTTCTTGTTTGAATCATAGTTGGGAGGAGTGTAGACGACCGCTTTTCGGTCCACTCCTATACTTTTGGAGTTATATGTAATGGTCTCCAGCTTGCCATTCGGTATGTCCGGCCTGACTTTAGTGTAGTCTGCAGGTGCGTGATTAGGCAGAGTAAGTGCCGCGCAGGTTACCTGGGGCCAGAATGTTATTTGTAACAACAGTGCCCCGAGCAGGCAGCTAAACAGAATTCCATAACGCAACCTTATTGAACGTTTCATGGAAAACCTCCTTCGTTATTCATTAATTTGATGAGTGAAAGTGTATTTTGAAAACCAACATACACTGAGGATTCCGGTCCGGATTTGAGATATCAGCAATTTTATTGCACCTGAGCCGCATGTAATGTATATAGGTATACAAAAGCCATGATTGTGTCAATAAAATTATCAGTGGTGAGAAAAGGGAGTTATTTAAAAGCAAAAACAGCAGTCACGATCTGGAACCCGAGAACATAACCTTTAATCTGCCCCTGAATCACTGCCGATGACCGGGGCTGTTCCATAAAAATTACAGGGAGGATAAATAAATGAAAAGTATAGTAATCTACCACTCATGGACGGGAAACACAAAACAGATCGCCGGGGCAATACAATCAGGTATCAGGGAGATATTTGATGAATGTGAAATTGCACCTCTGGGTGAAGTGGGTGTCGAGAAACTCAAAAACTATGATTTAATTGGCCTGGGCTCCTTTGTGCAGACTTTTCAGGAACCTGCTGCTGTAACGGATTTCATCAATGCCATGCCTGATTTGAAGGGGAAATATGGTTTTACTTTCTGCACCCATGGTACACTTGCCGGAAGTTACATTGCCAGGATGGTAACAGCCTTAAGAGACAAGGGTCTGACAGTTACCGGCTGGAATGACTGGTATGGCGGCGGTTTTATTCCGCTGATGCCCAAACCATATTATACTGACGGTCATCCAGATGAAATAGACCTGAAAGAAGCCGGGGAATTTGGAAGGGAGATTGCAGAGCGCAGCCGGAGGATAGCTGAAGGGGAGGCCGGGCTTATCCCGGAGTTACCGGAAAAGGAAGAATACGACAGGCTTTACGGAGCACCGATAGATCTTGGTGCAGGAGACGAAATGGCAGATATGGTGAAATTGAAACCCATATATGATGCCGAAAAATGTCTCTATCCCAAATGTACCAAATGCATGGATAACTGCCCTACTAAAAGCATTGATCTGTCCAAATCACCCCCAATATCACATGAAACCTGCGGACCATGTCTTGTATGGTTCTGCGAGCAGCTCTGTCCTACAGGGGCTATGGAAGTAAACTGGGATATCGCAGATAAGCTGATGGCTTCAATGACATCAATCTTTGAAAAGCTCGCTGAACCAATGAAAAAATATAAGGAACTGCGCGGCTTCAGAAGTCTTATAACAGAGGAGGAAGGCTCAGGCACCCCTTTGTATAAGAAAAAAAAGCGTCCAAAACTTATTATTCGTGATGGTGTTATAAGAGAAAGTTAAAATCAGTAACGACCACTATGAACCTGTAATATATTCCAGAACCAACACAGAAGGAGGGTTCCCACATGACTAACTGGCATGATTTTGTAGACAGGGAAGGAACAACTCCCTCCTGGCCTTACCCGGTTGACTATGAAAGAGAGAATGAAATTGATACTGACGTCCTGATAATCGGCGGCGGCATAGCCGGATGCTGGGCAGCTATAAGTGCCGCAAGAAAGGGAGTAAGGGTAGCGCTGGTGGAAAAGGGAGATACTGTAAGAAGCGGAGCAGGTGGTCCGGGATGCGACCACTGGGGCCATTGCCCCGCCAATCCCCATTCCAAAGTTGATCCCGATGAGTGGGCCAAAATAATAGCCGAACATCCGGGAACAATGGCAGAGATACCTAAAGAAACTCCTGAAATATCCTACGGAAACGGTATCGGAAGCCAGATCCAGTGCCGTGAGAGTTATGATACACTTCTTGAACTGGAGGAGATGGGAGGACAAATCAGGGACGTTAATGATGAATACGTAGGGGCCGAGGGCAGATATGACGATACCAAATTTATGATTTCTCCACGTACCAGCCCTGACCATGCCAATGAGATTGTTATACGCATCTGGGGAACCACCTTTAAACCTGCCCTGAAAAAAGAGTGCCAGCGACTGGGAGTAAAGATCTTTGACCGGGTCATGGTCACCAGTCTGTTGACCGAGGATGGCCAGCAGGGAGCACGGGTTATCGGTGCCACGGGTTTTAATAACAGAGCCGGTGAATTCATGATTTTTAAGTCCAAAGCCTCTGTACTTGCGGCTGCCGGTGATTTTTATATGTGGATGCTCAATACCGAGCATGCGGGCTGCCGTCAGTTCCGTTCCCGAAACGCAACCGGGGACGGTCTGGCCATGGCCTGGAAGGCAGGCGCAGAGCTTGTTTTAATGGAAAAAACAGTGCCCCTCATGCTGGGTACGGGCTATAAACATAACTGGTATGGCGGTGCCGGAGACGCCAGCTATGAAAACCTGCAACTGGTGGATGCAAATGGAAAAAAACTGCCCTGGCCGACACAGGGGTGGGCGGATGGAGGTGCAATGTTCCCTCCGCCTGATACTTTAGAGTCCATCCGCAGGGGTATTTTCAGCGGCAAATGGGCACTGCCCTTTTATGGTGATTTCCCGGGTATGCCTGATATAGAGCGGCGAGCAACCTGGGATCTCATGCTCGGGCAGGAGTCTACCACAAAAGTAATTACGAGCAGCTATGAGAGGGCCGGGTTTGATCCGTCCAGGCATCTTCTGCAGAACTATGCCTTTATCGAGGGAGAAAATCATTCCCAGTGGCGGACTGCCAGGGGTGGCGGTCCTGTGGTTGACTGGAATCTAAAGACAACCCTGGACGGACTGTATGCTGCAGGCGAGCAATTGTTTTCCTTTGGTGATCACAGCTTTGCAGCCACCACCGGCAGGTATGCCGGCCGCAAGGCA
The DNA here is from genome assembly GCA_042573485.1 of Thermodesulfobacteriota bacterium. GTDB lineage: Bacteria > Desulfobacterota > DSM-4660 > Desulfatiglandales > HGW-15 > JAAZBV01. The sequence continues at coordinate 4,716 of JBHPCX010000114.1, read as the reverse complement.
GCCGACTACTCAACAGGGGTTGGTGAATCAAAAATTTGCAGAGAACAGATCGATCTGGAGAAAAACCGCGTCTATGCCCCGATAAAACAGACAAGCGGTATTGAATGGAAGGAGTTGAACGCAGGGATCGCACGGACAATGCAGTATTTCTGCAGTGAATACAAGACCGAGCTGCTTTTTAACATGGGACTCGACACTCTGCAGGAGATAGAAGAGATTTTTGTGCCCCGGCTCTATGCCCTTGATCCCCATAAACTGATGCGCAGTATCGAGGACCTGAGCATGCTGGCCCATGCGCAGATGGTACTACATGCCTCCCGGGCACGCAAGGCAAGCAGCAGGATTCTTAACTTTTTCAGGATCGATTACCCGGAGATTGACCCGCCGGAATGGTCCAAGTTTGTGACAATAAAGCAGGAGAACGGCGAGGCCAAAACAGGCGAACTGCCCTTAAGATACTGGGGTGACATGAAAGCCAGTTACGAGACCTACAACAGGGATTATACCGGAGTCTATAAAGCAAGATAAGGAGAATGTCATGACTAAGAAAAAATTAAACGCCCTGCCTAATATAACTACACCGAATACACAGGTAATATTCGATCCTGAGATCTGTATCGGGTGTAATAAATGTGTCGAAGTCTGCCAGGTAGACGTATATATACCCAATCCGGAGAAAGGTTCACCTCCGATCATTCTTCACCCTGATGAATGCTGGTACTGCGGCTGCTGCGTCATCGACTGTCCCTGCCCCGGAGCCATCAACTTCAACTGGCCTTTACAGCAGAGAGGCTCCTGGAAGGACAAGGTTACAGGCAAGGTACACAGGGATAATGTTGCGTTTCCTTAGGATGTATATTTTTATCAATCGGGAGTACAGCAGATGAAAAATCTAAACTTAAACAAGATACCAGAGTTGATAATACTGATCAGTCTTTTCATGATGACTTTCGGAGTCACGGCTGCAGCAGATAATCATCAAAGCTCCGGCAACCTTAAAATTATTAAAGGACCGCAAAACGCGGAGGATATCCTGCCCATTGGTGATACACAATGGCTGGTTACATCCGGCATGAACGGTCAGACTTCAAGGTCTGATATCAATGGCCACATTTACCTTGTCAATCGCAAAGAAAAGACCTTTGAAGAATTATTTCCGGGTAAAAATCCGACCTTTGATCACGATAAAAAAATGTTCAGTGAATGCCCGCGGCCAATAAACCCTGATAAATTTTCATCCCACGGTCTGGCCCTTAAAGAACTGTCACCTGGTCAATACCGGCTGTATATGACCAGTCATGGGGAAAGGGAAGCCATAGAAATATTCAATATAAACACCGGGGGAGTCAAACCTGCAATTACCTGGACAGGATGCGTCCCATTATCAGAGGATATAATGGCAAACAGTGTAGCGATTCTTTCGGACGGAGGATTTGTGACAACCAAATTTCATGATCCGACAATACCGAATTCCATGATGGGAATCATGCAGGGCAAACTCACCGGCGGAGTTCATGAATGGCATCCCGGGGGAAGCGTTAAAGCAATACCGGGAACGGAACTTTCAGGTGCAAACGGGATAGCAGTATCTCCTGATGATAAATATGTTTATGTGGCGGCATTCGGTTCACGGGAGATAGTCCGTTTTGACTGTACAAAAAGCCCTGTTAAACTTGAGAAAGTCAAAATCGGCATAATGCCTGATAACATCCACTGGGGTAACGACGGCCTGCTTTATACCGCGGGGAATAACCGGGCGCGCGGGACCGGATGGTCAGTAATGAGTATTCATCCTGAGACCCTGGAGATAAAGTGGGTAACCGGAGTTGATCAAACAGCCGCTATGCAGAATGTGAGCTCCGCGGTTCCGGTTGATGGTGAGATATGGGTTGGGACCTTTTCGGGTGACAGGATTGGCTTTTTACCAAGGCCTTAAAAGTAAATTGTCTTATGAGTTGTCAGATTGTTTTTTTTCTCATTCCCCGGCGTTATCGGGGAATCCAGTTGTTTTGAGACTTGAATATTTATAGCAGCAGTTAAAAGTCAAGGTCTGAATATATTTTATTGTTCATCAATAAATTTAAAAAACTAAAAGGAGATTCTCAAATGAAAATCAGGTACGGAACAAGAAGCAAAATATTTTTAACGGTGTTATGTCTTGTAATCAGTCTTTTTCTGCCGCAGTTTTCACTGGCCCAGGATACTGCAAGAAAACCCAGGCCAAAAATGGGGTTCAGTTTTCAGATGGACCCGCGCGCAAAAGAAATGTCATATCATTTTAAAGATGCGGACAAAGACCTCAAATACGGACTGTTTGTTTCATCAAAGGTAAGCAAAAATAAAAAGGCACCTCTCATTGTTACCCTGCATGGTCTGGGTGTAGGTTTTGAGATTATGCTTTCAAAACAGGCTGTAGATTTGGCGGAGGAAGGCGGATACATCCTCGTTGGGCCAATGGGTTATAATGAACGCGGGTGGTATGGTATGCCATTTGGCATTCCCGGAAAGACTCCTCCCAAAAGGGCTCAAACTGCTGATAATACGGCCCCGAAGCCAAAACCAAAAGGATCCATGTTTTCTAACCCAAATGATCCTCCGAACCTGAGGGAATTGAGCGAAAAGGATGTGATGAACGTTCTGGATATGGTTCGTAAAGAGTATAATATTGATGAAAACAGGATATACCTGATGGGTCATTCCATGGGCGGTGCAGGAACCCTTTATCTGGGCACCGAGTACCCTTCAATCTGGGCGGCTCTGGCTCCCATTGCGCCGGCTGCCTTTGGCATCGAATCCGATAGACTGGAAAAAATTAAAAATATGCCGATTATATTTGTCCATGGCGGTGCTGATGAGCTGGTTCCTGTTGATATTTCACGCCGATGGTCTCAAAAGGCGAAAGAATTGAAGATGACCTATGAATACAATGAAATAGAAGGCCTGAGTCATGGTCCCATAATCATGGGTGCTCTTCCGAGCGTTTATGAATTTTTCAGCAAACACTCAAAATAAAAATAAAAGGAGGATGTAAGAACCATGAACAGATTATTAAAAGCTTTTATAGGGATTCTTGCCGTTACGTCTGCCCTGAGCTTATCCACAGCTTCTGCCGGAGAGGAGAAGATAGTTGTAATGAATCCAAGGGGCATCCAGCCTGAAATACGCAAGATCCCCATGGCACTGCGGTCGGCGACACTGGAAGGGAAAACGGTTTATATAGTGGATACCAAATACCCCAACACAAAACCGTTTGTCAATGAGCTCTTTTCCGAGTTAAAATCAAAATACCCCAGGACCAAATGGGTACTTAAGGAGAAGTATGGCGGTTATATGGATGATGATCCTAAACTATGGAAAGAGATCAAAGAAAAAGCCTCCGGCGCCATAGTTTTAGTAGGCCATTGAAGCAGCTGCTCACCGGCGGTCGTCGGACATGCAGTGACCCTTGAAAGAATAGGTGTACCTGCAATCCCCATGATTACCAAGCGGTTTCAGGAACTGGCAACCACTACAGCCTTTAAAAAAGGCATCCCCAACATGCGGATAGTATATACTCCCCATCCCATTACGGACAGACCTGCTGATTTATGCAGAGAATATGTTAAGGGGAATGATCCCATAGCAGGTAAACCCATGCTTGAGGCGATATATTCAGGTTTGACCCGGCCCCTTTCTGCAGCAGACAGTAAAGCAGGATTTCTTGAAAGGGACCCAAGGCCAAGATTTTTTCCCTCGGATACCCCTGAAAACCTGATGGAGTTTTTCCATAAACAGGGTTATACAGATGGAAATCCGATAATTCTTCCGACTGAAGAAAAGGTTAAGGAAATGCTCAATGCCACAAGCCATGATCCGGATGAGTGGGTCGGTCAGATGCGTCCGTCTCCGCCCCATGAGGCATGGTATTACAATGTTGAAATGGTTGCGGTTAACGCCGTAATGGCAGGCGCAAAACCAGAGTACTTCCCTGTTATATTGGCCATAGCCTCAAAAGGTGTTACCTCCATGTTCAGTTCCACATCATCTTTTGCCAGGATGGTCGTAGTAAACGGCCCTGTTGTGAAGGAGATAGGAATGAATACAGGGATAGGCGCCATGGGACCTGTCAATCGTGCCAATTCTTCCATAGGCAGATGCTGGACACTTATTTCCAGGAACCTGGGTGGCTCCGGTAAACCGGGAGAGACCTACCTGGGGAGTCAGGGAAACCAGCTTAATTACAACAATCTCTGTTTTCCGGAAACTGAGGATGGACTGCCGGAAGGTTGGGACCCCCTGCATGTACAAAAAGGGTTTGATAAGTCAGAGAGTGTTGTCAGTATATTCAGCGGGTGGAGCATGAATGACATAGCCTGGTATTCGCCCCTTCCCCAGCATGAGGTCATAAGGGGATGGCTTGAGCATTTCTTCTCCTTCGGTGTTACCCAGGCCATACTTGTTCTCGACCCCATAGTTGCCGACGATGTAGCTTCAAAAGGGTACAATTCCAAACAGGTCTTTGCAAAGTACCTTGCCGAAAACACAGGAACTCCAGGATGGCTATACTGGTCGGAGAATAGAGAAAATCTCAAAAAGGCCAAAGATGGAATGGAACCTTTCGCAGGATGGCTTAAAAGAGGAGAAGATGCCGTTGTACCTGTTTCACGCTATAAGGGAAGAAGGATGGGTACTTCGGGCCTCCTTGCGACGACCGATAATAATAAAACAATAAATTCC
>JBHPCX010000113.1:0-10538 GCA_042573485.1 Thermodesulfobacteriota bacterium | reverse complement strand
AATGGGTGGACAGACTTGGACAGGAATACCCGAATGACACTGGAGTCCTGTCTCCACTTTTTCTTAATTTAATTAACCTGAAACCAGGTGAAGCACTCTATTTACCCGCGAGGGAACTTCACTCCTATCTTGACGGTGCCGGTCTTGAGATAATGGCCAATTCAGATAACGTTTTAAGAGGAGGCCTGACAAAAAAACACGTTGACAAAGCAGAATTAATCAAGGTGCTTGATTTTACCCCTGCGGAGGTGAAAAAAATAAAGCCCAGAAAACTTAATCCTTTTGAATATGTATATGATTCACAAGCTGAAGAATTCATGTTATCTGTCATTGAACTTACTGATACCGGGAGTATCTACAAAAGTTCTGAATCAAGAAGTGTCGAAATCATATTATGCATAAATGGACACGCGGAAATATCGGCAGCACCGGATAACAGGTTAACGCTTAATAAAGGTATGTGCGCTCTTATACCGGCTTCTGCAGGTACATATACTATAAATGGAAAATCAACTCTATATAAAGCCGCGGTCCCTGAACTTTAATTTTTTGGAGGAGAAATGGAAATATTAAATGTGATATCTGCATATTTTTCACCAACAGGTACTACCCGTAAAGTACTTGAAGCGGTTTCTGCAGGAACCGGAGCAGAACCTGCCGGATATATCGATTTGACACTGCCGGTAAATATTAAAGATCAGATTACAGGGCATGAAAATGATCTGATTATTTTCGGAGCGCCCGTATATGGAGGCAGGCTGCCCACCGACGCAGTAAAAAGATTTTCAAAACTCAAGGGCAGCAATACGCCCGCGGTTATAGTTGTAGTATACGGGAACAGGGAGTTTGAGGATGCCCTGCTTGAGCTTGGTGACCTTGTATCAGGGCTAGGATTTATTCCGGTGGCAGGTGCAGCTTTTATAGGTGAGCACTCCTTCTCAAGCCCTGAGGTGCCTATTGCTGAAGGAAGACCTGATTCAATTGATCTCAATATTGCTGAAAAGTTTGGAACCGCTGTTATGGATAAAATATCATCTGTCAATAAAATAACAGAAATCTCAAACGTACCATTTCCAGGGAATAGACCCTATAAAGATCCGATACCTCCGAATGATCAATGCACTATGACGAAAAAGGACAAATGTACTAACTGCAATATATGTGTCGATTTATGCCCTGCCAACGCGATTGCCCTGGATGACGATCTGACAACTGACCCGGATCTGTGTATACTCTGCTGCGCATGTGTTAAAGGCTGCCCCGAAGACGCAAGGGTCATTGAATCAGAGCATATAAGAATGGTAAAAAATTGGCTGAGTGAAACCTGCGGAACTCCTAAACAGCCTGAAATATTTATTTAAGACCTGCCGCCTGCGAATATATATAATAGTTTTAAAAAAACATATATGACTGCTGATGCGGGGATATTCGATAAAATCCCATATTTTCATCCCTGCAAATCACAGAAGTCCTGGAATTAATTAAGATGATAAAATATATTATTACGGGGGGACCCCATTCAGGCAAATCAAGCGTTTTGGACCTTATTAAGGAGAAGGGCTTCACTGTTTTACATGAGACCGCAAGACTGATGATCCGGGAAGATCAGGAGAAAAAACAATCTGATCCGGCATATAACTTTTTATATCCATGGGAAGACCAGAGGATATTCTGCCACCGCTGTCATGAAAGGCAGCTTGAACGTGAAAAGGAATTAACCGGAGAAATGGCCATACTTGACAGGTCAATAATTGATAACCTCGCATATGCCGCTGTAGCCGGGATCGAACTCGATAAAAAGATATATAGGGATATATCCGAAGCCGGTTATGAAAAGAAGGTGTTCTATTTTGAACAACTGAAGGATTATGTAACCGATGATCAGAGAAAGGACAGTGAAAAACAGGTAAAAGCAGTCCATAAGGAAATATATAATATATATATTCAGCTTGGCTTTGAGTTGATTACAATCCCGGTTTTTTCCGATGACAAGAAAATTAATATCATGAAAAGGGCTGAAATAATACTGGGCCACATCAAGCCGTAAAATTTAAATTTCTCTTGCTATAATTGTAATATATAAACAGGTTATCCCGTCCAATTTATCATACATTAAACGAATAATCCTCGTTTGACATTTATCCTGTGCCCCTATATATATACCCGTCATCATGTTCAGATTATTAGAGATATAGATATAGAACGGCTTTAGGCCTTTGTTGGTGCAAACAAACCGGAAAAAAGGAGTATGGAATGCCTGATGACAGCAACTTAAACCAGTTCGCGGGAGCGACAAAATATGTACTCGATGATGAACTGGCAAAAATAGTGAACATAACAATGGTGCTTGAAATGCCCCTTTTACTCAAGGGAGAACCGGGCACAGGGAAAACAATGCTTGCTCATGCAATAAGCGAATCACTCAAAATGAAACTCATTGTTCTTAATGTAAAGTCAAGCATGAAGCTCGTGGACGCGCTTTATCAATATGACACGTTAACACGTTTGAATGACAGCAGGTTCGGAGATTCTGAAAGGGATGTGAGTAATATAGAAGAGTATATTAAAATGGGCAAAATAGGACAGGCATTTGCTGCTGATGAAAGAGTTGTTCTGCTGATAGACGAAATCGACAAGGCGGATACGGACTTTCAGGATGACATGCTCGATGTACTTGATCAGATGGAATTTGACATTATGGAGATTGACAAAACCATAAAGGCAAAACACAGACCCGTCATCATAATAACATCAAATGCTAAAAAAGATCTTTCAGATCCTTTTCTGGGGAGATGTAATTTCCACCATATAGCGTTCCCTGAACCTGATATGATGGATAAGATTATTAATGTACATTTTCCTGATATTGACAGATCTCTTCTGGAAAACGCTGTTTCATCCTTCTACCGCCTCAGAGAAATAAACAACATTGAGAAAAAACCCGCTACCAGAGAACTCATCAACTGGATAAAGGCACTGCGTTCAGATCCGGATTTTAAAGCAAAGGACCTTGTTAAAGGAGGTGCACCTTACCTGGGAATACTCTTTAAAAAGAGCCCTGATTACGCTATGGCGCGTAATGTAACTGAAAAACAAGGTGCAAGGTATAAGGCATGAGATCTACGGTAAAATCCAAAACCCCAAACCTTAAACCGTACATCTTATACCGTATACCGGTCGATCGAAGCACAAATATTAACTTTTTAATATATTGATTGATAAGAACTTAAACTGGAGCACAACCTCCCATGTTCACAACCTTCTTTTACACTTTAAAAAAGGTGGGTATTCCCGTATCTCCCACCTCATTTCTCAGGCTTCAAAAGGCCCTCAATATGGGAGTTGTAAATTCTCTTAATGATTTTTATACCGCGGCCCGGAGCATACTTGTAAAAAGTGAAAGGTACTTTGACCTGTATGATCAGGTATTCGCGCATCACTTTGAGGGGACTGAACTTCAGGAGCCGGATGAGGCTATAATTTCAGATATGGCGCGTGCCCTGCTGGATCAATGGCTGAAACACCCCAAAGAGATAGCTGATGCCCTTGGTGTTGATGAATCAGAATTAAATAAAATGACTCCTGAAGAATTAATAAAATATTTCATGGACAGGCTAAAGGAGCAGACAGGTGAACACCATGGAGGCAGTAAATGGATCGGAACAGGGGGAACATCACCCGTAGGTCATTCAGGGTATCATCCGGGAGGTATGAGAGTAGGCGGTATCTCAAGGAACAAGTCCGCTGTAAAGGTCGCCATGGACAGGCGTTACAGGGATTATTCCCAGGAAGGTCCACTGACTCAGTCACAGATCGGTGAAGCGTTGAAAAGGCTCCGGAACATGGTCCCGACTGGACCAAAAGATCAGATAAACATTGATGAGAGTATTTATCAAACAATGAAAAACGGCGGCGAGATAGAAATCGTGTTTGACCGGAGTCTTAAGGACCGATTGAAGATAATACTCGCAATTGATAACGGTGGATGGTCAATGGAGCCATATATTCACATTATCCAGACGCTCTTCTCCTATTCCAGGGCTCAGTTCAAAGACATAAAAACCTTTTTCTTTCATAATACTATATATGACTACCTATGGGAGGATCCTCCCAGGATAAGAAAACCATTTCCTCTCGACGACCTTATACGCCTGGATCCCGAAACAAGGTTTATAATCGTCGGTGACGCAAGCATGGCGCCATACGAACTTATGGTAACAGACGGGTCCATCCATCTGGAAGAACGTTCAAACCAGCCAAGCTTCAGGAGACTGCAGTTCATCGCGGAAACATTTCCCCACAGTATCTGGCTTAATCCCAAACTGGAAGGAGAATGGCCGTACACCCGCACAATAAGCATGATCAGGGAAATATTTCCAATGTTTGAGCTGACCCTTGACGGTCTTGAAAAGGCGGTAAGTCAAATAATGAGGAAAAATTGATTTTAAGATTGGATTAGGGGTAGAGTGATTCATCCGAGGCCAGTGTCCTTGTGAATTTAAGCTTGCTGATTTTCCATTCACTGTTTATCTTTCTATATTCGCAATCGTTTTTACCCTGCACCCACTCTATTTCAGGCCTGGAAAAAAGCATATAAATCAGCCACGTCCCCTTTGCTTTGTCCCCTTCAACCGTAATATCGGGCTGAACAGCCATGTGACCGTCAAACCTTTCATTACCCCGGTTCTTTGCAAGCACGTCTATATATATCTCCCTTAATTCCTTTTTACCTTTTTTAACCCCAAGGTTTCGGACCTCTACGGACGCATCCTCGGTGAAGAGATCCAATACCTCTTCATATTCAAGGTTATCCATAAGGTTGATATATTTTTGATGAAGCTTCTTAATTGCATCAACATCTTCCAAAGCCTTTATCCTTTTCTCCAGGTCATCAAGAGACACAGTACTACACCTCCTCAAAAATTATTATAGGATTGGTAAGTTCAGCAAATCTCATCAGGAAATTTTCAGATTTTTAATGGCAGCTTTTCTGCAAATGACTTCCATCCTTTAACAATTCCTTCTCTTCTCTTATGAGAAAGGTCGCCCCCATAAACCAAGTATGCATCTGATGGGTTTGTTCCGGATATTTTTGACCAGTATCGAAGACCTTTAAAAAAGTCTGTTGAAATTGTTTTACCTGACTTTATTTCTAATGGGATTAACCTGTCTCCTTGTTCAATAATGCAATCTACTTCATTACCTGTATTATCTCGCCAGAAGTAGAGGTTTTCCTTTAATCCACGATTGAATCTACCCTTTAATAACTCTGAGATGACCCATGACTCAAAAATTGGTCCCCTCAAAGAATGTGTTTTCAAATCATCTGCATTTAAAATCCCTAATAGATAACATAATAGGCCGGTATCATTAAAAAACAGTTTCGGGCTTTTAACCAGGCGCTTGTTAAAATTTTTATGATGCGGTTGCAGCAGGGAAATGATGTAGCTGGCTCTTAACACTGACAACCATGCTTTTGCTGTATTATGTGTAATTCCACAATCATTTCCCAGTGATGAGAGGTTTAAAAGCTGGCCACAACGACCCGCACACATTTTGATAAATTTTTGAAACAGGTTCAGGTCCGATATTTTTTTCAAAGCCCTGACATCTCGTTCAAGATATGTTGTTATATAGTTTGCATACCATTCAGAAGGTGGTAAATTTTTATCATAAATCCGTGGGTAATATCCCTTATATAACAGCGTCTCCAGAGAAGAAGGTACCATATCAACAGTTTCCAGTTCATAGCACGAAAAAGGAAGCAGGGTCAATAATCCGGTCCTGCCTGCAAGAGACTGGGTGATACCCTCCATAAGCCCGAAATTGAAAGACCCGGTAAGTATGAATAACCCCTCTTCATCCTTTTCGTCTACTATTGTCTGGATGTATGAAAACAGCTCAGGTGAACGTTGAACTTCATCAAGTATTGCACCTTCAGAACAGGTTGATAAAAAACCCCTTGGGTCAGTAATTGCAAATTCCCTGGTATCGGGGTCTTCAAGTGACAGATATTTCTTGTCCTGGAAAGTGTGTTTTACAAGTGTTGTTTTTCCTGATTGCCTTGGCCCGTTAATGGCCACAACAGGATATTGTGTTGATAGTTCCAACAGCTTATTTGATATTTTTCGGGGAATCATGCTGGTTTTATACTTAAAAGCTTACAAATTGTCAATTGATTTTACAATTTGTAAGCTTTTAACAAAATGATAAAAAGAAAGGTTTATTAAGCACCACGCCATCCGGATTTTTCCGGATGGCGTAATAAAGTAGACTATTTGAATTGCTCAAAGAAGTCATTCCCCTTATCATCAACAATAATAAAGGCAGGAAAATCCTTCACAGTAATCATGAAGATTGCCTCCATTCCAAGTTCAGGATATTCAAGGATTTCAACATTGGTAATGCAGTCTTTGCCGAGTCTGGCTGCGACTCCGCCGATTGAGCCAAGATAAAATCCGCCGTATTTTTTACAGGCATCTATCACTGTCCTGGAGCGGTTGCCCTTTGCAAGCATAACCATTGATCCACCATGCTCCTGAAAAATTGGGACATAGGAATCCATACGGCCGGCGGTTGTGGGCCCGAAGGAGCCAGACGCAAAACCTTCAGGTGTTTTGGCCGGACCAGCATAATAGATAATATGATCCTTGAGGTACCCGGGCAGACCGTTTCCTTTGTCCAGCCGTTCCTTCAATTTTGCATGGGCGATGTCTCTCCCGACCACTATTTTTCCTGAGAGCAGGAGCCTGGTTGATACAGGATATTTGGACAGGGTGGCGCGTATTTCATCCATGGGTTTTTCAAGATCAATACGTACTGCATCTTCATCAGAGCCTGCCGGTTCAGGAAGATAGATACCGGGGTCCGCGACCAGCCTTTCAAGAAAAATACCGTCTTTTGTGATCTTCGCCTTTATATTCCTGTGAGCGGAACAACTTACACCCAGCCCAACCGGACATGAGGCTCCATGCCTGGGAAGTCTTATGACCCTTACGTCGAGACAGAAATACTTTCCGCCAAACTGTGCCCCAAGACCTATTTGTCTGGATCGTTTAAGCAGGTTCTCTTCAAGCTCGGTATCCCTGAATGCCCTTCCCCCTTCGCTGCCGGTCCGGGGAAGATGATCAAGGTAACCTGTGGAAGCAAGTTTTACAGTTTTGAGGTTTAATTCAGGGGAAGTTCCGCCGACAACAAAAGCGACATGATACGGAGGACATGCTGCTGTTCCGAGTGTCTTCATCTTTTCTATCATAAAATCTATCAGGACGTCCGGGTTGAGAAGCGCTTTTGTCTCCTGGTACAGGTATGTTTTGTTTGAAGATCCGCCGCCCTTGGCAATAAAAAGAAATTTATATGAGTCCCCCTGCGCCGCGTACAGATCTATCTGTGCCGGCAGATTACTCCCCGTATTTTTTTCTTCATACATTGACAGAGGCGCATTTTGAGAATACCGCAGGTTGTTATTGACATAGGCATTGTATACCCCCCTGGAAAGGGCTTCCTCATCGGAATATCCTGTCCAGACGTTCTGGCCCTTTTTACCGATTATCACTGCGGTACCAGTATCCTGACACATCGGGAAAATTCCTTCTGCAGAAATTACCGCGTTTTTTATCATCTCCAGGGCTACATACTTATCATTGTCCGAGGCTTCCGGATCATTCAGAATTTCTACGGTCTGTTCAAGATGGGATTTCCTTAACAGATGGGCAACATCCCTGAAGGCCTCTTCCGCCAGAAACGTAAGGCCTTCCGGTGCCACCCTGGTGACATCCTCGCCTTCGAAGCTGCCGGTTGAGACATAATCCTTTGTGAGGAGCCGATATTCGGTAATATCCTCACCCATCTGAAACATTTCTTCATATAAAAATTCTGGTAACATGAATAATTCCTGTTAAAATGTTTTATACTAAAGTTTCACAGTTACCTTTTTTGCAATATAGCATAGAAGAATAAAATTGTTTTTTTTAGGCACCCAGTTACTGGATTCCCCGGTCAAGCCGGGGAATGACGGTCTTTAGCCATTTTCGTTTATTCGTCATTCCCCGACTCGATCGGGGAATCCAGTTCTTTTAGATTTTATGCCGCTATTTTCCAGCAGGAACCGAAATGACAAATTGTATGGAATCATAAAATAATAAACTGCCTCTGTTGACCACTGAAAGCTGATAGTATCAATCCAAAAACACAAGTTTTTGGATTGATACTATCCGAGCCTTTTTATGTCATCCACAAGGCCCTGTACAGCGTCAGCAGAAGCATGCAGCGCCGCAGACTCTTCTTCGGTCAACTCAATTTCTATTACCTGCTCGGCACCCTTCTCCCCGAGTTTTACAGGAACACCGATGAAGAGATTGTTGATCCCGTATTCCCCTTCAAGACGTACCGCGCATGGAAGTATTTTCTTTTTATCCTTCAGTATTGCTTCGGCCATCTCAACAGCGGCTGACGCGGGAGCATAATAGGCACTGCCGGTCTTGAGGAGACCTACGATTTCAGCCCCTCCGTTTCTTGTTCTTTCAACAAGGGCATCAATTCTTTCCTTTGAAATAAGCTCGGTTATTGGAATACCTGCTACCGTTGAATACCTTGGAAGAGGGACCATAGTATCACCGTGACCGCCCAGAACAAAGGCATGGGTATTTTCCGCGGACACATCAAGTTCCATTGCAATAAAGGCTCTGAACCTGGCGGAGTCGAGAACACCGGCCATCCCGATAACTCTTTCCTTTGGAAAACCGCTTGTGTCCATTGCTACATGACACATGGCATCAAGGGGATTACTGACTATGATCAGGATTGAGTCGGGTGCCGCTTTGGCTACTTCAGTAACCACTGTTTTCATAATGCCCATATTGGTCGCCAGAAGATCATCCCTGCTCATACCAGGTTTTCTGGGAATTCCTGCTGTAATTATAACGATATCGGAATCCTTCGCGGCGCTGTAATCGGCGGTAGCTCCGAGGACCTTTGAATCATGCTTTTCAATGGGAGCTGCTTCGGTAAGATCAAGAGCCTTTCCAGCCGGGATGCCTTCGAGTACGTCAATAAGAACCACATCAGCAAGCTCCTTTTCCGCGAGACGCATGGCAGCGGTCGCGCCAACATTACCGGCTCCTACGACAGTTACTTTTTTCCTCATTTTTTTCTCCTTTTTAGATAATCCTTTTAAAAAGAGACCTTGCATACCTGCTCTATCGCGGCAGCCATGGCCTCATCTTCCGCCCTTATATCATCAAGGGTTTTTGGTTTGACTGTATCAGGTTTTTCCTCAAGGCCATATTTCCACTTGAGGTATTGTTCTCCTGTTGTGGGATAAAGTGTGTAGATAAGAAGGTCAAAATCATCCTTTGCCAGATCGCCTACCTTCTCTTTCGCCTTCTCTAATTCCGGCTCAAGATGATTGGCGACTCTATCTTCAATCATACCATCCGGTCGGCGATTTTTGTTCCTTTTAGAAGCTATCTCTATGATGTCCGGATTAACGGGGATTGGTGTCTTCCCGTAATACCCCATGGCCAGATCCATGGATTCATAATTCATAATCTTCCAACGACCCTGCAGGACATTCAACACCGCCTGTGTTCCTACAATCTGGCTTGTAGGCGTGACGAGCGGAGGCATCCCGAGCGCTTTACGTGCAACAGCGACTTCCTTGTATACCTCAGGAAGCCTGTCAAGGGCGTTTGCCGTCTTGAGCTGACTTACCAGGTTCGAAATCATCCCTCCTGGCACCTGGTGTTTCAGAACTCCCGTATCAATCACTGACATTTTGTGCCTGGCAAGGTAGTCTCTGTATTTAGGAGCTACCTCCTCCATATAGTCACCCAGTTCGAGAAGGAGGTCGAGATCGAAGCCGGGGTCTCTCGTTGTACCGAAAAGGGTTGCCACGATAGGCTCAACAGCGGGCTGGGATGTCCTCAATGCAAAAGGAGCAAGACATGTATCAATAATATCAACTCCCGCCTTAATGGCTTCCAGGTATATCATTGAAGCCATACCGCTTGTATAATGGGTGTGAAGATGTATTGGGATGGTGATTACTTTTTTCAACTCTGTAATAAGCTTTGCTATATCAAATGGTGCCATTATACCTGCCATATCCTTCAGGCACAGCGTATCAGCCCCCATATCCTGCAGTTCCTCTGCCTTTTTGATAAAATATTCAAGGTTGAAAACATCACCGCCCATACGTCTCTCCGTCAGGCTGTAGCATATGGTTCCCTGAAAATGTTTCCCGTTTGCCATTATCCTTTCAACAACTGTCTGGAAATTTCTGAAATCATTGAGAGCATCAAACACCCTGAATACATCCATTCCAGCTTCACAGGACTTGTCGACAAACAGTTTTGCAACATCATCAGCATAGTTTCTGTAACCTACAAGGTTCTGCCCTCTCAGCAGCATGGAAAAGGGGGTTTTTTTGATATATTTTTTAAGAGTTTTAATGCGGTCAAAAGGGTCTTCACCCAGAAAACGATGCATGGTGTCAAATGTTGCACCACCCCATACCTCCATTGCCCAGAAACCTACAT
>JBHPCX010000112.1:0-10624 GCA_042573485.1 Thermodesulfobacteriota bacterium | reverse complement strand
TTTTCATACTATTTATTCGCCGACAAGATCAAACAGCCTATTCAAACAAAAAAACTGGTCCCGGCTTGCCTTCTTGCCTGGGAAAAAGGATCTGATTATATTGTCCTCGTTGACAAGTCCAGGCAAAAGGTCATTGTATACAGTAAAGATGATCTTTTTAACCCCTATAAAGTATTCAACTGCTCAACCGGTGAAAACAAAGGCCCTAAACAGAAAAAAAATGACAGGAAAACACCGGAAGGCATCTATTACTTCACAGATTCAATTGAGGATAAAGACCTTTCCCCTATTTACGGATCTCATGCCCTCCCTATCAATTATCCAAACATTATTGATAACAGAGAAGGTAAAAAAGGATATGGTATCTGGTTCCATGGTATAAATAAGGTTTTAAAACCCAATGACACAAAAGGCTGTATCGCAATGGACAACAGAGACATCGAAGAGCTGGTAAAACTGGTTACGCTCTTTGAAACTCCTGTTATTATCGGCTCCAGCCTCGAACTGGTATCTGAGGATCAGGTAAAAAACAATCGGAACATACTTACTGATATAATAGAGGAATGGCGTGATTCCTGGGAAAGTAAAGACATTGACAGGTATATGTCTTATTACAGCAGGAAGTTTAAATCAGGATGGAGAAAATGGCCTAACTGGAAAGAATATAAGACCAGGCTTGCGGAAAAATATGCGGGCTTCGATGTTGAAGTTAATGACCTGTCACTCATTCATCACAACGGAATCATTGTAGCATCATTTGAACAGGTATACAAAACCCCGAACTTCGACAGTTATGGGGAAAAAAGATTGTACCTTACCCAAAACAGCACTGAATGGAAGATCATTGGTGAAACATACAGCGGAAAGAATATACCCAAAACAGCAAAAATAAAAGAATTACCTTTCAACAAACAGGAAATAAAGGACTTTATATCTGCCTGGGAAAAAGTATGGGAAAAAAAAGACCTTTCAGCTTACATTTCATGCTATGATAAAGACTTTACATCCCGGGATATGACTCTGGATGAATGGAAATCACACAGAAACAGATTAAATAAAAAATACCGGACAATCAGAGTGGATATAAAAAATCTAAAAATCGAACCTCTTTCATCAGGGAAAATGGCCAATGTAACATTTACTCAGGACTATGAGGCAGACAGCTACATGGACAGAGGTAAAAAGGAGATTCTGCTGGTTAGAAAGGGAAAAGACTGGAAGATCAGGGAAGAAAATTGGAATCCAATCAAAAAATGATCCCGCCGACCAAAGGCGGTCAAAAAGAAAGAAAAGAATTTACCATAATGGTCATGAGGAGCGTGGGGAAAATACGCTCTTTCAAGGTGTCCTTCAGAATCATTCTAATTACCGCGATCTTTCTTATACTCTACACATTAGCTTCTATATACATCTTTAATGAATATTTCAGCCTCAGATCAAAACGTAAAACTCTCACTAAAAAAATGGACCTTCTTGAAGAAAACCTGAGAAATTATCAAAAAGAACTTCGGGACACAAATCTGTATGTCGCCAGTCTTGAAGATTATCTGCAAAACGAGAGAAAGAAACCTGAAAACATTGACAGGGATAAAAAACCAGATGCCGACATTATACCATTGGACAGGCCGGCTCAAAATGAGGATACTGCAACAACAGGGGAAAACATGTAAATAGTTATTATACAGGGAACCCTTGTTTTAGGGAAAATCTATATTGACTTATAAAATCAGGTTTAATCCAAAACTGATATTTTCAGATTGAACCAATCAGGACTCATTCTTTTGCATGCTCAAGTTTAAGTATACCATTCCATGGATCGGATTTTACAACCCTCACCATTATCTCTTCTCCTGATTTTAATTTATTGTCTTTTTCACGCTTCATTTCTACCGAGATATTAAAATCGGTTAAAATTATCCTGTACATACTTTTAAGTGCATCAAGGACTATTGCTGGAAGAGTTGTTCCGGTTTTATTTCCGAGATATCTTATTATCCAGTAGTTATTGCGGTTTCTCCGTATGATATTGTGGTCTTTTAGTGACGCTGTAACCTGAAGTCTTATTTTATCGAGTTCTTCTTTGTTATAAAAACATGTACCTTTGGATATAAACCAGAGCATCTGACGCTGGCTTATCAGGTCAAAATATCTTCTTATGGGAGAACTTACATTTATATAACTGTCCAGGCCAAGGCCTGCATGTGGATGGGGTTCAACATCAATAATAAGCGGGTGCAGTTTTCTCCTCTGCCTGAAGACATAATATACATACCCCGTATCATCCAGAGACAGTTTCTCACCTGGCTCCTTTTGCCCCCTGTAAATCGTTGGCACATGATTATCGCGACAGAACCTTGCTGCAAGCCAGTTATAAAGTATCATCATTTCCGCGACCATAATGCGTGAAGGAGTTTCCTGACTCGCCAGCTTAATATCGACAGATGGACCATCAACATCGATATGTAAATCGGGTAGAGATAGAATCAAGGCCCCCTGCTCCACCCTGTATCTTTTCCTTTTTTCCGCCAGTCTGTACAGATGATGATATACCGTATCATCTTCATTTTCATATAAGGCATTCACCTGGTCATAGGATAATTGTTCCTTTACCTCAATCACACTTGGAACAAACCTGTAATCGAATATGTCCCCCTCCCTGTCAAAATTAACAAGGAGAGAAAGGGCCTCCCGTTTAACTCCTTTTTTCAGGCTCAACCTGTCATGGGACAGTTCCGGCGGAAACATCGGGATCTGCCTTCTGGGTAGATACAGAGATGATCCTCTCATAAGAGCTTCCCTGTCAAGCTCAGTTTCAGCATCAATCACGGATGACACATCAGCAATATGAATTCCAACCTGGATTATATTATCCTGAAAATCAACACTGAGAGCATCATCAAAATCAAGTGTATCAGGTCCGTCAATCGTAAAGGTGTTCAGATGGCATAAATCTTCATATCCAGCAGGATTTATGTCCTTCATTTCCAGTCTGCGGCATTCTTTGAGCTGATCCTCACTGTAATGCCGCCTTATACCAAATCGAATTAAATCAACGGGTTCATCCTTTTCCCAGACTCCCAGGTTAACAAGTATTTTTCGTGCCTCGCCTATCTCGGCAATACCGGCCCTGGAAACCAATTCCTTCTTGAATTTGAATTCATCCGCATCTTTGCCATGAATGGCAAGATCAATCAGGATATCAATTACTTCCTGATTGTGTTCACCTGGACCGGAGACGCCCTCCTTTAAAACTTTTTTCAGCCATGCACTACCCGAATCCAGCTTTTCTTCCTTAACCTCTTCAGCCTGCTGCTGCTTTATAATTAATTCAACTTTTTCTTCGGAGTTAGGGATAAAGCGGCCGTCCTTCATCTTAAAATAGAATTTATCGTCAAAAAGGGCCCTTACCAGCGCGGATATATGGTCTTCGGTAACGGTTTCACCAAAACATAGATGCGCGAGGTATTTGTAATCATAACTTTGATCTTCGTCCTTTATCAGTTCCCAGAGTTCCTCTATTTTGACCTCTTCTTTTAGTTTGATCCTGTTCAGATCAATCTCTCTAAGCCTGTTAAGGATTTCTTCCCTGGGGCTGTCAGTGGAAATGTGTGAAGAAGATATAAATATCACGCGTTTGGGCGGCAGATTGAC
Organism: Thermodesulfobacteriota bacterium; assembly: GCA_042573485.1. GTDB lineage: Bacteria > Desulfobacterota > DSM-4660 > Desulfatiglandales > HGW-15 > JAAZBV01. Next base: position 6,973 of record JBHPCX010000112.1, on the reverse strand, counting down.
CTGCCTGTTCAGCATGGTAAGCAGGTGCAGCCTTGTTCCCTTATCCTGAAGACAAAGGGAGCATATCATTTTCCCCTGCTCTATATATTCTACTATTTTACCTTGGGACATGAATTGGTATATCTTTCTATCAAACCTGGCAGAAAAAATCTGGTTTGATTTTGACCGGTTTTTGCTCGGAAAACAAATGAGTTTGAATTGGGATTACTGAGCAGATCAGCCGGTTAAATTAGATTTTTATGTTTAACAGGGCTTAAAGTAGATGTCAACAAACCTTGAATAAAACAAATCAGGATTAAGGATTAAGTGGTAAGGATTAATACCTGCGTTGGAGTTCCAGATTTCAAAAAATAGTAGAGTAAGCCGTTAAGAGAAAAGAGCATAGAGAATATAGTAAAGAGTTAAATAGAATCGGTTTTTTCTATTTCCTCTTTTCTGTTTCCTCTTTCCAAACTGTCAACCTATTTCAGGACGAGTCACGATGCACTGGTAACTGACCTCTGATCTCTGTCTTCTGGATTTTGGACTCTTGCCAGTGCTTCAGGGTTGACATATTCGTCAATTACTTACAAACTGATAACAGACATTCATTGAAATATTTTTCGGAGGAAATTAAATGAAGGCCTCTCCCTGCAAAAACAGATTAAAAAGCTTGCGAAAAAAAATTACAGACAAGTCCCCTGGTATGCTCTGGATAATTCAGCCGGAAAACAGGCGGTATCTATCAGGATTTAAAGGGGCTGATATTCAGCTGGATGAATCTTCAGGCTCACTTTTTATCACCAAAAGAAGGGCCCTTTTAATTACTGACTCAAGATATACTGAAGAAGCGGAAAAGGAAGCCCTGGATTTTAAAATAATCGACCAGAAAGGCCTCCTGCAGGATGAATTATTGCGACAGATAAAAAAGACAAAAGGGAATACCCTGGGATTTGAAGGAGGGCACTTAACATGGGACCTTCATAAGGAGATATCCGGCAGATTAAAAAAGTTATCATCTCCCGTAAGAATGAAGCCTCTTAAGGGTATGATTGAAAAAATGCGCCTGACAAAAGATCCATCCGAAATAAAACTCATGGAAAAGGCTTCGAATATGATGTCCGGTGTGCTGAATAAAATATTCGATGCGCTGGAACCGGGACAGACTGAAAAAGAAGTTGCCAGAAAGATCGAGCAGCTTTCCCTTGAAGCCGGAGCGGAAGGAATGGCCTTTGACTCAATAGTGGCATCAGGACCTAACGCTGCGCTGCCCCACGCGGTTCCCACAAAAAGAAAATTTCGAAAAAGGGACCACATCACATTTGATGTAGGTCTTAAGACCGGAGGGTACTGCTGTGACATGACAAGGACGGTTTTTTTGGGTACGCCCGACAGAAAAATAAAAGAAATATATAAAATAGTCCGCGAAGCGCAGCTTGCCGCCATGGAGTATATACGGCCGGGAGTAATCAGCACAAAACCCGATTCCATAGCCAGGGATATTATAAAGAAGGCCGGTTATGGCGATTACTTCGGCCACGGCCTTGGCCATGGTGTGGGGCTTGCGACACATGAAGCACCTTCCCTGAGTCCCAGAAATCCCGTAACACTTAAAGAAGGCATGGTAGTAACCATTGAGCCGGGTATCTACCTCCCCGGCAAGGGGGGAGTAAGGCTTGAGGAAATGGCTGTAATAGAAAAAAACGGGGTAAGGATTCTGACTAAGAATGACAGATATTACGATTTTTAGCAGGGAATATTTTAATGATAAATAACAAGCCCGGAACAAATGATCACCTTGATCAATTTATCAACCACCTCAGGATTGAAAGGGGCTTGTCTGATAATACGGTCAGCAGCTACAGCAGTGACCTTATAAAGTATTTCAGTTATCTTGGGAAGAAAAAGATTGATCCCGTTTCTGTCCGGAGGGAAGAAATTGGGAAATACCTCGCCCAACTGAAAACACAGTTCGCGGAACGTACAATCGCGAGAAACCTGTCCTCCATAAAAATGTTTTATAAATTTTTAATTACTGAAGGTTTTGTTACAGATAATCCCGCCAGGCTTCTGGAACCCATAAAATTACCAGGCAGACTGCCGGGCATTTTAAGCAGGGAAGAAGTGGACCATCTGCTCTCGGTGCCGGACACAACTACCAGCCTCGGCCAGAGAAACAGCGCGATGCTGGAGCTGCTTTACGCGACAGGTCTTCGTGTTTCGGAGCTGGTCGGACTGAACCTGAACAGCATCAACCTGGAACCAGGGTATGTGAGGACTGTGGGCAAGGGCTCAAAGGAAAGAATCGTACCAATGGGGGACAAGGCAAGGGAGGCTCTTAAACTCTACCTGTCTGATGGAAGATCCAGCCTGATAAAAGGTAAAAACGTCCCATATCTTTTTTTAAACTCAAGGGGTTCTTCCATTTCAAGGCAGGGGTTCTGGAAAATAATCAAAAAACATGGCATAATGGCAGGAATAACAAAAAAGATAACACCCCACAGGCTGAGGCATTCTTTTGCGACTCACCTGCTTGAAGGTGGAGCTGATCTCAGGTCCGTTCAAATCATGCTTGGGCATTCAGACATTTCGACTACGCAAATATATACTCATATCAGCAGAGAAAGACTCAAACAGGTACATGAGAAGTATCACCCCAGGCCTTAAAATTTTAATATAGAATCCTGAGACGGCTGTTAATATCCTTTAAACATAAAGAATCCTTCTTGAAACTGAAGGATCCTCGTCTATAAGACGAGAGGTTCAAAAGCAAGTTGATTAGAGTCAACTATTTAAAGAAAAATTAAATAGACGTCATTCCCGCGCAGGCGGGAATCCATTTTGTATTTCTCCCCAACTATTTTGTAGCCATACTTCGTCGGGAATAGCGTCTATTTAGTCCAGCTTGTAAAAGACGAAGTGCCTGGATTCCCCGATCGAGTCGGGGAATGACATTGGACTTGGATTCCTGGACTTGTCGCGTCGAATTTTAATGCAAAGGCGAATCAGGCGAGGGGTTTCAACTATTACAATAAAACTTTAAGAAAACGATATATGGGAAAAGTTATACATTTCAGTGAACATCCTGACAAAATTCAAAATGGTCTCATAACACTATCACCCTGGGAGTTCAGAAAACCTGAGTGGCCGAGTAAATTTTTCACCCAGACATTAAAAAAGGATTTCCGGGAATTCAGGGAAAAAGGTGAGACTATGAATACATTTCCGCCCGGGCATTTACTTAAAGATAGTCTTTCAGATACCATACACTCTGTCTTCCGTTATAAAGATAATCCGGAAAACATGAAGGAGGTATATTATTTAACAGGATTAATAGACTGTATTATCAACCAGACCAATCCCCTTTTACGAACTGGTTCTATCGGGGAAATGTATAAAAAGATAAAGACCTTTAAGGAAATCCTGGGCGTCAACTGGTATGGAAGAATGGACAACATCCTTCTCCCGATTGATGAAAACCTGTTTAACCTCGATGAGTACAGGGCCGGGCTATCAGGGGCCGAAACCATGAAAGAGCTTTACTCTTTTATAAGGCGGGGTACTGAAGAAATGTTCAATATTCTTGCCGCTGAATATGTTTTTTTCCTGCCGGGTGACGGGGTATCTTGAAAATGGCAGAACAGGAATATGAGAAGGAAATCCAAAGACTAAAGAACCTGCTTAACAAAAAGAACCGTGAGATCAGGGAATTAAAGAAGACGAACCTCTCCCTCAGTTCAATCTATGACGGGATAAGTGAAGAAATCATGGTTATAGACCAGGACTATATTATAAATGACGTCAACAGGGCCTTTTTAGAGAAATGCGGATTAAAGAAAAAAGATGTAATTGGGAGCAAATGTCACGAATTGAAAAAAAGAAGATGGATCCCATGTCTTTCAGAAAACTGCACCTGCCCGGTTGATCGGGTTGCTGCTACCGGTGAAGCTTATGAGATAACGCATTCATATGTGGATGATAAAGGGAATACACATGAACATATAACGATAATGTACCCCCTGAAACCCGATGATGAAGACATAAAATACTTTCTGGAAATTACCAGGGACGTTTCAGAATACAGGCATCTCATTTTAAGACTTCAAAGGTCTGAAAAAAGGTTCAAAGCCATACTTGATACTGCGACCGACGCGATAATAAGTATAGATGAAGACCATAAAATTATCCTTTTCAATAATGCCGCTCAGAAGATATTCGGTTATTCAGGGCATGAAACAATAGGAAAGGATCTCGGTATGCTTATTCCTAAGTCCTACGGCAACCACCGGCGGCATATCAATCGTTATCTCAAAAAAAGAGAATCCGATTTAATTGGAAAGACTATTTCACTTGAAGCGCTCCGAAAAAATGGTGAAATATTCCCCATGGACCTCAGTCTCTCGATTTTTGAGATGGGAGGGAAGACTACCTTTACCGCGATAATAAGGGACGTTACAGAACAGCGGCAACTGGAAAGAAAAATGCTCCAGTCTGAGCGGCTGGCCGCGGTCGGACAGGCTGTCGCCCACGTTGCCCATGAAATAAGGAATCCGCTTATGATAATCGGCGGATTCAGTAACCAGATAAAATCAAGCCTAGAAACAGAAAAGGACCTGAACAAAATCGACATGGTTCTTGATGAGGTAATAAGGCTTGAACGCCTCGCAGCCAACCTGGGGAGTTTTACAAAAGATTACAAACTTGTCATGAGATCTGCTGACATCAATTCGGTTATCAACGACGTGATTAAAATAATGGACGAATTCTACCCTGCCGAGAAATATGAATTTATCATAGATCTGCCTGAGGATGTTAATGAAATAACATGCGATCCTGACAAGTTAAAACAGGTATTCATAAATATTATCGCAAACGGTCTTGAAGCAATGCCGAACGGCGGAATTATTACGGTTTCAACGGAAAAGATACCAGATGGTGTTGAAATAAGGATAAATGACAGGGGTATTGGTATTCCGTCAGAAGAATTAAAAAATATTTTTGAACCTTTTTATACTACCAGGGAAGAAGGTTCCGGGCTTGGCCTGGCCATTTCCTACAAATTAGTCCAGGCCCATGAGGGAGACATCTGGGCCGTCAGTGCTCCCGGTGAAGGAACCACCTTTATTATTCAGCTTCCGGATTAGAAATCACCTAAAAATAACATTGACTCGGTAATTGAGTAGTGCTATATAAGGTTGCTTATTTGCCGCGGGGTGGAGCAGTCTGGTAGCTCGTCGGGCTCATAACCCGAAGGTCAGAGGTTCGAATCCTCTCCCCGCTACCAATAGAAATTATAATATATTCAATCAGTTATAGGGATTTACACTTTTTCGTGTAAGTCCTTTTTTAGTTGATGGGCCACATTTGGGGCTCTTTTTTCAGATAAAAATGAAATTTCCAGGCAGAATTGCCAACCACCAATTTATCTGATTGTGAATCCATGGTTGCTTTAATAACTGCATTTAGTTCTTCCATTCCCAAAATTTCTTATCTCTGACCATCCTCATCTTTCTAAATCCACGCTGGACATTTAATTTATTTGCCCGTGAATCACGTTTATATATGTGCCGAAAAAGCCCCTCAAGCTCTATGATTTCATCATCTCTGACATTATCCCACACTTCGAAAATTGAGCAATGTGTCCATAGCCCCTCTTTCCATTTTCTATGACCTCTAACTCTCCCCCTTATTCCTCCTTTACCTGTGAGGGTTATTCCAACATAAACAACATCGTACTTATCAAGTCGAGGTCGGTAATAGTAAAGAACATAGATGCCCCGTAATCCTTTCGGTACTTTATTAACATCTTTAACCTCAATATACTCTGCGCATCTTTTAATTAAGCGTAATGGACTTTCAGGCATTGTGTGAATAATCCTCCTTAAACTGTTTCAGAAAAAAATATCTACTACTATAGTAGAGGATACTATACTATTTATCTAATATGTTTTTAGGTAGCTGATACCACTTTCCTTTTTTTATATGAGTTCTTCTTTGTAAGACCAACGCATCTGGCTCTGACAAATCAAAATCAACTTTATGTGGTTCTATAGGTTTTGCATCTGTAAATCTATTAATATGATTGGCAAGATTATCATCTTTTCTAGGATAGAAATTAGCAGGCCATTCTCTCCACTTAGGGAGAAATCTATCATATATAGAAGCCACAAGAAGATCTTCATCAATTGGAGGACGATGCGCAATGGCAATTAATCCTTTTTCCTTTTCAGATTCTGGTACTTTATCATAGTACTCATCAATTCTTTTTAGATCAGCTTTTAGATCTTCTCCCCATACAAACATTTGATCATCGCGAAGAAACAATGGTGTGCATCGCCTATGAATTTTGTCTGAAGAAACAAATATCATACAGAAAGGTAGATAGAATAGATAAGAAATGTCTACTTTATTGCTTACCTTCTCTTTGCTAATAAGATTTGATAGTGCTGCTGTGTAAAAGAATATCTCAACTGTAAAAATAAAAGATGCGTAAGGAGCAAAAGATTTCAATGATGGGCAACCATTTAAACCCCAACGATCAAATATTTTTTTATGAAAATGATTTGGAATATTAAGTACAGAAAAAACAAGTTTCATTCTATCAACAGAGTAACCGGAAGCATTTGAAACAGATTCTGCAATAAATTTAGCTTCTTCGAGGGTTTTACAACTTGATGGATCTATGTCAATTAGTGCTAGATCACTCAGTACTCGCTCATAAGGTATAGCATTCAATGCCCTCCTCCACTTCTTTGAATATAACCTCTCAATGTCAAGGAATTCACCCTTCTGCCATCTTTGAAAGGCATCTACTTCAGGTGGTTGAGTGTATACCATACCACTTTGATCAGCAGTTTTAACAGGTGTGCCACCAGTTACGAGGATTTGACCAGTCATTGGTACTTTGTGACCAAGAAGGTTACCAATACAAGGATTCAGGTGATATGCATTTATGTTAGGGTGCATATTGGGTGTCTTATCTGCAATTATCCTA
>JBHPCX010000111.1:0-10681 GCA_042573485.1 Thermodesulfobacteriota bacterium | reverse complement strand
TGTCACGTCCGGTTCTGTGAGGGGCTGAGGGGGAAGTTCCCTCGGCCTACTCGACTTTGAGGCTTGATATCTACTGTCCCATTCTTAGAGTCCCTACTAATTGGAGTACATTGCAGATATGACAAGAGATTAAGTCTGCCTTTGCTCCCTTTTTATAGCAGTAAAGTTGATAAAATTAATTAATATGGTAAGGTTGGAACTGCTAAAAAATGTTAGCCATCAATATAACAGGAGCTTTGCTTTGAATTGGAATGACATCGCATCGACATCTGTGACCATATTTTTAATCATGGATCCATTCGGAAACGCGCCTGTCTTTAATGCGGTGCTTTCCAGACTGGACAGTCGGCGTCGCTCAATCGTTGTTGCGCGAGAACTGCTTATCGCTTTGTTCATCCTGCTTGGATTTCTCCTTGCAGGAAATACTATTCTAAATTTCCTCGGTCTTAAACAACCATCATTAAGTATTTCGGGAGGAATTCTACTTTTTATTATTTCTTTACGCATGATTTTCCCATCGGCTAGGATAGCCGAGGACAACACAGACATAGAAGACACCTTCATTGTACCTCTGGCCGTACCCCTGATAGCAGGGCCATCGACAATTGCTGTTTTACTTCTGCTCAGCTCTACCCAGCCTGAACGATTAAAAGAATGGTGTATTGCTTTGTTTCTGGCATGGCTTGGAACAACTATCCTGTTGGCGGTATCACCATTCTTACTTAGAGTGATCGGTTCCCGGGGTTCGCGGGCATTAGAGCGATTGATGGGTATGATTTTGGTCATTCTAGCAATCCAAATGCTGCTGAATGGAATTAGGAGTTTTGTGACGAGTCTTTAGTGCTGGCCTCAGTGCTGAGAACAAAAAGAACAGAAGCTAACATGGGTATCAAGTCGACCCGCCAGACACCCACTATTTATCCTCCCCGTAGCACCAGGGGATGTATTTTTAAATTACGGATATCTTAACATGGCCATAAACACACCTGGTTATTATCAATAAGTATTTATAATTATTATTATCTATCTGAACCTTTCCCGCACATTACAACCTTTTTAATAAGAGCCCCTGTTTATCAAAGTCGATAAAATTATCCCTAATTTTATATTTTGCCCTTGTTTAGTGCCTGTAACAAAAGAATAAAAGCGGGATATAATTATGTTTTTTAAAAAAAAATAAAAAAATGTTGACAAGGGGACTTAACAGGGAGACTCAAAAAGTTTTATCAGAGATTAAGGATAAAAATATTAAGAACGAGATAAAGCAGGAGGAAATAAAACCTAAGGCTCAAAAAGCCTTTGCCGCGGTTAATGAGAAAGATACCAGACATGAAGTCGAGCAGGATAAACTTAAACAAGAAACTCAAAAAGCCTTGGTTCAGGCTAATAAAAATAATAGTAACAATGAGATAGGAACAGTGGGGCTTACTAAAGGAGCTCAAAAAGAACTGACTGAAGAGCTAAATGTATTTAAAGAAGAATATAATACCTATCCTGAAAATGAAGATATTATTAGATATTTAGCTATGGGGGCTTATTACAGAGAACAACCTGCTGAAGCTGCGCCATTATCTGAAAAAATTACCAATACAAGCAAAGAAAAGAACCTTAAAAAATCTGATATTGTTGACTTGACTTATAATAACTCAGAAAATCTGGATGATACAAAAGGAACTGGAGACTTACCCGAAAATGAACTCTATGGCGAGAAGATATATAGTCCAAAAGGGGTTGATAAACATCCAAAGCTTGTTACTATGTCCCCTCCGCTATACCCCCCTAATGCCGTATTAAAAGGAATTGAAGGGTGGGTTTTATTAAGATTTATCCTTGACAAGGAGGGGAAAATCCTGAACCCGCAAGTTGTAAGCGCTGAACCTAAAGGTATTTTTGAACAGGCAGCCCTTGATACCATAATCAAATATAAATTAAGACCGGCAATAAAGGATGGTAAATTTGTGAATACTGCTGTTAGATTACCTATATCTTTCGAAATAAATGAGATATAAATGATAATTCCTGAATCTGCATATAGACATCTTTTTAAGGATATGGATCAAACCTTGAAGGGCTGTTACCAAAGCCACTAATTAATAAAGAGTAAGCATTTACAGATAACAGGATACTTTTGCTGCTCAATCACATAGCAAATCAATTCCTTCCGAATCTGGCTATATGTCTCCTGATCTTTTTCTTTTTTGTTTCATCCTTTATCATTACCCATAACCCTGATTCGGAATTGACATCATCCCTTATTTCTTCAAGGTCACCCCGTGTTATTTCATCGCTTCCCTTATCTTTTTTGATCTTTTCATATTCAATTAAAAAGAATATTTCGGCCCTGTATCTGGAGGGAAGGGCAAGCACGCCCATAATCCTGTTGTTTCCCCCTCTCTGTATCCTGGCTATTGGTTTTCTATAGGCGGTACTAAAGTAATCCCATGACTTTTCGTAATCATACTCATCAAAATACTCCAGGGCACTCCTGGCCATTTTTGCTACTTCTTCCTTGCTTAGAGGCGTATCGTCTGAGGTGACAATTGTAACGCCTGAATCCTGTGGCGCTGTGACAGGTGCTTGATCTGCTCTACTTTTCACTGCAGCGAGTTCCTCTTCCTTCCTTGATCTTTCTTCAAGCCTCCTTCTATTCTCCTGGCAGACAGCAATTTTATCATCTGTAATGAACTTCAGGTTTACTCCATCAGGTAGATCATTGACCCGTTGTTCAGCTTTTCTATAAAAGCTGAAGGCGTTTTCCACATTGCCTGTTGTCAAGGGTCTTCTATTTAATGAGGTGTCACCGCTATCAATATCATCGAAAAAATCTGTAAGCCTTTCCGTGTTATCCCTGAGAAAAGCATCCAGGTGATCCATTAAAAACAGCCTGTGTTGTGAAAGAAGTTCTTTACCTCTTTTCCAGTCTTCCGGGGAAAGCAGCCCTATTATTTCATCATATCTTTCACGGGCAAGGTTTCTCCTGTTACTCGTTTCCAGCTGTTTTTTTCTTTCAAGTCCTTCCCTGATTTTTTGATCCGGTATAAACCTGACATCAGCAGTGCCGGAAACGCCATCGGCAAATTCACCTGCCTGGCTGTAGTACTTCAGCGCCGCATCCAGGTTTTCTTTTGTTTCAGGGCTCATACTTCTTTGACGATCTCCCTCATCGACAAGGTCAAACATTGATTTCAGGGAATTGATAGTTTCCATCTTTTGGGGGTTTAGATGCTGTGAAAGAACTTCATTTTCTTCAAGAATAAGGGATTTCCCCTTTTCCCATTCAAGGGGAGTCAGAAAAGATAATATCTTCTGATAGGTTTCCTCGGCACTATTCTTGCTGATCTGTTGTTCAAGTATATCTTTTCTCTCCAGACCCGCCTTGATTTTCAGGTCTGTTATTGATGCAATATTAATTCCCGGTTGCAGTTTTTCAGCTGTTTGAGCGGCCTTTTCATAACTCCTCAATGCCATATTAATACTTCTTAAATCCGGTTGATCGATTACATATTTATCTCCTTCATCTATGTCATCAAATATATCTTTAAGGAGTGAAACGCGGGCCTTCTTTTCATCATCCAGAGAGCTGTCAAGCAATGCTTCATTATCCGCAAGAAGCTTTCTGGCCTTTTCATAATCTTCAGGATTTATGGATTCAATAATTTTTTCATAAATATCAGCCGCGAATTGTTCCCTGTTTCTTCCCTCCAGTATCTTTTTTAATTCAATGCTTTGTTCAATTTTTGACTCAGCTAGAGATACAAGAGTGGCAGCTTGAGGAAGGTTTTCTTCAAGGCCCAGGGCACTTTTATAGACAGAAACAGCCCTTTCAATCGCATCGATACCCTCCGATCTATCAGACAGTATTCTGTCGCCTTCATCAATATAATTAAAAAAACGTGAAAGAATATTTATATCAACTTTCTTCTCTTCATCAAGATATGCGTACAGTAATTCCTTTTCATCAGATAAAATAGTTTTTGCCCTGTCTATTTTATTTTCCTTTATAGCAGCAATAATATTACCGTAGATATCACCGGCCGCGAGTTCTTTCTGCTGCTCATTTGCCGTGATCTCATCAAAGACGGTTTTTGACGGGTTTGATTCAACCGTTGCATTGTTGTAGCCATACACCGATTTCACGTAATAATTGTCTATCACACTCTTTTTTCTCGGTATAATCAAAGAAGTATCTTTAACAGTTTTATAGAATTCTCCATTCCTGAATACTTTATATTCCGACGGCCTGAAATCATCGCTCATTCCGCTCCAGTTCACTATGTTGTTATCACCTTCGCGGTTTACCTGGAGATTTCCGGGTGCCTTTATGTGGAAAAGAATTTTTATCATATAGACCCGGTCATCAAGGGAATAAACGATACACCCGAATTCCCCTATATTGGATTCCATTACCTTATAACTTCCTGGTATCTCAGCAGGTATCATATCAATACCTAAAAAGAGTTCTTTAAGCTCATTAGTCGAGGGCAGCCATAAGCTCAGCATTTTATTGTTTATATCTTTGATCATGCCAAAGGATTCCTGATAATCAAAAATATTTTTTTCATCTGTTGAAAAAACCTGTTTCAGAATAATGTAATTCCTGATTGCTGATTTTTCTGATTCATCCGGATCAGCCAGTTTTTTAAACAGGAGTTTGATGGGGAAATCTTTAAACCGGCTTTCGTCCCTTAAAAAGTCATCACTGGTCATGAACTCTATTGAAAAGCTGTTTGCAGCATAAAACAGGAACATGCAGAACAATGCAGCCGCTGCGGTTTTGTGAGTGATTCTTAAAGTACGCTTTATTTTTTTAGAAGATGTTTTGGTCCTGAATAACATTTATGCTCTCTCCCTGGTAATTAACAAGCAGATTTATTTTTTTACACCATGTCTATAATACTCTATCCTTTTTAACGGTTAGTTCTCTTTTAATAACCTGTCCCTGCCGTGAAAAAAAACCTTCAGGTGTATTGTTTTCATATATCTCAATTGGCTGTGATTCAGGTACATTAGTTTTACCTTTTTGAAAACTGTATCTGGTAGCAGTAATTGTCGCGTGATGATGAAAGTCCCTATCCATTAAAATAGTACTGTCGAGCCAGTGATCTATAAAAAAGATAGTATTTACTCTGTTATTTATTGCATTTACCATACATTTCCAGAAATAATGGCGTCTTTCAATATCCATGTTTGTCAATGGTTCGTCAAGAAACCATACAGGCTTGCTGTCATCAAGGAGTATGTCCATTAGTATTCTCTGCTGCTGGCCGCCTGAGAGCAGATCAGGAAATTCATTAGATGACAGGGCATGTTCCTTCCTTTTATCAGAACCATTTAAAATAATATAATTATCACGGGTTGAAACAGGAAGAAAAAAGGCCTTCTGTGGAAATATACAAAAATATTTCTCACGGATGTCCGCGGCTTTAAGATAAGTAAACTTCCTCCCGTTATATGCTTCGCCGCTGAAAGCTACAGTGCCGTTCCCTGTTGCTTTTTTTCCAATAGTTCCTGTTATCAAGGCCAATATATTTAAGAATGTGGTTTTACCGGATCCGTTTTCTCCGCAAAGGTAATAAATTCCATGGTTGAAATTTAAATCGTTTCCTTTGTTATGTTCGAACGTAATTTTTGAGCTGTTATCGTAATCAAGAGTCAATGGAAACGTTATATTAAAAGTACTATCCAATTTCTATCTTCCTTTATGAAGAGAATAGAGATTGATCCTGTTGCCTGTAAACTGATTGAAACACCATAGGTTTATCGGATAAAAAATTGCTGAAGCAGCAATAAAAGTAAGAATAAAGGAGAAAATTATATAGAAAGAGGGATCAAGTGCGTCCCGGGTTATAATATAAATATAACCCGCGAGTACAGAACCTTTGACCAGGCACATCAATATCACGGGAAGAAGCCAGAATATAAACAGAAGTTTTCTGATTCTGTTTTTAAACATAAAAAGAAAAGACAGTTCTGTTTTTAAATGGATGAAGGCAAAAAGAGATATCATGAAAGGAAAGATGATTCCTATTGATAGATCTGAAAAATAAAAGTACGTGTGGTTTGAACGGATATCACTGTTAATCTGTCTGATTTTATCTCTTATTATATGCGATTTCTCATATGAAAACATATAATGACCTTTAAAGTGAAGCTGCTCAATATAATCCATAAAATTCTTATCTAAATCCAGGTCCTCATAGAGGAGACTATTCCAGCGGGTTTGTATCACCTGAGGGGCGTATAAGGGGACATATCTTGGATAAATATCCTTGTCATGGTACAGAAGGCTGTCTGTATATTGCTCGGGTATCTTAAGAAATGGATTTATTGTATGGATTTTTTCATCTTCGTACCGCACTGAATATAAGAGATCAATAATGTCCGTGGTTGTATCCTTCCTTACATGACTCATAATATACAGGAAATTCATTGGAATAATTGATTCAACACGACTGAGGTATGGATTCGGACCAGGGCTTTCTTCAGGCGGAATTCTCTTAATATTATCAATGAGGTTACTCTTTATTTTATTATAAATATCCATCCTCCTGCCGCCAAGACCCTCACGTATCATATCTTCAATGTCAATGAGGTCGCCTTTTAACACCTTGTCCCGGTCTCTGATGTTATCACTGCTTAGTAAAAAACCATTATAATCAAAGTAATATGCCCCCATGGTTACATCAAAACCATTATCACTGTCTGAAAGAAAAAGGTCCTTTCTCACTTTGTCAATGTTGAAAAGATTGAACAGAATATCATTGGCATATGGTTTTGAACCTGGGAATCCAGCGTCATCCCTGGGAAAATGCAGAAAAAGGTTATTCTGGTAAATGAACGCGCATTGTATAATACTTGCACCCAGTCGGTATATTTCCTGTTCATATTTATTAAGAAATTTCGCGCAGTCACCCCTTGAGCGTGTTCTTAAAAAGAATATTTTAAATGCATCTTCATCAAGTACTTCTTTTTTCTGCGATTCTGTTTTATGAAACCTCATTACGTAGCTGTAACTGTTAAAACCCATCATAAAAATGAATGCCAGAACCAGAAACACAAAACGTTTTCTAGTGGTCTTTCTGAAAAGCATCTTCAGACAGACCTGAAGCAGTAATATGAAGTCTTTAATGAATAACACTTTTTAACATAAGTAATAATTATTGATAATAGGTGCTTGATTTAATTATTTGCTGTCTTTTAACTGATCATAGGACCAGAAGAAAACGTCCATGCTTTCGCCTATTCCTATCTCTCTTGAATACTGCTTTAAGTCTTTGTCAAATTTGCTGCCGAATCGTGAAATAATAATCACCTGTTCAGCAAAATCAGTCCCGTAAAGCGACTTCAGGTTATCGAGTATTTTCTGGTAATAGGGAAGGGTGCCGTTTTCGAGAGACAGTCCCATCTTATCGGTGTCAAGTTCCCCGACATTCTTGAAAGTCTTGAAGTAATAGCTGTTGTAATCGTCTGATTCATAATAATAAAAATAATTATTTGACCCTGTCTTTTTCATCAGGCCTTTGATACTCCCGTAGTATTTTCTCAGGTCAACATCAAAGCTGTTGAAATCAAAGAATATCATGAGACTTTTTGAATCTTTTCCTATGGCGTCCTCGATTATCTGAGTAACAGATGCGATGCTTCCTATTACCAGTTTCGGGTAATATCCGTTTATGTCGAGAGAGACCTTAATATTCCCTCCCTTCTTTTCATATTCAAGGTTTTTTGCCTTTTTATTATACCTGAACTCTATTTGAAAATTCCCCTGATGGTTATTTTCAACGAGCATTTGCAGGTCATGGTTCCTTAAATACGAAGGGGGGTCTTCCACAAGTTCCCAGTAACCCATTTCCCCGAGATCAATAGATTCTTCCCTGGCATTTTCAATCAGCGCGATATAATTATATCCCGCGGTTGTACCGGTTATGCCGATTCTGAAAACATTGTACTTTTCATTATTTAAATGAATCTCTCTACCCTTGAACAGAAATTCTGCCTTTGCCAGGTCCGGGGATAGCACTGAAATAAACAGAATGATGAAAAGTCCTGATAAAATTTTATGATTTGATTTCATTAGTCCTCTTACATTTCATGTTTGTTTTTAAAAATATATTTTGCCTAAAATGAAACAGGTCGGAAAGGTGTTTGATAATGCACAGTCTGTCTGATGTACTTAATTTGTTCCGCTATAGAGTTCATCAACCTTTATATACATAAATTTTCTTTGTACAGCCTGGTTAAAAGAGTTTAAGTGGAACTCCCTTTCTGCCAGATAACCTGAAAGAGGACCACTGTCTTCTCCAAGGGCCTTGTTCCAGGTTGTGCCGTCAGTGGGATCACGTCTTATCAAAGCCCTGTAAAAGACATCATCCGCAGACTGTGAGGTCTTCATTTCTATTAAGGGCTTTATGTGATCATAGAGCTTCCGGCATTTATCTATATCATCAACACTCACAAGGGAATTAATTATTATAAGCTTTTTGAGATCTGAAAGTGAGACATCATTCTGGCTTCTTATTTCCCTTAAAAATGATTCAACAGGTTTCGCGGGAATAGCTATCCTCTCTTCCCACTGTGAGACATCGTCGACGGATTTGATATATTTTTTCACATGGTTCAATACCTGTATTCTGCGGTCACTCCACTTTCTCATTTCCGTCAAAAGTCTTTCGTCTGAAAAATAAAGAACAACGTCCTTTGGAAGTTCTCCGGACGCCGGGCCTGTGAAAATATGGTCCATATAAGTCTGTATGGCATTTAGAAGTTTGGCATGCTGTTCAGAGAAGTCCTCATCCCTTCCTGATTCTACTAACAGGTTGCCGGTATCAAATTGGAATTTTCTGAAGCTTATATCTTCTTCTCCGGAATTACCGGATTCATACCTGGATACCAGGGTGGTAAGGTCTTCATATGTCCCTCCAGGTGTGTCCATCAGGCTGCTACTGGCGTTTCTTACACCTGACCCATCAGGATAAATAAAATAAGTTTTCAAATTCAATTCTTTTGCCTTTAACCGGGTATTGTCAAATGACTCTTCAGTAAAGTCATTTGGTCCGGCATCTGTTATTATGAATAGAAGTTTTTCCTGCAGAGGCAGTATCAGGTTCTGCTTTTGAAGTTTTTCAATTTCATCAAGTGCTTTTTCCAGTGATCTCATTAAAGGTTCACTGTAATTTTTATCACCGGATTTATGGGCGAACGCAAGGTTTTCAACTCTTTTTACTCTTTCAAATCCGGGGGGCTTTTCAATATCCAGGTCGCTGCCCGCTATGTCTCTGTATGAATATATCCTGTTCATCCTGAGGGCTATGCCTGCGCTATCCATATTGCTTACAGCCCTGTTGAATGACTTGATATAGTCTACAAATGGTCTCATGCTTTCAGACACATCCAGAAGGAAAAAGATGTTCAGGTTTCTTTTCATGGACGTGTTCAGCAGTCTCATAAGTCTTGGGGTAAACGCACCGGGAATAAAAACCTCGGCTATAGTTTCTTCCCGGGTATATTCAGGATCTCCAAGCTGAGGAAAACCAAAATGGTCATAAAACCTGTGAAGGCTTTCCTGGTCAAGTTTTTCCACTATATCGCTGAATAAACGTTCTTTAAGGTAGAGATGATCAACGTAGAACCTGTTAATTTCATCCGTTTCTCTTGAAATTGTTTTACCCTGCATATCATCATAAAAATCCACATGTTTTACCGGGTGATAATATAACCTTGATCTCCAGAGAGTAATATATCTTCCGTCAACCCAGCCGATAATACCAAAATCCTCTATATTATTTCTGTAATCGAACTCATAAAAATCCTTTGCAAGGAGGTAATGCCCATCCCTGTAGTCCAGGATCTTATAAAAATCATAATCGACAAGGCTTTCCGGTGGTGTCGCAGTGTCTTTCTTATCTTTTTCCCAGCTGTTCCATATTGTAGGAAATTCATCAGCTTCTCCGGGCAGACTCAGAAAGCCGTATACAGGTATATAAGCCCTTTGCTTGTCCAGCAGGGCATTATGCCATATGAAACCTATCTCAAAATCCACAACACTTATTGAAAACTTACTTCTGTCACGTTGCCGAGTGATTTCAAGTTCCTGTTTTTTCCAGTCAATACGTGTGATAAAAAATACTTCCTGAAATTTTATTTCCCGGGCCGGTTTGAGGCTGTCCAGTCTTCCAGCCGGGAAAGAGGCTTTCGCGTGGGCTACAAAAAATATACCTTCGTTTGGATCGCTGCTGAAAATATAGCCGTCCCCATATTCATTATCAGTCTCTCTGAATGATGCCTTTAAATTATCATCAAGTTCATGGTAAAGCCGTTTGAGAGTGGTCATAAGGCCATCTGTTTCAATAATGTTGCTGTCATTGTCTATTGTAACAGGACGCCTTATGTTGATCCTTCTGTCGGCATTGAAATCGGGCGGGATCGCGTAAATCTGACTGCTGAAGGATAAAATCAATAAACCAAAGAATGTAAACAGTATTCCTCTTCTTGGATGGGCCACTGAAACACCTCCATACTCTATAATTTATAATAATTCCGATCTATTATAGTTTTTTAAGTAACATTGTCAATTATTCAATGATTGTTGTATATAATTTTTAAATATTTGGTGGCTGATGAAGGGTTTTGAAATTGTTTGATGGAAAAACTTGACCAGGAAAGCCTTCACAGGTTTTATGAC
>JBHPCX010000110.1:0-10750 GCA_042573485.1 Thermodesulfobacteriota bacterium | reverse complement strand
TCCCCGCCCCGAATAGTGACCTTAAGGCAGGAGGAAAAAGACCGGATAAAACTGAAATTCCGGAAAAAATGCCGGCCACTCTTCTTATGAACTGTCTTCGGTTTTCCATGATCTACTATTCCTTTCCGCCTGTTTTTCTATTGATAATATAAGTATTATTTATAAATTTTACCGCTGATTTATAAAATATTACACTCCTGTCATAGATTTTAAATTTAATAGCCTTATATTAATCTTAAATAAAAGGTAATCATGGATAATAGATTTTTCAAATTCCATGGATCCGAGAAAGGAGGCCTGGGAAATGAAATCGTTGATAATTATTATAATAACAGTAATATTTGGGTGTATTATTGCTCTTGGTTTTAATATAGGAAACACTGAATCTATGGGGAGAACCATGAAAAAGAATATTAAGGATATAGAAAACGCGGAAACCGCGACACTGGCAGGGGGATGTTTCTGGTGTGTTGAATCCGATCTGGAAAAGGCTGACGGTGTTATCGAGGTCGTTTCGGGATATACGGGCGGACACAAGGAAAATCCGGAATATAAGGAAGTATCAGGCGGTACTACCGGTCACCTGGAAGCTGTACAGGTATTCTACGACCCCGGAAAAATAACCTACAAAGAGATCCTTGAAATCTTCTGGAGGCATATTGATCCTACTGACGCGGGAGGACAGTTTGTAGACAGGGGAAACCAGTACAGTAGTGCTATTTTTTACCACAATGAAGAACAGAAAAGAATAGCCGAAGAATCCAGGAAGGCCCTTGAAGAGTCGGGAGTTTTCAAAAAACCGATTGTTACCGAAATCAGAAAGCTGGATAAGTTTTATAACGCGGAGGGTTATCACCAGGATTATTACAGTAAGAATCCCGTAAGGTATAAATATTACAGATGGAATTCGGGCCGTGATCAATTTCTGAAAAAGATCTGGAAAAATGGAACGGAAGAGAAAAAGATGAGCAGCTCAAAATACAGTAAGCCTGAAGATTCTGTAATAGAGACCATGTTAACCCCTCTTCAATATAAGGTTACCCAGAAGGAGGGAACAGAACCGGCCTTCAAGAACGAATACTGGGATAACAAAAGGGAAGGGATTTATGTGGATATAGTATCCGGGGAGCCTTTGTTCAGCTCAACCGATAAGTATAAATCAGGGACCGGATGGCCCAGCTATACAAAACCTCTGGTAAAGGAAAATATTGTTGAGAAAAAAGACAGAAAACTTTTTACGACCAGGACCGAGGTAAGAAGCAGGTATGGTGATTCTCACCTGGGTCATGTGTTCGATGACGGACCGGCACCAACCGGCTTGAGATACTGCCTCAACTCGGCATCCCTCAGATTCATTCCTAAAGAGGACCTGGAAAAGGAAGGGTATGGGGAGTTTGTGGAACATTTTTAAATAGAAGAAGTTGTTAGATTGTGAGTTGGAGAAGATTGAATGGCCTTTTCAGGTTGAATAGTCGGGCACATGGCGCAGGGTGCAAGGCTCATGGAAAAGCCAATAACTATTAATTGATAATTGTTTGCCCTGTTAAATCCGCAAAGCGGGCTGCAAAGCAGCATTTAACAGGGTGAATTGATCACTGATCATTGATCATTATTCCTCCGGAATTCCCGGTCTTACCTTAAGAACCGATTCCTTTCTTATGGTAACAGTCCCGGATTTTGTTCCTCCTGGTTTACTCACATATTTCGCCTGTGTACATGAAACGGGTGTAACTCCTCCGTTTTTCGCCTTGCTGTGATAAGCGGCAATAGATGCTGCTTCCTTCAGTACAGACTTCCCAGGGTCTTCCCCTTTCTTTCCTCTTAAAACCACATGACTCCCCGGCATGCCTCTTACATGAAACCAGTAGTCATTGGGCTTTGCCATTTTAAGACTCAAATAGTCATTATCCGCGTCTGTTTTGCCGGCCAGTACTGTCCATCCACCGGAAAGAGTGTATTCAATTATATTGTGTCTGTTTTTATCTGACATAGGCTGACCATTTAATATCCAACATAAGAGGGAACCATGTTTTTATATTTCGCCACCAGCTTATCCCAGTTTCGCGGCAGATCTATTTCCATGGTAACAAAACTGTTTTCCCAACCGCCCGCGCTTCTCATTAATCCTATCCAGGCGCCAGGTCCTCCGGTAACTAAAATCATGAAATTGTCGATGCTGGAATCCACCGGCAGTATTGGTGTGCCTTGATCGCTCTGAGCCCGAGGAAAGGGTGAATTCGAATTTTTCAATATATACTCCTTGATTCTCTTTTTTGTCCAACCTTCCTTTGCCAATACCTTCGCGTGTGGTGGAACCACCAAAATGCAGGACATACTGCCCGGATTCAGACTCGCATATGTTTCAAGGTAACCCTTAGCGTTCGTATCGCGGGGGATGGTTTGAATATAAGTGTTGGGAAGAAACAAGGTCAACGTGCTGTCTTCTTTATTGAAGCCGCGTTCAACATGCAGAGGCTCCCAGGGACTTTCCTCTTCATATTCACCCAGGACCAGCGTGTATTTTCCAGGATTGCCGAAAACTCCCATATCCTCAATACCCTTCCTTGCCCCGCCTATATTCTTAATGATCAGGCTCATGGCACGCCCAATGGCAGCATTCGCTATATCTCCGGGACTCAGGGCACCCGAACCGCTATTGATATGGATATCGTTTCTTATGGGACCATTAATAATAAAGAACGGCGCCCAGGAGCCTGTGCTTACACCAAAAGTGTCAAACCTTGATCGTGGATCCATAAGAGATTTTACAGCTGCTAACAGGACAGGCATGTGCGTGGGAAGAGCACCGGCCATGACCGCGTTGACGGCGATCTTTTCAACTGTCGCTTTTCCCAATCGGGGTATTAATCTGGTTACTATGTGGTCTGGCGGTAAGTCTGTTCCAGTCATCATTTCCGCAACCGCTTTCTCCGTCGGTGGCGCGATAGCCAAACCGTCAGTCCAGCCTTTGCGGTAGAAAAATCGATTTACTTCTTCATAGCTGCCGGTGAAAGTGATTCGCGGGGGTTTTTCAATGTTTGGCCTCGGCGACTTCTCATCGGCTGTTAAGGGTCTGGTCAACGAGGCAACAATATTTTTCATAGCTGCCGCGATACCTTTTTCAATCTCTGATTTTTCGTTGGTTTCACAAGGGATAGATGTTCCAAGAATTCTTATTCCCGGCATACCTCTGCTTGACGCTGCAGAGCGCGCGTCCATGACAAAACCTTCATTGGCCAGTAGCACGACCGGCCTGCTAAAGTCCTCGATCACGATTCCATTGTAAACAAGGAACTTTGTACAGGATCCTCAATCGCCCACGGCCAGAACAACCGCATCCACTCCTTTCACCCAGGTAATGAATTGTTCTCGGTTTTCTGTATCAGTTTCTAAAACATTGGCTCCACGGGAATCAAAAAGACTGGTTTCACAGTCAGGATAAATTGATTTCAGACGCTTTTCCACCTCCGCGACGATAGGCCGGGAGGCGCGTTTGAAGTTCGCGAATAAACCGATTTTTTTGCCCGCCAGTGAACTCAGCCGAGGTGAAATTCTCCTTGAAGTTATCGGATCAGCTTCAGCCCATGGACTGAGAACCCTGAATTGAGGATCTGCCGTATCTCCTGCGGACTGAGCACTGAAAAGATCCCGATCTGCTATGACAACAGAAAACCAAAGGATCAGCGCGATGATAAAAACTTTTTTCATACCGCTTTCTCCTCCTTCTCATTAACGTTTTTCCCCCCGACATCCACTAATCGGGGCATATTTGCTTTTTATGGTGATATGCGAATCGCATGTAATTTATGGTAACCAACACATAATCTCTACCATGATATCACAATTAGAGCGAATACTCTTTCTGTATCAATCTCAAAACCTCCTCCTCATCCGATTTTTTCGGTAAAAGGAACCAGCACACGTCTCTGGTTGCTCCATTTGCGATATTCCTAAGAGCATCTTCACCAAAGCCAAGCGCACTAAGAGAAGGCAAACTAATTTCTTTATTCAAATCCCTTATAGCATCAGCAACAGTTTTGCTAAGGATATCATTACTTAAGTCGTCCTTTAATGAAAGGCTCATGGCATTACCGATACTACGTATCCTGTCGGACATTTGATCTGCGAGATATTCCATTACCATTGGAAGAGCAAGCCCGCAACCGACACCATGGGGAATTTTATGAGCAACCCCCATGGAATGGGCTATGGCATGACCTAGATGAACCATGGCTTCATTGAATGACATCCCGGCGATCATACTTGCAAAGCTTAATTTTGATCGAGCCTCAATGTTTGATCCGTCCTTTACGGCGATGGGAAGGTATTTTACTATTAAAGAAATCGCCTCAAGGGCAAGAAGGTCGGTCATGGGATTGTTCATTAAACCGGTATAAGCCTCAACAGCATGAGAAAATGCATCCATACCTCCTGAAGCCGTTAAGCCTGGTGAAAGGCCTAATGTTAATTCAGGATCAACAATTGCCAGTTTTGCCGTACAATTCGGACCTCCTATTCCTTCTTTCAACCCCGCTTCCTTGTTTGAAATAACTGCTATACTTGTTACTTCGCTTCCCGTGCCTGCTGTAGTCGGTATGGCGAATACAATTTTACCGGGTTTTTGAGGAACTTCCCTGTCCAGATAATTTTTTATTGAACCCGGGTTGCCAAGCAGGACATTAACTGCTTTTGCTGTATCCAGACTGCTTCCGCCGCCTATCCCGACAACAGCATCCACATTTTCACTTCTCGCGAGTTCGCCGGCTTCATCTACCGTCTCAATAGGAGGATCGGGCTGTACACCATCAAATTCAACTACTTCAATATCTTTTTCTTTTATACTTTTTATAATACTATCCACAATCCCGGCATTTTTCACACCTTGATCATAGACGCAAAGAACTTTTTTAATCCCATAATTATTAAGACTCTCACCAGTCTGACCTGAAACACCTTCACCAAAGAGTACAGGGATTGCATGATTGATGGTAAATGGCATAAATATTACTCCTTTCAAATATAAAATTAATATATTGATGTAACCAACTGTGACAGGTTTTCAGTGTTAATTCGTAAAATAATGAAAAAGGGGTCTGCCTGACTTTTATCAAGAATAATATTTATATTTTAGACAATATATTTATTGATCTTTTGTTAATTACTTTTTATAGATCAATTAATATTTTTTAAAACGGTAAAGCAGGCCAAAAGAGTCAAATGAATGCTTATATTACTGTAGATTTAGAAGTGCCTTTCATCTATTTTCATTAATATAAAATAGCCGGCTTTAGTCTCAACAACACCGCTATATTCACCTACCTTTAAATTTAAAGCAACCATATCAAGTTCTTCTATCAGATAACCAGGTGCAATATAACCAAGATCACCTCCTTTTTCCTTTCCCGGTCCAAAAGAATACAACTTAGCCAATTTGGCAAAATCAGACCCATTATCTAATACTTTTACAATCGCCTGTGCTTGAGGCTTTGTTTCCATAAGAATGACGCTAATCCGCATCTTTTTTTCATATCCAAAATACTCTAATATAGCTGATTGATAATTTATTAGAAAATATACGCCACCTGAAAAAATAAAAAGCAGAATTATGATACTGCCAAAAATAATTTTATCTCTGTATTTTGAATATCCCGGTGACATTGAAAGAACGCTGGGGAAGGACTTATCTTTTTCCAAATAAGAATGATTTGGTTCAGAAGGATGTGATCTCGAAGTGTTTATAGTTCCAAGTTTATCCCTGTCTTCCATAAATCAATCCTCTTTTTAAAATGATGTGAATGATAACACCGGATGGAAAAAAAGAATAGAGATAATTTGATATATATTCTTGAAAGGGGAGGTTTAACTGGATCAGCTGGAATGCCATAATACTTATTGTTATACGCACTTTTGGGACACGTTAAGGGGTTTCAAGTACCAGAAGTAATATGCGCTTTTACGTTACTGAATAATGATATGATTAATAGGAGTTATTTATGTGTACCCGTTTCTCTTTTTCTCCTCAATCCAATATCTCCAGACTGCATCGCTTTTTTAGTTTGGCGGAGGCTGACATGAGGATGCTTCTCAAAGCCTGAGCAGTGCGTCCTTTTTTTCCGATTACTTTTCCGATGTCTTCCTTAGCCACTTTTAATTCAATCATCGAAGAATGTTGTCCTTTGATTTCTGTCGTAATGACTTCCTCCGGGTTGTCCACAAGCGCCTTTGCAATATTAGCAATTAGATCCTTCAGCTCAATATCCGTCATATCTGAGTTCCTCGCTATTAAATTTTAATGTGAAAGAGTGTTAACTTTCCAAAGCCATCTCTTGGATTTGATAAGAGGTTATTATAATCTAAAAGGTTACAACTATCAAAATTAATCTGCGACTATTTTATATACCCTGTCCCCTTCTCTCACTTTTTCAGATATCTTTATGCCAATACTATCACCTTTCTTTGCCTCTGTAACAGATTTGTGCTCCATCTGCATGGAGTGTGCTTTGCACTCAAAATCAGTTGTGTGCCCTAAAAAGTGGAGAGTATCTCCCTCTGAAACTGTTCCATCCGTTATCTCAATAGCAGCGACCGATATTCTGCTAAAGTAATTGGAAACGAAACCGATTTTTTCCTCTTCCATAGCCTATCTCCTCCAAAGAAAGTGTTACTTACTTATCGATATAAACACTTTTTGTTCATTTTTAGGGGTTTAAAATACTCCGTGTTATCAACACCTAACGTATAGAATTCAACTGCAGCGTCGCATAATAATCCTGAACCGAAGGCGTCGGCGGCGTGGATAGTTACAATGATTGGTTAGGTGTAAACTATTTAATGGTTTATTTTCTATTAGCCATATGTTGTAGCTCAACCCGTAAATCCTGGCTGATTTTTTTAATTTCCTGAAGACTGTCCACCGCTCTTAAGCACGCCGAATTGTTTCCCCGAACACATTTTTCATATTCCACTTTATAAGTTTCAATTTGGGCAAATAATTGGTCATTCGAATAATTAATGCCGGCGATGGTTAAACTGATAGAAATAAAACCTATCGCGATTACCAATAGGCCAATGAATAAGTATTTACATTTCTTTTTCATATTTTTTCTCCATTTAGTGGTTAATGAAAATATGCACAAATAATATCGGTTAGAGCTCAAATAACTATGTATAACATATTTACTGGATCGTGCTCGAGCGAATTATCGAAAATTTAAGATAGTGTGAAAATGAAACTTCCGTGCCCATAGTGCAGAATACTTATCGTAGTCAACAGTTTTTAATCATTTAATAGGATTTAAAATACTATATGTTATCAACACCCCATGGGTGCATATTACTCAAGCAACCTTAACCATTATATAGCCACAAAAGACAGATGGCTAGTGCAAATAGCGAGGAAATTAAGTTATCGTTTTTTTGGGGTAACTTCTTCATAGAATTTCTTAGATATTAAATCTAACACTCCTTTATCAAGCTGATTGTTAAAAAATAAAATCATTCGTGTATTATCCCCTCCCCATGTATAGAGCTCAGCGCCAGTCATCTCACCAGATATTCCTTTACCATATCTTTTAAACAATTCTTTTTTCAGAAGCGAAAGATTTTTTTTACCACTTATAGTGATAGATACAATTTGAAGTTTTTTTTCTAAATACTCATACGTTATCGAATCTAGTTTTGCCTCACCAATTTTGAGGGTATCACTATCGCGCTTGTACAATTCTAAAGAGCGCTTGGGAAACTTGGGATCGGGTTTGGTCTCGATATATTGCATATTATTAATAGAAGAAAGTTCTGATCCCCATTTGATCCCTCTAAAACCGTCTGGTTCTGATCCAGCCTCAAAAGCTCCAGCAAAAACTGGATTAAGGAGCAATGTAAAACTGAAAATAATCAATAAGAGTTTTTTCATTTTAATACCCTCTTATGTTCTCTCAACTCTTCCTTATAGTTGGAGCTATATTTTAAGCGCTTGTTACCGAAAAGCATTAAAATTGAGATATCTTAAATCCTTTTGTTAATACTATCAATTTTCCCTTATTTTTGAAGTGGCCGAGACAGCTTGTCGAGAAAAATATGGTAACCTAATCGGAAAATGGCTCTTAAAAAGTGCGTATTACTTATCGTAGTCAACAGTTTTTGGTCATTAGTAAGGGTTTCAATAACTACGTGTTATCAACACTTTTGAAAAATGGAAAAATATTATGATTAACAAATCAAAATCACTGTATGAAGTCCTTTATGTTTCCAATCATATTGAAAACATAATTAAATCAAGAAAAAGAAAAAAATGAGAAAACTCACTAAAGCCATAATAGG
Source organism: Thermodesulfobacteriota bacterium (assembly GCA_042573485.1). Lineage (GTDB taxonomy): Bacteria > Desulfobacterota > DSM-4660 > Desulfatiglandales > HGW-15 > JAAZBV01. The sequence goes on along the minus strand of JBHPCX010000110.1, from coordinate 2,431 downwards.
AAAAGCAAATAAAAGGACTTTTTGGAAAACTATATAAGTTGACGAAGTGAACCAATCATCCAACATAAATGAGAATATAACACCTCTACCTTTTCTCCAATCAAGATTCCAAAATAGTCCAGCTAATATATAAAGAACCGAGGATGCAAAAATATTTGAAAACCAAGTAACGGGATAATATCCATCTCTAATTAAAATATAAAGATCATAGGACCAACTCGCTGAAAACAACCAAGTGCAAAATGCGACATATGCATATTTGAATGCAAGATCTCCTTTTATAAATTTATAGATTATACCAATTACCCAAGGTGCTGTTAAATATGTAAGGATGGACATAAATAAAGCATCAGTATAATCCCAGGTTGGATCTCCCGTATAAGGAGCAACAAGGACTAATCCGCCTGTTGCAATTATGAAAGTAACTACTTTCCAGTGTTTAAAAAGGAACTGCCAATATCCTTTACAGATATTGGTAAAGGATTCTTTATTTATGATATATATCAAGACTGCGAATAAACAAGCCAAAGCCCATAAAGAAATATATAGGTAGAAAAAATAACTCATAAAATCCTTTATCAATCTAAGCTGAATGCTTCTTTATTAACTACTTTCCCATTTGAATGTTCAATTACGCAAAACCACCTTGCAAATACCCAACCTTCCCAAACGAGTATTTTAGGATTTTGCGAATCACTTCCATTAGAAATTCTAACTTTCAGACCATAATCCTTTGCTCTTTGTTCCAATCCTTGAACCGTCATACCGATTGATATACGGGAACAAAAACTTTCCACTTTATTCTTAGCCCATCTCATTTTTAGAAGAGGATATGCAATACATATGAGGAGGATTAGAAAGATAACAAAACCTTTTTTCCATGGATAGCGTTTAGGAGACTTGGCTACCGAATTAGTTTCGCTATCTGATTTAGATTCGCCTGACGAGTTCATTTCACTCTCCCAATGAGTTGAAGTGTTGATATCTTATCGTAGTCAACAGTTTTGGATCATTTCAAAGGATTTAAAATACTACATGTAATCAACACTTTAAATTTTTAATGCAAAGAAACACATAAGTTATATTATTAGATTTATCCCCTTTTCATATGAGAGGATTCCATTGTTCCACCAGGTCCTTTAATTAGGTACTTTTTATCACCATCTTTATGAAAAGCTACTATAGTGTAGCCATATTTATCACCAGAAATTATCTCGACTGTAATACCTTCTTTAATAATTAGACCATACATACTTCCTACTAGATCTTCAATTGAATCAGTATATATTGAATTATCAACATAATATGTTTCCTGGGCCGTAACCGCATCCCTTAAGCAGCTTTGGGCTTTAGAGTTCCCTTCTCTAAATTGATAACCGGAAAAAGCTGGAAGAAATATAGCTGCTATAAAGCCTATAAAAAGAAGGGTGACTGAACAGGTTATCACCCACTTATTAACCCCGCCGATCTTGTTCAGTGCTCTTGACGGCCTGGATTGCTGTTTCTTTTTAGCATCAACAAATTTTTTCTTTAAATGTTTATAATATATATAATTACCTGTTATGCCCCAAACCGCTTTAATGGTGATTAGAGCACAATATACACCCCACTCGGAACTCCCCATTTGATCGTTTGTAAGAAAGAACAAAATCACATAAAACATTCTGGAACCTATATACAAAAAGGCTATTCCAGAAATGAATACGATAAACGCCCAGTAATATAGTTTTCTGTAGAGAAACCACAAAAAACCAAAGATAAATGCCGCCCAGTTCCATGTTATCTTAAAAGTATCAGCACCATCAACATTGAACTTTTTAAACTGTTTTAAGTATTTCAGGGGATTATTTATTTTAAAATTAATAAAACCATTTTCTATTACATTTTTGTCTGCATTATTTGGCAAAGGAGAAGTGTCCATAAGTTATCCACTATGAAAGACTTTGATATGAAAAAGCATATTACTTATCGATATAAACACTTTTTGATCATTTCAAAGGGTTTAAAAAACTCCGTGTTATCAACACTCTTCTGATTCATTAAAAGTCTTGAATTTTTGTCTCATTTCACCTTTTTGTTTTAAGGGAATATCTTGTTTTTCTCAGAAATTTCATACCCAAGAGCAATAATGATCTTCCTCTTTGTATCCATCCTACAACTTTTCCCTTTCTCGAGATTATCAATAGTCTGGGCAGACACTCCTGCTTTATCGGCGAGCTCTGCTTTACTCATCATAAGGTTTTCTCTTATTTCTTTTACTAAGTTTTGGTCCATCTTGTTACCAATTCATTTCTTTGTTTAATTTTTATCTTTCAACAACTTATCGTAATCAACAGTTTTAGGTCACTCTTAAGGGTTTAAATAACTAGATGTTATTACCTGAATTTTGCACGAAAGAATAAAAAAATGAATGAACCATCTGGGAAACCTG
>JBHPCX010000010.1:0-60039 GCA_042573485.1 Thermodesulfobacteriota bacterium | reverse complement strand
GGCTTCCACATTGTCAGTGCCACCTACTAAATTAAAAGCCTCTAGTGTCAACTTCAATTTACCTGCAACATTCTTGGCAATATCTTCCTGTATTTCAAAAATATCTTTTAGTTCTCTTTCATAAGTTTCTGACCAAAGACTGGAAACATCAGCAACCTTTATTAACCGAGTCGTTATTCTTAGGGTATCACCTGCTTTCCTAACACTACCTTGCAGTATATGATCAACACCAAGTAAACCGGCTATTTCTTGAATGTTTTTGTTCTGATCTTTGAAGGAAAATGATGATGTCCTTGCTTTGACAGTTAGACCTGGTATTTGGTCAATTGCGTTTAAAATTTCTTCCGATAGTCCATCAACAAAATACTCCTGATCTTTGTCGGGTGAGAGGTCATCAAAGGGTAGGACTGCGATGGTCTTGAGTGCTTCTTTAACCTCGGGAACAATAGTTTCTTGCTCAAATTTAGTAGTAGATGCTTCATTAGATGCTTCTCGAAGATAGAAGTTCCAATACAGAACAGCTACTATTGCTAGAATAACGATGATTCCTATAGAGAGGACTGCTTTTCTTCGCCAAAAGGATACAACCTTATCTTCCCTTTTTGTTTTTGTATCGACAACCCTTGTCTCCATCAATACTTTGTACGCACCTACAGGTTTAGCAATGTTCTTAACTGTCTGATCACCTAGAAACTCATAACCCAATGGTAACTTACTCTCTATGTGATCAAAGGCTGTCTTTGAGACACATATTCCACCAGGGTCTGCGAGGGCTTCAAGACGAGCAGCAATATTCACTCCATCACCATAGATGCGATCTTCCTCTTCGATCACGTCCCCAAGATTGATACCTATGCGAAACTCCATTCGGCGGTTTTCAGGTAAGTCTGTATTACGGGACTGAAGCTCTTTCTGAATAGACACTGAACATTGAACAGCATCGACCACACTTCCAAACTCAGCCAGCAGATTATCCCCAGGAGAGTCCACAACTCTTCCTCGGTGCTGTTTGATCAAAGAAGACATCACTCCCTTGTAAGTTTCAAGGGTCTTTACAGTAGCTGCCTCATCATCACCCATAAGTCTACTGTAACCAACTACATCAGCACTTAGGATTGCTGTGAGTTTTCTTTTGAAGTCTTCTGTCATGTGTTCAAGTTTCTATAGCTTATCGTAAGTAACACTTTTGGATCACTTTCAAGGGTTACAGATACTAGGAGTTATTAATACCTAAGTTAATATAATGCCACACACAATATATTGATATGAGGATATTTTCTATCTTGTAATTAATCATCCCCTAATAATAACATTAACCATGGTAAAGCTCTTGATGGATGATCATTTGGATCTTGAGGATCTGTTCCCCTTAGGTATTCCAAGATGTTTCTACAACCATCCCCATCAGCATCTAAATTAGCTTCATTTACTAGTGGATTTAATCCATTTTGTTCCTCCCATACATCTGGCATCCGGTCATTATCATCATCAATATCAGTATTGTTGCCAATCCCATCTCCATCAGTATCGATATATTCATTCGGATCTACGGGAAGATCATCATTATAATCATCCGTTCCATCATTGTCTGTATCAACTTTATTCGGATTACTTCCTGCTTGATATTCCTCAAGATTAGTAAGGTTATCCCCATCAACATCACCATTCGCTTCATTTATATATATATCAAGACCTTCATATTGATCCTCCCACTCATCAGGCATACCATCACCATCAAAGTCACCATCTGAGACGTATAAGAGCACACTTTGAGAATTCTCATGCACACCGTCAGTTGCCCTAAGACGAAGTGTATATATTCCTGAAGCTAGATTAGATGTATCCCATGAGGACAGTGGTTCATTATCTTTATGAATATATGAAGTTGCAATCTCCTGAAATAAGGTGGGGGCTTCACCTTCACTATATTCTAAAGTCCATTCGGTCAGCCTGGACATTGTAGTGGGTCCTAAAAAACTTATATTATCAGTTGCTGTTCCTAGAATATCGACTTTATTCGAAACCAATTGATTTAAAATGGGTGATGTTATGTTGACCGCAGGGAACGAGTCTTCTACCAAAGTAGAATCAGAAATCATTAACTCATTCGAGGTTATTCCTAATGTACAAACAAGCTTTGTTCCATCCGGTGACCATGTACATGAAGATCCATAACCATTCATTACCGGATCTATAATTCCACTAGAATTAGTTATTAAGGTTACCCAGCCAATATCAGGATCTTTATATGTATAACTAATTTTTGATCCGTCAGGCGACCATGAAGGCTTAAATAAAGGAGAAGCATCACTTACCAATTTTATTGGTGATCCGGTTCCATTAGATTCAATAACACATAAATCATACATTTTTGTTTCTTTATCATACGATACGTATGCCAATTTACTACTATCTGGGGACCAATTTGGATAAAAAATATTATCACTTTCAGCGATCTGAAATGTAGGAGATCCATTTTCATCCAATTCTGATATCAATATATTCATATCATTTTCCAAATCGTCAGTAAGTACGTAAGCAATTTTATCACCATCAGGAGACCAGGAAGGCATAGAGGTTGTCGTAGAAGTTAGGATATATGGTTCTCCGCTTCCATCAGAATTAACAATCCTAATATTAACATCCTCAACACGATTATTACCCTCAAATTTAGTAAAAACAATTTTATTACCATCAGGAGACCAGGAAAAAGATAAATAAGGTATCGAGTCTTCTATCATATATTCAACTGGGCCAAGAACATCTATGATTTTATATGGGTCTTCAGATCCATCTGAATCCATTATCCATATGGAAAAACCATCAGAAGAAGAATACCTTCCATATCCTATTTTTGTACCATCTGGAGAATACATAGGATTAACAATATAATCTGCAGATGAATCTCTTAAAATAAAATGAAATGCATTTCGTCTTGTTGCTGGCACTGAGGCGGGTGTAGGATCAACGTTTCCAGCTCCATCTTTTGCTCTGACATAAAATATGTATGATGAATTATTTGGAAATACATACCCTTTTTCAGTTGACGAAGAATAATTGGACCAAGAGTCTTCAAACCCTTCAAGCATACACGAATATGTTAAATCTTGTGTAGGAGTTACATCATCCACTCCAGAAAAACGCCAGGTCAAACCATCATGGGAACCAGAACCTCCAGTAATATAAGTGTTAGGTGGGGATGTATCTACAGTATATATTCCAATAGCAGCTGTCCATGAAGATGCTATTATGTTAACAGTGCCGCCTGAAGGTTGAATCCAACCATCAATTTGTTTAAAATCTATAGTGTGATTTCCAACTGATAAATATAGTTCCGCATAGCCACTATGGCGCCACGGACCACCATCAACTCTCCATTGTGCACCATCAGCAATTGCTGCCTCAGGACTAATATTAACAACAACTCCACTGACTGATGGTGGATAAAAATAAACTCCCTCTGCATATGTAGTTTGATTATTAAATACAGCAACTTCCATTGAAAAAGGAGCTTGATATCCTGGTGAATCGCCAAAAGATATTCCATATACGCCTTCTGGTACAGAACCACTATATGAACCACGACTCACCCATTCACCATTTATATAGATATCCCCTTGAACGGGAGTTGTTTCAATTAATAAAGTTCCAACAGTAAGTTTTTTCACATTTATAATTTGGGTTTCATAATTACCGATCTCATCAAAAGCCCGAATATAATGTTCACCTTCCTCGGTATCTATAGGGATAATCATAGTGTTAGAAGAAAATGAACCATTGGAATCTGTCACAATTGAATCCAATAATATTTTCCCATCTAATGTGAACCTTACAAGATTATTAGGCGCAAAGTTGCTTCCGGATATGCTGATATCTGAGTCTACAAAAACATCAGTATTTGATAACACAAGATTTGCATTGGGATATTTCAGATCAAACAATATGGCATGACGACTCTCTATAGATGCACCAACCTCTTGGACTATAATTTGATAAACACCTTCTGGCCAGTTTCGGTTGTCCCAAATTCCTTCATAAGTATAATTCCCTTTCGACTGCATTGCTTGCCATCCTGTAGAGTAACCATTACCATTTACAGCAAACTTCACACCCTCTGTGTTGCCAAATACAAGTGCTCTAATTGTATTATCATGGGATTCAGGTACAGGATAAGAGAAAGGATTTGCCTCGCCACTCTCCAATTCATTGTTTATTGGTGAAGTAATCAAAATAACAGGCCACTCATCTTTCTTTGCTATTGTTGTTGAAATACCACCGTTATCTACGGCAACAATTCTATAAAATCCATCTTTTAAAGAACCTGTATTCATTACTAGGGCCTTTTTTTCTGGATTATTTGGATGCTCAACTAAATAAGTTGAATTTATATGTGTATGCCCAAACAGGTAGGCAGACACTTGATATTGATCTATATAATCAATCAAAGAAGTGGTACCTCGATCTGGACGGACACCTATTACTAATCTGTCCGATGTATGAGATTTAAGGCCAGTACATCCAATAAGCTTATTCCCATTTTTCCCCTGCCATGAAAATGAATCTTCTAGAAGAGTCAATTCATTTATAATCCAACCAGTGCCACTATTTGGAAACTCGCTTGCATCATATAGCTCTATTTCTGATGAGTCTTGCGAAATATCATTACTTAATACGTTAATAACCCATCCATTTGGATCATATAGACCGGGGAGGCTTTCCAATTCAGCGATTGTTTTCAATGACGCGTGACCAAACATGAATGATAATCCGGAATTTAAATCTGAAGATAATCTATCATTAATGAAATTCAATTCAGATGCGCTGATTAGCGGCATGTCCGATATTCCGGGATATTCAATATCATTTAGTATTTGAAATATTGTCTGATAAGATATAAAAGATAAACCATATTCATCATTAGTATTGATTGTAACAAAAAGATTGTTTTTTTGGCTAAATGGAGATTTTTCTACCCAAGAGAATTGACCTTGAAGATTTCCTGATTTTATATCTAAATTTGATTCCGAACCACGAATTCCAGAAAACTTGTATCCATGACCTTCACCTTTCCCATCCCAGTTAATATCATTATACCGATCATGATTTCCAGGGATATCATAATAATTCGGAATGTCTTTAGCTATGGAATAATAATCTACCCACTCATCGAGATGAGGACCATCAGGTAAGGGCAGGTCTTCACCAGATATTAAATTTAACCAACTTGGCCATTTCTCACAAAATCTACCTTGATTTTCACAATTGCTACCATCAGTTAAATCACCAGTATTAACAATAAATTTGGGATTCACTTTGGAAGGTATATTATCTCTAATCCATTCAAATTGTTGCTTGCTTTCAGTATTATAACCAATATGAATATCCGATATGTGGACAAACCAAAATACATCATCTGAAATTCCAGGATATATTATGTTTTTTCTAGTATCACCTAAGGATAAGTATGAGTACCATATTTCACGTCCCCAATTACCACCTATAACCCAAAGCCTATCATCGTAAACTAAAGAAGTATGACCAGAACGCTCACGCCACAGCGCTGAAGAAGTTGATTCGGTCCAGTTAATACCATCCGTTGAATACCAGACATCGTTAAGTAATTCAGAACCTCCAGCTGATCCACCCATAATCCACATCTTGTCAGCATGTGAAACAACAGTATGTGAAAATCTAGCTGGCCAACCCGGTGAACTGCTCGCTTTCGTCCAATTAACTCCATCTGATGAATACCATATGTCACTTGACGCATGACCAGTTCCACCCGAATAGTACATTCCACCTAAAATCCACATTTTTCCATTATGCTCGAGTGATTTATGACCAGTGGTGACCGTCCAGTCCGCCAAGCTATTTACTTTCGTCCAATTAACTCCATCTGATGAAGACCAAACGTCACGTCTACTATAGTAACTATTGCCGATTCTGTGTTTTCCTCCCATGACCCACATCTTTCCATCATATACAATGGAAGTATGACCAGATCGAGCGTCCCAACCTGCGGAGTTTGTGGCACATGTCCAATTTATACCATCATATGAGTACCAAACATCATTCATTTGAGTAAAAGTACCATCGGAATATTGATAACCTCCCATGACCCACATCTTTCCATCATATACAACTGAAGAATGCTGTAATCGACCTGGCCAAGATGCAGACTCAGTAGCTTGGATCCAGTTAATACCATCCGTTGAATACCAGACATCGTTTCTTCCTGGAAGGCCTCCTCCCATAACCCACATCTTTCCATCATATACAACTGAAGTATGGTCAGTTCCACCTGGCCAGCTTGGCGAGGAAGTTGCATTTTCCCATTCTTCTCCCAGTTCAGCAAATGATAAAGAACTTATCATGCTAATAATAACCACAAGAATCAAAACACTTACTCTAGGGTAAAATTTTTCCATCGATCAAACTTTCTTATGTTATATCTGAAAAGTAATCTAAACACTCTATAACAGATTAAGTGCAATTTACATCTCCAGCAAAATAAGCACTTAATATTACAGTAACCTTAAGCTAAGTTCGATTTTGTCGCATCAACAATCCTCTTCAAAGAGGTTCATTGCGACCAGTAAAATAAAATGATTAATTAAACATAGAAACCGACAAGAATTGGTAAGTTCAGATTGTGCTCTAAAATTATCGTCTCAGATGTCGCAGGAAGTTCAATTGAAAGGAATATTAGCCTATTGAATTAACTATGTCAAAATAAGTTTATTTGGGTAGAAAGGAGAATGTTTTTTGGTTGCAGGTGTGTTAATAACTGCATGTTATCAACAGTTATTGGACTCATCCAGGAGTGTTGATAGCCCTAATATATACGCACCATCCTCTATACCCAAAATAGCGAATCCATCAGATCGCATTTTACTACCATAACAGGCACAAAAATCATAAAATAATAGAGGTCAAGAAATAATTCCCGACCTCCTTCTCAAATTTTGATTCTTCATTGAATTTGCGTTGATTTTAGTCGAGTTTAGGAGTATTGCTTAATAACATGTTGTTTTGAATCAATCTATTTTTCATGTTATATTTAGTAATCATATTAGAATGAGGGAGATTCAAAGGCAAAGATCTGGAATACTGCCTATAAAAAAGTGCAGATATGTCTTGCTACACTTATCAATTAGGAAGGAAGCTCTTAATGCCAGCCAGATTGTGGCCAGTTGACGACTGGAAAAGCTATATTCGGTGTAAAATATTTGAAAGAATAATCCCAAAGGCGTCAATCTGTCTCATTCTCCTCGTCTGTAATCTTGGAATCCTGTCGCTTCAAAGCTGCTCTTCAGAAGCAAAAAAGTCCGAGTATAAAACGATTCGTGTGACTAAGCAGACTTTCTCCTCCACGGTTACCGCTCTTGGTACGGTCAAGCCACAGGTAGGTGCGGAGGTACGTCTGGGTGCCAGGATACCAGGCAAGGTCGAACATCTCTATGCCAATATAGGTGATTTTGTAAAGAAGGGACAGATCATTGCAGAACTGGAAAAAGATGAATTAAAAGCAACCGTCGAAAAGCAGCAGGCTGAGCTAAATGGCGCCAAGATCAATCTTGCATCACGGAAAAAGCTCGGACCCATCGAGATCGAGAAGGCCGAAGCCGATTTGAATCGATTCAGGGCGACCTATGAACTGAAATCGATAGAACATGAAAGGCAAACAACCCTCTTCAATGAAAATCGCATATCCAAGCAGGTTCTCGACCAGGCCATAGAAGAACTATTAGTGGCCAAGGCAGAGTTGGAGGCGAGCTCTAAGACGCTGGTACTGATAAGTAATATGCTCGAAGAAGACTTGAAATTATTGAACACGCAGGTTGAAAGCGCAAAGGCCACGCTGAGGATATCTGAGGTAGAATTGTCATATGCTACCTTACGTGCACCCATTCATGGAATAATTGCCTCTGTCTCAACGCAGGAAGGAGAAACTGTTGCCGTAGGGTTGAGTGCACCCACATTCGTGACGATTATTGATCTTGGTCGACTTCAAGTTGAGACCTATGTTGATGAAGTAGATATCGGTAAGATCACGATCGGTCAGAAAGCCACTTTTACAGTTGAGGCGTTTCCTTCAATTGACATAGAAGGAGAAGTTGTGGGGATTAATCCGAAAGCAATACTCAAAGAAAATGTTGTTTTCTATAATGTTCTGGTCAAAAGCCAGAAATCCTCTTTAGATATGCTTCGCCCGGAAATGACGGCTAATGTTTCAATATTCATTAAAACTAATGAGGATATTCTCGTGGTGCCGACTAGTTCCTTGAAAAAGTCCCGTGGGATCAACTCTGTATACTTAATCGAGGATGGAAAGCCGGTAATGCGTGATGTTCAAATCGGCTGGAAGCAAGGTCGCTTTCTGGAAATCACGGAGGGTCTTAAGGAAGGGGATGAGGTGCTTGAGAATCACCGCGATTTAGGAGGATGAGAATTATGATCAGACAAATGCGAATTGCCAGAGAATCATTCCGTATGGCAAGGAACAACAAGCTCCGGGCTTTCATTATGATACTGGGCATAGCGGTTGGAGTTGCTTCTCTCACAATGATGCTCTGTGTGAGTCAGGGAGTTTACAAAGAAGTAATGGACACTGTTAACAGGCAGGGACCTGATCTATTACAGGTCCGACCGGGGTCAGATAAACATACTGGACTTCCTTCGGGCAGTCGGGAGGTCGTATCGCTAATCGAAGAAGATGTCGAAGCCATTCGTCAACACGTCGGGAATATTCTTGCTATCTCGCCTGTAAAAGACCGCAAGGAAATTGAGGTTAAAGGTGGTGATAAATTCACACTTACCCGGATTTTCGGTGTCACTCCGGTGTGGTCCCAAATCCGTGATTTCGGACCTCACAGGGGAATATTCATATCTGAGGAAGATGTGTCTTTTGCTGCCAGAGTGTGTCTTATCGGTCAGACTGTAAAGAAGAACCTGTTCGGCGAGACAGATCCAATCGGTCAAACAATACAGATTAAGGATGTTCCATTCACCGTCAAGGGTGAGCTCGTGTGGAAGGGAATATCTTCTGCGGGACGGGATAGAGATGACCGTATCATCATTCCTATTTCCACTTATACTAAGAGGCTCTTTAGAGATATTTATCTGACACAGATAGTGATTACCGTGGAGAACACCGATAATCTAAAGGAAACTGTTGAGGATGTGAGTACCGTACTTCGTGAACGCCATAAACTTGCGCCCAGCGAGCCGGATGATTTTGCCATGAGAACCCCTCAGGACCTGATTGACATGGCATATGGCACCTCAAGATCCTTGATAAATTTACTTACTGGAATCGCAGGAATTTCCCTTCTTGTCGCTGGCATTGTGATTACGAATATAATGCTCGCTTCTGTTTCTTCAAGGAAAGGTGAAATAGGAATCCGAAGAGCACTTGGAGCACGAAAGAATGACATTTTGCAGCAATTCATGATGGAATGTCTCTTTATCTCATTAATGGGAGGAGTATTGGGAACCATTATGGGATATGCCGGTTCTATTATCCTTTCAAGCATGAACGTTGCCGCCAGCGATGTCACACTCCTGGCTATTGTAGCCGCCATTGTATTATGCAGCCTCATTGCAGCAATCTTTGGCATATACCCTGCAAAGAAAGCTGCAAACCAAAATCCTCTAGACACCTTAAGAGCTTAGTGGGAAAGAGAGGAAGCAAGCATGATAAAGATCAAAGACATTGAAAAGACGTATACAAAGGCTTCTGTTGCAACCCGTGTTCTAAGTGATGTAACTATTTCGATTCAACGCGGGGAATATGTGGCAATCATGGGATCATCGGGCACCGGCAAGTCCACACTGATGAACGTTATCGGGTGTCTTGATAAACCCACGAAAGGACAGTATGAACTGGACGATATCGATGTATTACAACTGGACGATGATGCCCTTTCTGCGTTGAGAAACAAGAAGTTTGGATTCATCTTCCAGCAGTTTTTCCTGTTGGAACGAACCACTGCGCTTGACAACATCCTCTTGCCACTTATCTATACGACGGACAAATATCCGACACATGCGATACAGCTTGCCAATAAATTCTTGGCCAATGTCGGTTTGGAAGATCGAAGGGAATATTTTGCCAGCGAATTATCGGGGGGACAGCAGCAAAGGGTGGCTATAGCCAGAGCCTTGATCAATGACCCTGATATAATTTTGGCTGATGAGCCGACTGGTAACCTGGATTCTCAGAACACGGCTGAAATCATGGAAATTTTCAGTCGCCTCCATAAAGAGGGAAGAACTATAATTGTTGTGACCCATGATCAGGCAGTTGCAGAACACGCACAACGGATACTGGAACTCAAAGACGGACAGATTAAGGGATAAAGAACATTATACGCTAAGCCCTTGTGATTTCATGGAGAATAAACGCAATGGCGGATCGTCAAATCCAGGGATTGTCTTGAAAATAACAAAAACCATCACCCTGTCATGTAAGCTTCTCACCGCTCATAAATTACGTACAGCCTTGTGTATATCAAGCATCACCATAGGGGTTGCAGCTGTAGTCGTTATGGTGTCCATGGGACGGGGAACCCAAAAACGCGTACTCGATATGATCAACGATATGGGTACCAACTTAATTGTCGTGAATGCCGGACATATTACCCTCGTAGGTGGTCGAGAAAGACAGTCTGCGATTGTTACTTCACTACGGCCTGGTGATGCAGATGCAATAGGGGAGCACAGCTCATATGTCATCGATGTGGCCCCCGAGACCAGTCGCAAGATGAATGTGCAGTGGGAATCAGAAAATCTTAAAACGGAAATCATTGGGATTGCTCCTTCTGCTTTTCGAATACGTAATATAGAGATCGAAAAAGGGCGCAGCTTCGATCCTTTCGAAAATGATACAGGCCAGAGAGTTGCGATTGTTGGTGCGGTAATCTTAGAAAAAATATTTCACGGCAAAGATCCTGTAGGATATCGAATTCGAATCGGTGGTGCACCCTTCGAAGTTATAGGAGTTATGAAAGCAAAAGGGGTGGACGCCAATGGAGTGGATCGGGACGACAGGATTCTTATCCCGATAAAGACCATGATGCATCGGCTGGTACGCACGACTTACATACAAAAGATACACATTCAGGTCACAGACTCTACTCGATTGGAAAGCACTGAGGCGGAAATAAGAGAGTTATTGCGGGAGAGGCACAGACTGCGGGATAAACCTGATGATTTCACCATTCAGAACCAGGCTACTTTGATCCAAACAGAGAGAGAATCTTCCAGAATCCTGACTTTTCTGGTTGCAAGTGTTGCCTGTATATCGCTTCTCGTAGGGGGTATTGGGATTTTTGCAGTCATGATTACGGTAAGTCAGGAGAGGCGGAAAGAAATTGGATTGCGTAGGGCCATAGGCGCTCGTCGACGTGATATTCGAACCCAGTTTTTACTCGAATCACTTATTATCGCCGGACTGGGCGGATTTCTTGGAGCTTTCCTGGGAATGCTATCGACTTTCATTGTCTCGAAAATTGGCGATTGGGCCGCTGTTCAAGCGTGGGACGCAATATTTGCGGGATTGGCTCTATCCGTTATCATCGGGCTGATTTCCGGAAGTTATCCGGCGTCGAAAGCCGCAACGTTAGAACCTATTGAGGCCCTTAGAACCGAATGAGGCCCGACATCATTACAATAAAATAGAAAAAACATAAAATAACTGGACCAATAATTCTCCTTTCTAACAGTAACAATGTTCAATGTCCCTGAAACGAAAGATACGATCAAGATGGTGAAATCTCTTCCAGATTTGTTTTATTACTATAATTCATAACATCTGCTGGTATTAAAAAAATATGGGCTACGATTTGAAATAGACAGTGCATCTTGCCATGGTCTCAACTTTCCATATAGTTTTGATATATTGTGAATATCTGCAATGCAAGGTTACAAATACCAGAAGTTATACACACTTTTTCTCACTTCGCCAGGGTGTAAATAACCCTAATTTATACGCACTTTTTGATATCCTTAAATATAACTAAAAAACACAAATTTTATGGGAAAGTTGTCGCATTTGGTCAACCCTTTTAATAACATATTATAATTTTACCAAAATATACATTAACGCCTGATACATAATAAATCTACTCATCTCTTAAATTTCAAAACAAAAAATATGGTGATTATAAGCACCAAGAAAATCAGGGAAATAGTCAAGAGTGTTCTGCATTGTGAAGGCCTACTTATTTTAATTATTCATCTTAATATGTAAGCTTGACATAAGCTGACGGGGGAAATATTATATGCAGTCGATGTTATAAAATATATTTTTTAAAGTTTAATCTCTGGGAAGGAGAGAACATTATTAACCCTAATATATAAGGAGAAAATACTATGCGGGTAAAAATGATTCTAGTGACAGTATCAATCCTGTTCCTTATGACGGGAACGGCATTTGCAGCAGATGTTACCGGAACATGGGTAGCTGAAATGGAGAGGCCGAAAATGGGTCCCGGTGGCCCAGGTGGCGGCGGTGGTCCAGGTGGCGGCGGTGGTCCAGGTGGCGGCGGTGGTCCAGGTGGCGGTGGTCCAGGTGGCGGACCAACGGGTCCAATGACATTTACATTTAAACTTAAAGCCGATGGAAACAAAGTTACTGGAACAATGCAGGGCCCGAGGGGAGATGCTAATGAAATCTCTGATGGGAAGATTGACGGCGATAAAGTTACCTTTTTAGTAAAGATAAGTATGATGGGTAACGAGATGACGATAAAATACGATGGTACCGTTTCAGGAGATGAGATCAGCTTTAAAACGAAAATGGAAGGCGGTATGGGCGGCATGGGCGGTCCTGGTGGAGGCGGGGAAATGCCTGAAAGACCTCCATTGATTGCCAAAAGGCAGAAATAACATTAGTGCGAAAGCACTGCTTTTCCGGGAACCTCAATTTATTGATGGATACAATCCTGGAATTTAACGGAAAAACAAAGGGGCGAACATACAGTTCGCCCCTTTGTTTTTTTATACAATCCACTGTTTTAAAGAGATTACATTTATCTTCCGCCCGGATTTTTTTACTTCTCCTTATCCTATTATTTGCTATCAGTTTCATTGACACCGAAAGGTAAATTTACTAAGTTACTCTTTCAGAAAGAATCAAATCATCTCCTGATTTCTCTATCAATTTCCGTCATCTGTTATGTATACGGGTATGACGGTTAAACTATATACAGTGATAATAGCATTTGTTGTATCTATCAGAAGAAGGTTCTTCCAGGATTCTGATATTCTCAATTTATGGGTAACACTTGAACAGATTGTTATGTTTTTTAGAAAGGAGATACTATGAAACGCTTGATTCTCATAACCTTTTTGGCGACTATCCTGTGTTTCAGCCTGAACGCCAGCGCGGCAGATTCCTCTGAATGCGACCGGGAATGCCTGGCAGGTTTTTTGAACACATACCTTAAAGCCCTTCTTGCACATGACTCATCAAAACTGCCTGTTACAAAAAATGTGAAGTACACTGAAAACGGAGTTCGCCTTAATCTTACCGACGGCCTCTGGAAAACAGCATCTGCCATGCCGACTTACCGTGTGGATGTGATCGATGAAATGAGCGGGCAGGTGGGTCTTCTGGCGCGGATCCTCGAAAACGGTAATAACAACTGGTTTGCTGTACGAATGAAAGTGGAAAAAGGCAAGCAGGTTTCTGAAATTGAGACACTGATCGTCCGCAGTATTTCAATGACTCCGCCTCCTGAGGGCGGACCGCAGGCACCCACAGAAGCCCATCCTTTAATGATGGAAGTCATCCCTGAAGACAAACGGATGCCTCCCTGCAAATTGAAGAAAATCGGAGACAGCTACTTTACCGGGCTGGATACTGATAATCACGGTGCCAATGTGCCCTTTGATAAGGATTGCCAGCGGCGTGAAAACGGGGGCGTAATGGCGAACAATCCCGATATGCCGGAAGGCAGCATGCAATGGATGGGCTGCAAGGCACAGTTCGACACCAATTTTTCCGTGATCGTAACAGACATTCGTGAGCGCAGGTTTATTGCTGATCCTGTTACAGGGCTTTCATTCGGCTGGGGCTATTTTGACCATGACGGAAGTGTTGAAAAAATGTCTACCACACTTGGCGATGAAATGATCGATGTAACCGGCATGTTCCGCCAGCCCTTTTCCTTTTACATCGCGGAAATATTCAAAATAAAAGATGGAAAAATTAGGCAAATTGAAGCTGTGTTGACAACGGTTCCCTATTTGATGGAGTCCGGCTGGTAGAAGGTATAGCTTTGTGCAGCAAAGAAACTCTTATATCCCAGTTGGATATAGTAGATAATTTCCTAAATATATAATGAAAGGGAAAGAAAATGAGATCAAAACTGTTAATAGTTATTGCCATTACAATCCTTTTTATAACAGGAGCCTGCACTCCTCAGGGAGAGGAATCAGCTACAGCGCCTCCCCAGGAAAAGGAACCTGTAAAAGTAGTTAATCTTGACCGGCAGGCTCTGGTCGACTTGATGACGGACTATTATGATGCCCTGGTGACTAAAGATCAATCAAAAGTGCCGATTGCGGCTAATATTAAATTTGTAGAAAACACGGCTGAAATACCTGTAGGCGATGGCTTGTGGGTGACTGCTTCAGAAGGGCCGGGTGAATTCAGGATTGACGCCGCAGATCCCGGGGCCCAGCAGGTAGCATCTCTGGCCATGATGAAAGAATATGAAGGGGAAAACGCATTTGCTGGAATAAGACTCAAAGTTGTAAATGGTGAGATAACTGAAGCCGAGCACCTGGTGATTCGCGGAGATGATCTCGGGGTCAGTAACCTTGTAAACCTGCAGAAACCGCGTCCCGGTCTGCTCGAAGATGTGCCTGAGGCTGAAAGGATGTCCCGGGAAGAGTTAATCAGGATAGGCCTCACCTATTATGATGCTCTTACAGGAGAAGGCGGCAAGCTGTCACCCTTTGCCGAAGAATGCGGACGTCATGAAAACGGAATGGTAACGGCAGGCACCCAGCCGATGATGCCGCCTCCATCAGATGCCGGATCCCCTGAAGGTGCTGCGCCGCCGCCTGATATAGATCCCGAGTTTGCTGAAATGATGGAGCGTATGGCTGACTTTCCGACGGATTGCGAAGGACAGATCAGCACTGGTACTTTCGCCTATATAACTGACATTAAAGAACGCCGTGTACTTGTAGCTGATGTACAGAAAGGACTGTCTGTCGGTTTTTCCATGTTCTGGCATAGAGGGCACCTGAAGGAAATGCCCATTAAGGGCGTGGAGGGAGTTGAAAGTGTCCCCGCATTTTCCGGGACCTTTAACCTGCCTGCATTACATATTTATAAAATTAAAAATGGCAAGATATATGAGATCGAGGCTACAGGATTTATGATGCCCTATGGTGTTAAATCCGGCTGGTAATAGATTTATCTTGAGAAAATTAGTTAGCGGAATTATAGAATCATGATGTAAAGTTCAGATATAAATATATTCTTAGAATAAGGATTCATTATCAACCTTTCCAGGAATTTGATATACAAGGATAACAACCAAAAAGGAGGTCTTATGAACGAGCAATCCGCAGCAGCACCAAAAACTCCGGCATATGCGTGGGTCATATTAATCGCACTTTACATGGCTACTCTATCGGCGACCCTTAATCTGTTTAAGTTGCCGCCCTTAATGACTACAATACAAACAGCATTCGGTGTGGACATTGTCAAAGCGGGTAAACTGATGTCCGTCTTTTCGATTATGGGATTTGTCCTTGCCTTCCCGGCAGGATATATCCTGAAACGATTCGGTATCAAGGTAACTGCATTGATTGCAGTCGGTGCAGTAACTATCGGTCCGGTGATAGGCGCATTAGCAAAATCATTCGCAATACTTTATGCCGGCAGGTTTATAGAGGGTGTGGGAATGGGACTGATTATGGTAACAGCACCTTTAGCCATCAGCGTATGGTTTCCCCTGACTAATCGAGCCTTACCAAACGGATTATGGGCAAGCAGTGTTGGAGTGGGTTGCATGGTTATGCTCTTTAGCTCAACATTAATTGCAGAATCCTTCGGTTGGGCGTCCGTATGGTGGATAACCGCAGGATTTTCCGCTTTATCTTTTATCGTCTTTGCCATCCTTTTCCGCATGCCCAAACAGGAAGAGATGGAGCCTGCACCGGAGCCTGCACCGGGGCCTGCACCCGCAGCAGAAGAGGAAGACTCCAGCCTGATCAAGGGTATGGCTAACAGCAGCTTCTGGATGATTGGCATCGCATTTGGGTGTTATAACCTGGTCGCTATGGCTATGATCACTTTTTATCCTCAATTTCTGGAAGTCGAACGCGGCTATTCCCTGACCTTGGATAATGGCTTTCTCCTAATGGCATCTTTTGTCACTGCCTTAATCCTTGGCGTTCCAATCGTCACAGGTCCGCTAGGCGGCTACATATCAGATCGTATAGGCAAACGCAAAATCATGATTCTTATCCCATATATACTGATGACAATAACGTTTCTTTTCCCCTTTTCGGTGACAGGATCATCAATTACGACGTATGTGATAGTATTAGGGCTTGTTAATGGTCCTCTCGCGGCTGTTCTTCTGGCGGCGGTTCCGGAAGTGTCAAAGAAGCCTGAATACATTGGAATCGGCATGGCTGTAGCAATCTTCGGCCAGAATATAGGGATGACTCTCAGCGGTATAATTTTTCCCAAGATTATGGTAGCATCAGGATGGGAAACCGCAGGGTATGCGATGATTCCTATCTGCGTGATCGGTATTATTTGTACTCTTTTTATCAAGGTTCGGTAGACATCTTAGATAGTAGACTAATTTTTCAGCCGTGACCTTCGATTGATCAATGCAGGTATTCGAAGGTTACGGCTTTTTAAACGAATTAGTAATAAAGAATATTTATTGATGAAGGAATCCAGGAGGTATTAATGTATTTGAGCTTTAAAAGACTTGCACTTGTGAGTATCCTCACAGTGCTTTTTTCATGCGCCGCTATCCAAAAAGGTCATGATGGAAGACCATCACCAGGGAGTATAGATAAAGCAGCAAATAAACTTACTGAATCAGGTGTTCCGCTACAGAAGGACCCGAAAGGAGATGTCCGCTGGATAGAGGCAAAGAAGGGAGAGCTTACTGATGAATCGATGCTTCTTCTTTCTCTCCTGCCTGATCTGGAGTGGCTGGAAATCAGCGAAAGTACACTTACCGCCAAAGGGTTGAAGCATTTGGAAAAATGCACGGCGCTGAAACGTTTATATATACACGATATAAACCTTGAAGGCGAAGATTTGGCATGGATCTCCGGGCTCAAACAGCTTGAGGCCCTGTCTCTTCAGAATACACAAATCGACGGCAGCTTTCTAAAAAACCTGAACGCGGTAGATTCCCTGAAAGTTCTGAATCTTAGCGGAAATCCCTTAATCGATGATGATATGGCCCAGATCGCCCGTTTTAAAAATCTGGAGGTACTTGCCCTCGCAGACACTGAAATTACCGGGTCCGGTATCAGCGAACTCAGGGGAATGGCCAGGCTCAACGAATTGAATATAGAGAGATGCAGCATCAATGATTATGATATGGCACATTTCATGACCATGCCGAATCTTCGAATTATTTACGCGGAAGGATGCAATTTAAGTCAACTTGCCGTCGGTCAGCTTATCATGAGATTTCCTT
This sequence comes from Thermodesulfobacteriota bacterium, assembly GCA_042573485.1. Classification (GTDB taxonomy): domain Bacteria; phylum Desulfobacterota; class DSM-4660; order Desulfatiglandales; family HGW-15; genus JAAZBV01. The sequence goes on along the minus strand of JBHPCX010000010.1, from coordinate 42,343 downwards.
CGCTCGCTATTTTTCAATAGAATATCAATTAAGTATGAATTTAACAGAGGACACAATGCACCAAAATAAAGGATACGCAAAACAACTGATTATAATCGCCGCGCTGATGATGATTACAGTAGTCCCCTTAATAGCTGATGAGCAGGAAGAGCCCAAATGGATACAAACACCTGATGTAGTTTATGTTGGAACTCCCTATGATATAGTATCTGAAATGCTGCACATGGCACAGGTAAAAAAAGATGACCTTGTGGTGGACCTGGGCTGCGGTGATGCAAGGATGCTGGTCCTGGCCGCGCAAAAGTACGGCACCCGGGGGATAGGCTATGAAATTGACCCGGTGATGGTCAATGAATCCAGGAAAAATGCAGATAAGAATAATGTCGCGGACCTGGTAAAGATCATACAGGCAGACATATTTACCGTAGATATCAGTAAAGCGGATGTTCTCCCGATATATCTCCTGCCCGAAATGAATCTCCAGCTTGTGCCTCAATTTGAAACCTTAAAACCCGGATCACGCCTGGTATTTCATAACTACGAGCTGCAGGGATTTGTTCCGGACAAAACGGTAGAAATTATTTCAAATGAAGATAATTCCCTGCATACCTTGTATTTGCACACTACTCCTTTGAAAAGGGCGCAGTAGCAGCTCTTAAACTAAAAGCCCTCCTCTTTTCACAAGGAGGGCTTTATATTGTGCTCTTGAGTGTATAGAGCTGCCTCTATTCTGTAAGTGTAAAACTTATCGGCATCTTGACAATACATTTTACCGGCCTGTTGTCTATTTTAGCAGGTTTAAACCTGTACTTAACAACCGCTGCCAGGGCGGCGTCCTCGAAAACACCTTCCGGTTCCGCTTCCAATACCTCCGGCTTCTGAACAATACCCTTTTCGTCTACTATAAAGCGCAGAATAACCCTGCCTTCAATGCCGCTGCTCTTCGCGGAAAAAGGGTATATGGGCTTGACCATCCTGGTAATAACCGGTTGCTGGTCAACCTGGAAACCGGGAAAAATATCTGTTATTGCTGGAATTTTTATTTGTTCAACAACTCTAATATTCGGGATAATCCTGGTCCCCGGGCCCTCTACCCTGAAATCAGGCCTTGGACCAACTGTTTCGGGAGGATCCGGTGTGTCATTCACCATATCAGGTTTCATCCGGGGAATCGGAGCCTGGTCAGTCACCTCATCAAAAGGATCCAATGGTTTGGGCGGTTCTGGATCGTCAATACTAATCGGCGGAGGACTATCAACAATTTCATCTGGAGGTATATAAAATTTTGAAAGGGTTGAGATAATAATGAGAAGCATTACCGTAAATATTACAGCCCCAAAAGCACTCATGACCGGAAAGTTAATATTAGGATTTTTAAGTGTGTCCATGATTACTCTCCTTTCATTAAATGTTTATTTAATTTGAGTTTTCCGCTTCTCCTTTTCTTTCAGGTTAGGTGTTGGTTGTTTGTAATGAAATGAATTGTGGATATTATACGAAAATTAGATACTCAAGTCAATATCGGTAAATTTGAGCAATAATTATTAAATATTGCTGAAAAATGATAAAAGGTAATGCCCATATTAAAGGATTGCAGCGGGAAAGTTGCACTGTTTTGGAAACCGGTACATATCAATTGACCGCTCGGGAGTCATGAGAGATGAAAAGAATACACAGAACCCGGAGGATAATCTGTATAAGAATTGATAATCAGGGGCAATCCGGTTGAATTGCCCCCTGTTACTATTAAAGCTGGGTTAAAATCTGGTTTGTAATGAAATACAGATCTTCACGGTTATTAACTTTGTAGATACGTTCGATCAAATACTTTATGTTGTCCAGATCAATATAATCTGCTCTTGCCCTTAGAGAATTGGAAATTAGCTGAAAAGTAATTGTATTCGTGGTCATCAAATTGATTGCGGGGCTATCTAAAACAAGAAGGTAATATTCATTTTTAATGGACCGGATTACAAAGGATTGATTATCAACTTTTATCCATTCATTTTTTGTTTCATCCAGCACAACTGTATCGCGCTCTTTCATAACTGCAAAATAATCTGGCATGCTTTCAGAGATATCGGCACTCTCATCATCTCTTTCTGCCGGATTGCCCATGCCCGGTTCTGTATCCCCCCAATCGCTGAAGGCCGGTTTGGGTCTGCCCGCCCTTTGAAGCTGATTGTCCAGCATATATTTTCCCGAAATTTGTATAGGAGTGCTTGCACAGGCGGACACCATCAATATTAATATCAATGCCATAATTGTCTTGATTAGTGACCTCATCATGTTACTCCTTTGATTACTCTGCTCTATTTAGAGCTTGCCAATCACATTAATCTGCCTGAAAAAAAGAACTTATATTGGCATAATTTAATAGATTAATAAAATAATTTAATACTCATAAAAGAGTATCCTTCTTTTTAGAAAAAGTCTTCAAAAAACCTGTTGAATTAAATATATACGACTTGAATAGTATATATTGAAAACGAATTTAATATGTTCTTATTCAGTCTTTTTGCTTTTCATCAGGAATGATGACCATAAAAAACAATAAAATTACGATTTATTTGCGTTATTCCTCCTCTAAGATCATGTTAATATCTTTTATATACCATAAGTTTTATTAATTTTAAATCAAGACAAAACCGCTTTACAGCCTTTCAAAATCAGCCTTTCAAAATCAGGTTTTCAATGGCATGTTTCAATATATATAAACATTGACAAAAGTGACGGCTAAAAATATATATAGGTTCTTTCTATAAAACATAACAATTTTTTATGAAGGAGGATAAAAGTATGAAAAAGCATTTAACTACTGCCCTGATTGCAGTAATTTGCCTTGGATTTATTTGCAGCCTTCCGGCACTAAAAAGCCCGGCTCAAGCAGCTTCGGCTGGTGAAATAATAACGGTGCTGACTCCGCTTGGCCATCCGCCGAATATTACATTGAAAAAAATGGCGCCCAGGCTGGATACCCTTGATGGCAAGACCATCTATATTGTTGATGACGGTTTCGTAGGAGGCGACAATCTTCTACACGAAATGGTTGACTGGTTTAAAGAAAACTATCCTAATACCACGGCCCTTTACAAAAGAAAAGGCGGTATGGGTTTTGAGGCAGAGGATCCTGCCTTATGGGCTGAGATGAAGGAAAAGGCAGATGCGATAATTATCGGCCTGGGTCATTGAAGCCAGTGCGCGCCGGCAGTTGTCGAGCACTCGGTTAATTTTGAAGCAAATATGGGAATCCCTTCTGTTGCTATTGTTCTTTCAGAGTTTTACGAACAGGAAACCCAGAAGGCAATCGAAGTTGGAATGCCTGGGATACGTACTCAATGGATTCGGGGTCCTGTATGGGCAAAAACCAGGGAGCAGCTACGCAGGGATGTAATAAACGGTAATAATCCCATTTCAGGTCGCCCTGTAATGAAGGAAATAGTTGAAAAATTTACAAAACCTTTAACTGCTGAAGAAACAAAGACAGGTGAGATAAAGCGGAATAGAGGTCCTGAAACCTATAAAGGAACCAGAGAAGAACTGCATAAGCTGTTCCTTGATAAAAGGTTTACTGACTTTCTTCCTATCGTCCTTCCAACAAAAGAAAGAGTCGATGAAATGCTGATGGGCACAAGCCACGATCCTGATGAAATCGTTGGTAGAATGTCCCCCACCAATACCGGGCATTACTTTGAATTCTGGTCATTTACTGTAAGAGATGTTGCTGTTAACGCGGTAATGGCAGGATGCAAACCGGAATACATGCCAGTGCTTCTGGCAATGTTATCAGGTGACCCAAATACCGGTAATTCAATGGAAGCCATATCCATTTCAGATAACGGCTTTATGAGTGCAGTGGTCATCAATGGTAATATCAGGGATGAGATAGAGCTTAATTATGATGTTGGTGCAGTAGGACCCTTTGCACATGCGAACACAACTATTGGAAGGGCATGGAGCCTCGCTTCTATTAATGTCGGAAACAATGGAAAAGTGGGAACAACCTACATGGGCGTTATCGGAAATCACGGGAACCTGATCAATATAGTTATCGCAGAGAATGAGGATAAATCTCCTTTTAAACCTTTTTCAGTCAGACGAGGATTTGAAAAGGGTGAGAATGTGGCCACCCTTCTAACAGGATGGGGCATTCTTTCCGCTGCTAACTGGGCTGCAAACTCATGGGGTAAGGAGATGAATTATCCCGAGATTATGAAGAATATTGCAGCACAGCAGGGGTTTTTGTTCGGTACTGTATTTGTACTGAGCCCGCCTATAGCCGATTTTGTAAAACAGGATTATGACACAATAGCAGATCTGCAAAAGTATATAGCGCCGGCTCCGTCCTTTGCCTTTGGCGGTTTTGCAAAGATGAAACCTAAACCCGGTGCAAAAAGTGCTGCTGCGCCTTCAAAGAAGCCTATGCCGAAGATGCCTGCTTTTGGAGGCAGTATGGAAAGTATACCCATTATTGTAACCGGTGCCAGCAATAATAACTACTGGAGTGCCGGTGGTTTTCGTGCTGGCCGAAGCATCAAAATCGATGAATGGAGATAGTTAAGTACTGGAAGCGTTAAATAATTTTCCAGTAACTGGCTGTCGCGAATATTGACATATAAATAACCGTGGAGGCATACAAAGGGACATAAATAGAATCCCTTTTGCATGCCCCACGGTTTTTTTCTCTGCCAGTGTCATTGACACAATTCGGTAAATTTTCTAAACTTCATTCTTTAAAAAAAGATTCATTTATTCAGGACTATAATAATGATTTAAAGGGAGGGAAATTATATGCACAGATTCCGTAACTTTTGGATTTCGGGAATCTTTGTCCTGCTGGCAGTCTTTTCGTTATCATCATGTAATTCGCAGCCTGTCAAAGATTCATCCAATATCCTGTACGAAGTCCTCAGCCCCTGGGGAGACGCTGATCCCAAAATACTCAAAGGGATTTCCGCCAGGCTGGACAATTTTTCAGGTAAAAAAATCGGTTTGTTTGCCAACTACAAACGCGCGGCCGTTCCTATCGCCATGTCACTTAAAGAACAGCTGGAATCAAAGTACCAGGACTCCAGGTTTACTATTTATCATTCCGATCAGTGGAATGTTGTCGAAATAGAGACGGAAAAAGGTGAGAGGTTTAAAAAATGGGTTGAAGGAAATGATGCCATTATTCTTATGGTAGGGGATTGAGGCTCCTGTACCAAGTTCCTCGTATACAACGGAATGTCTATCGAGGAACTTGGCACGCCGGTCGTGTTACTGGCTAATCCAGGTTTTGTAAGGGACGCACAATCCGCGGCATCCAACAAAGGGATGCCCGTACTCCGGACCCTGCCGTTAAACGTGGCGTGTGAATCCACTGTTAAAGAAGATATTGATGCCGGAACTGCTGAAGCCATACCCAGCATTATTGAAGCATTAACAAAACCTTTGACCGACCATGAAAAATCACCCAAATGGTCTACAGAACAACCCCCCAGGATCGCTTTCAAAGGCAGCTATGAAGATGTCAATCGGTTCTTTTACAGAAGCGGCTGGTCAGACGGCCTTCCGATCGTACCGCCCACAGAAGAAGCTGTTAATGAGATGATGAAGGGAACCGACCTGCCGCCTGATCATGTGGTTGCAAAGGTGATTCCGAGACAGGGTAAAGCTACGGTTGAAAAAATTGCAATCAATGCTGTTATGGCAGGAGCACTTCCCACCCATATGCCGGTTTTGATAGCCGCTTTTGAAGCTTTAGCAGACCAGAAAACCCGGTTCGATACCTTTGAGGTAAGTACAGGATCCTGGGCACCCTTCTTTGCCGTAAACGGTCCGATACGAAACCAGATCCATGTCAATTACGGTTCAGGCGCGCTCAGTCCCGGAGATATTGCCAATGCTGCCATCGGACGGGCTGTAGGGTTGATCGTTAAAAATATCGGCGGGGCCCGTAAGGGTATCGAGGACATGGGCGTAATCGGAAGTCCTTTAAAATACACCCTTGTTATCGGGGAGGACGAAGAGAACAGCCCCTGGGAACCATTGCATGTAGAGCGCGGATTCCAGGCGGATGATAATACTGTGACAGTATTTTTCCCGAACAGCTACATGCAGACAGTCCCTACAGAGACCACCGCGGAGAGTATTGCCCGGAATATGCAGAACATGAAACCATGGAGCATGTCATGCTTTATCGTTATCCCTTCACATGCTGATATTTTGGCAAATGAGGGATGGACCAAGGAAAAACTGAAGGAATTCGTTTTGAAGAAAGTGGAATCCCCCATAGGCGCCTACCTGGGAAATGATGACGAAGATGAGGCTGAAAGCGGGGACATCCTCTCTCAACCGCCTGAAGCACTTAATACGGATACCCTTCTTGTTCTTGTAGCAGGCGGACCAGGCGCATGGACTGGTTTGTTGCGAAGCGTTGGTGGAATCAATAACGATTTTGTTACAAAGAAAATCAGACTTCCGGCCAAGTGGGATGAGCTTGTGAAAAAATACAAAAATGTTGTTCCCACATACGCGATGTATTGATAAGTAATCACCTATAAATTATAACTTTTAGGTAAAAGCAGTGTTTAAAAGCCCCGGAAGAAATGAAAAGGTATATGCCATCATTTTCCGGGGCTTTTTTGCTAATGACATCTTAAAACTGCAAATGCCAATAAAAAGCTGTTGCAATAAATCTAAAAATATCTTCTATTCTATAACCATTAACAGAAAATCCGCAGTGTAAAATACGTTGAAATCCGTTAAACCTTAATGTAAAGGGAGGTCACCAAATGAGACGCTTAACGGGATTTGCTTTTCTGGTTTTCCTGCTACTGGTTCCTGTTTCCATCCACGCTAATCCCACTGTTTATCCTTTAGGGACAACCATATACAAACCGGACAAGTGCTGGAACGGTTTCACCATCCTATCTGCTGATAAAGGTCTTCTCATTGATATGAATGGGAACCTGGTTCATCTCTGGAAAGGGAAGCTTCATCACCCGAACAAAGTTTATCCCGGAGGATATCTTTTGTCCGCTACCACTCCCTGGAGACATGGGCGGCAGGACGCTATTGAAATACAGATCAGGGACTTCAATGACAATGTCCTATGGAGGTTCAACCGGTGGCAGGAAGTAAAAGCTAATGAGGGGGATGGAACCATGTGGGTTTCAAGGCAGCATCATGATTCTCAGATAAAAGGAAATCCGGTCGGCTATTACATCCCGGACGCCTCTCCGCCGGATACGTCCAAAGGCACTATACTTGCCCTGGCTCATTACAATGTGCGAAATGAAAAGATAAATAAGAATGTCCGGTTGATAGATGATGTTGTGTATGAGGTTGATATGGCTACCGGCAAAATAACCTGGGTATGGAAGGCCTCCGAGCATCTGGATGAAATGGGCTTTGATGAAGCGGCATTGAAAGCCATGCAAAAATATAAAGTAGAACCCCGGAGTGAGGGAGGCGGTTTTGACTGGTTTCATCAGAACTGTGCTTCCTATCTTGGTCCCAATAAATGGTATGACGGGGGTGATCAACGGTTTCACCCGGACAATATTATCCTGGACAGCCGTGAATCCGGTCTCCTCGCGATTGTAGAACATAAAAGCGGTAAAATTGTTTGGCGTGCAGGTCCCTACTACCGGGACGGGGATGACAAAAAACTGGGATGGATGATCGGCCCCCACCATACACACATGATCCCCAAGGGGCTGCCGGGAGCGGGAAACATCATGGTATTCGACAACGGGGGAGGCTCCGGCTACGGGCCTCCGACCGATTTTGCCCCTGACGGTATAACGGTCATGCGCCGTGATTATTCCCGTGTTGTTGAGTTCAACCCGGTTACAAAAGATATTGTGTGGGAATATGTCCCCAACTCTTCGGGACCGGACCCGGTTTACGGTCATAAATTGTACAGTGTCAACGTATCTTCCGCCCAGCGCCTTCCCAACGGCAATACTCTTATTACCGAGGGTGCCAAAGGGCGGATTATTGAGGTCACCGAGGACTATGAGATTGTATGGGAATACATGAACCCCTATCTCTGGGACTCGGACATCCGCCTGATTCGAAATCTTGTTTACAGGGCATACCGTGTACCCTATGACTGGGTTCCACAGCTTAAAAAACCGAAAGAATCTGCAGTGGACGCGGGACCAAACTATCTGTTTACTATCCCTGCCAAAGACGGATCAAAACCTGATTTCGGAATCGATAAAACCTCGATATGGAAACAGGGCAATACACAGGGGAGTGAGGAAAAATAATACTATCAATGTTTGATAGGCAAGCAAAATATTGAGGTTCCAATTCATTCAATATCTTATGGATAGAGCAGTCAGCCTTCAGCGGTCAGAAGTCAGAGGTCAGTCAAAAAAAAGGCAAGGTATGACCTGGGAATTCCCAAAAGCCGTCATCCCCGCGGAGGCGGGGATCCATTTGATATTCTCAGAAAAAATTGGATTCCCGTCTCCGCGGGAATGACGTGTTTGATAGCTTTGAAGAATAAGTCAGATAATAGCTTTACGTGGTTATGTGTCAGAAATCATAGGTATAAAGAAAAAACCTTTCAACTTTTTTAGGACGAGACAGTTAAAGACTGAAAACCTTTTGTTTACATTAAAACAATACTTATGGAGAGAATTGAAATGATATTAAGAAGACTTGGTTTAGCAATTGCAGGAATTATTTTACTGGCTGCCCCTTCCTTTGCTTATGAAGTAAAAACATGCGATCGGCAGTGCCTTGTGGACCTGATGAAAGACTACCTGGCAGCGCTTGTTGCCCATGATCCGTCAGCCGTCCCATTTGACAGGTATGTCAAATTCACCGAAAATACCGCAAACATCCCGGTTGGGTTCGGCCTGTGGGAGACAGCTTCCGGCGGCCCTTCAGAGTTCCAGGTATATGCCGCTGATCCTGTAAATCAGCAGGTAGCCTGCCTTGTCATGATGAAGGAGAACAGTAACCAGGATATCCTGCTCGGAGTTCGCCTTGCCCTGCGGCGGGGTAAAATTTCCGAAGCAGAACACCATGTGCTTAATAAGGATGAAATAAATATACAGAACCTGATAAAACCCCGGCCAGGGCTTGTGGAAGATATAGCACCGGAAGACCGGACTCCCAGGGATCAAATGCTCGATATCGGGCTTTCATACTATGACGCCCTGACAGGTGAAGACGGAACACTAGCGCCATTTGCCTTAGAATGTCAGAGACGCGAGAATGGGGGTATATCTGTCGGGGGTAAGAAAGAAGATTTCCCTGAACCAAAGGAAGCCCCAAGAGATTTTGCACCCCCCGAGTCCGTAGACCCGGAAATGATGAAACTTGCCAGGGCGCTTTCCCTTGTGCCCAATACATGCGAAGGACAGATCACTGCCGGAGTATGGGGTTATATTTCTGAAATCAGAAACCGTCGCCTTCTGGTAATCGATGAGCAGAAAGGTCTCGCTGTAGGTTTTTCGAACCTCTATCACGACAGCAAGCTTAAAAACATGAAACTAAATGGTATTCCGGGAGTGGACAGTGTCCCGGCTTATCAGGGAAACTTCAATATGCCTGCTATTCATTTTTTCAAAATCAAAAAGGGTAAAATTTACGATATTGAAGCAACGGGTCTTGTACTGCCTTACGGAACCAGGACCGGGTGGGAATAGAGACATGCCTGGATAATACCCGGATAATCCTTAAATTCACTTGAATAAAAAGGAGGGTAAAATGGATGAATCAAAATACGGGAAATATATAATTGACAGGCCAAAGGAGGGTATGGGCCAACCCGGACTAACCGAAGAACAAAAGAGAATCAATGAAGAACATTTTACCGTCCCGATTTACGTTGACAATGACGTTGTGCCCGAAGCCTTCTATTTTATGGCTGCCTGGTGGAAAAAAATTACAGGAGAAGGCAGCCCGGCAGAAGAGCATGTGCACGATTTTGATGAGTACCTTGTATTTCTTGGTACAAACCATGAAAACTCTGATGACCTGGGGGGCGAAGTGGAATTGTGGCTGGGCGGTGAAAAGCATATTCTGAAAAAGAACTGCGCTATTTTTATTCCCGCGGGGCTTAAGCACGCGCCCATTTATTTTAAAAGAATAGACTATCCGATCTGGTATCTCGCTACAGGAGATATAAAGATGTATAAAAAAGAAATCAGTCAAAATGAAGAGGAATAATACTTTTTAAGGAAAGGAGAATTTCAATGAAAAAATTTCTATTGCTTTTATGTCTTATAATTACGTTGTCCTTTTCAACTGCCTTTACTGCAGGGTCTGAAGAGGCAAAAAAGGATATCAGCGAAAAAATCCAGGGCGTATGGTCACTTGAATACATGAATGTGGGGGCCGACAAAAGAACCAGGACAGACGCGCAGTTTATGATGTATATAATGAAAAAGCACTACAGCGCAATCCGTGATTTCACACCGAAACCGGCGCCCGGTGAAGGCCCTCCCGCTAACCGTTCATTCATGGCTGATGCCGGAACATATGAATTTAACGGCACCGAACTGATCGTTCATCATAAATTAGCCGCATTTCCCGCCCTGGGGTCGATGACTTTCAAGTGTTCCATGGAAGGGGACAATACACTCATCCTGGAACCGCAGTACCACAAAATGGTCATGCCCGGGATGGAGAATATAAAACCTTCTCCAAAAGGAAAAATGGGTTATGGAGATACGGCTGTGCGTTATGTCTTTAAAAGGCTCGAATAATACCGATAAATGTTATCAATGAATCAATGTAATTGGAATAGGGAGGGCCATGTTTGCTTCTCCCTATTTGAATCTTGAGCGGTGTTATAATCTCCAATATCTACATGGGAAGCCTTCTAAAATCTTTTAGTATCTACTGATCCAGCATTAGAGCTCTGCATTATTGCATCCCTACAATTTCGACTTATATTATTGAGAACATATAGTTTTAAGAAATAAGACCGGAATACTATATGGGGAAAGACATAATGTACTGGAAAAACATTAAAAAAATATATGGGCAGGCTGGCCATTTCTGCTTTCATAAAAATTTGAAAGCATGGAAACTCCTGCCTGTTTTTTTTCTTTCCATTTTTATTTTCCTCTCCGGCTGTGCATCCATATATATGCCGGAGGTAAAGAAGATTCCAATTGACCGGTTCCAGCCCTATGAAATGCCTGATGGTACAAAATTATTCCCTGGGTCCGCTGATGAAACAATTCCGGATGCGGATATTCTAAAAATTAATCATGAGATAAAATCACTGCTTGATGAAAAAGTCGTCAAAATAAAGAATCTGGATAAACGCTTTAACGCCTTAATAAAAATCATTGTTCAGAAGGTTAATTATGATGCAATAAAAGATCGTTTTGGCGTTAAAACTGCCCAGGAAACATTTGATACTAAAACGGGGAACTGCCTTTCCTTCAGCAACCTTTTCGTCGCTATGGCGAGATATTCTGGATTCAAAACCAATTTCCAGGAAATTCCGACATTACCCAACTGGACAAGGGAAAAAGAAACGCTTTTTATGACAAAGCATATTGGAACTTCGGTCGATATCCCGGCTAGACTCAACCCAGTAATTCAAATAAATATTAAAGGAGGGCTGATAGGAGTGGATGTTGATAGTGGTTCTGATCGTTTCTATTTTACCCCTATCTATCTGGATCCCATGGAGCCGAGGTTAAACCCCAATTTTTTCCGCCAGATTACAGATGATCGCGCTTTTGCCCAGTTCTACAACAATATAGGCAGCCAGAGGTTGGCAGAAGGAAAAGACGCGGAGGCATTCAGGTATTTTGTAAAAGCTATCAAAACCGATCCTGAATTGAGTTACACCTGGTCAAATCTAGGCGTTGTTTACAGGAGGAACATGCAGCTTGATGCCTCCGAAGCAGCTTATCTTCAAGGACTCGCCGTTATCAGGAGTTCCCGAGATATAAGTGTTATGACCATTATGAATAATCTGGTAAATCTTTATGAAATAAAAGGTGATACAGAAAAAGCCACATTTTATGAAAACCAGGTTGCGTCCTTCAGGGAAAAACATCCATATTATAAATATATTGCTGCCAGGACAGAGTTCCTCGATGAAAACTATGAGATGTCCATCAAACGATACAAGGACGCCATCCGTTTAAAAGATGATGAACACCTGTTTTATTATGGATTGGCCCGTGCCTATCAGAAAACAGGAAATATTGAAAAAGCTAAAAAAAATATCGACAAGGCTATTCAATACTCATGGAGCAATGAAAAAAGAATCTACTATGAAAAAATCAGGAAGGAGCTTGGCAGCAATACTATTAACTGAAAGCTATAATATCATACATTAAATTCCAAAGGTGTTTCTGAAGAATTGGACATTCCATCCATCCTGTGAACTTGACAAAGACCATCCATCACAATATTTTTAATACATGTGTTATCAATACTCCGGGTTATTCATTCAAGCCTTAATCCAATGACAGGAGATTTTATCAACATTTAAGGATTATCCCTATGCTGTCATTTTTCCGTAATGAAAAACAAGAAACCCTGTGGCTGAAACTGATACTGTACCTGCTCGTGGCCATACCCGGCGGAGCATTCATTTTTGTATCCATTGGTACTCTTGTATATATATACCGGCCCATTGACTATTCGCAAATCAAGATGCCTGTTTCCAATCCCGGGGACAAACATGTATTCGTGCTAGCACATGGAGTGAGAGATACAACGGCGAGCTGGAGTGATCCCCTCAAGCATGAATTGGAAGAAAAGAATCCTGATGCTCGAGTAATTTCATTGGAGTGGAAACCATATTCCGAAAGCACTTTACGGTGCTCGGTGGACGGCAGGCGAATAGGGAATATCATTGGCAAGAAGCTTGCAGCCGGTAAAAACCTGGAGTCAATGCACCTGATAGGTCACAGCTGCGGTTCTTTTGTAATACTCGGAATCTGCGAAGCTGTAAAATCAGTCCGGAATGATGTTTCCATCCAGACCACATACCTGGATCCTGTGAGCGTATACGGTGGATTATTATGGAATTACGGAATCAACCGGTTTGGCGGCTGTAGCGACTTCAGCGATTCCTATATCGACACGGGGGATACCATTCCGGGAAGTAATGATCTTATTCCGCATACGATCACTTTTGATGTCACCGCAGTACGAGAAAAAGTGAAATTCGAAGGATCACCTCATGTCTGGCCAACCGTCTATTATCAACAACTGGTCCGTTCGGATAAGAACTTAGAACTTCGAAAGGACACCCATCTACCATCAAAGTACTCCCGGGGCGTACTCGTCAAGGTGAAGTCATAAAGCAGTCAGGTAAGAGCCGTTTTCATCATACCAAAATCCGCCATCAAGATGTCATCCGCCTTCGCTTAAAAGCTACAGCGAGACAAGTCTGTCATTCGACAGTCCTTTCGATAAACCATTTGGCAAACTTACGGTCTTGAGCCACTCAGCTTTGAGCAGACTCGACATGAATTCACCGAATGTCTCGTAGCCGAAAAGCAAATCGAAAGACTGCGTTGCTTTTGGTGACATATAAAACGCCACCTGATCATGTAGTTCCGGGTTCGGCACCTTCGCTTGCATCTAACACCTTGCTGGTGTCCAGGAATTTCCCAAAATCCTTCGAGCTTATTGTCGATCAAGAATTTTGATGGTGGATTTTAGTATGCATGTATGCAAACTTGACAATGATTAGAAGCCACAATATTCTTACACCTCCATAAACGTTATAAAAACAGGCCTTTTTAAACCTGGACTATTTAAAGTAGAGGAGTATCGTCTATGAAGTTGAAAATCAAAACCCCTTGCTGGTTATTATGCTGCTTTTTACTGCTAATCTCCCAGGGAGCGTTCTGCAAGGTCAGGCTTCCAGTACTGATAAGTGATGGAATGGTGATTCAAAGAGATATCGATGTAAAGATCTGGGGTTGGGCTGATGAAGGAGAAAAAGTAAAAATTAAGTTTACTGGCAAAACATATAACACAAGTGCCGGCAAAGATAAAAGGTGGGAAGTACTTCTTACCAAATCAAAGGCGGGCGGTCCCCACAATATGATTATTGAGGGCGACAATCATATAACCCTGAAAGACATTATGTTTGGGGATGTATGGATATGCTCGGGGCAGTCTAACATGGAGCTTTCCATGGACAGGGTGAAATACAGGTATCCGGATGTTATTGCCAATTCTAATAATCCTTCAATACGGCAGTTTGTTGTTCCTGATATCTATAACTTTAAAAAGCCGCAGGAGGATTTAAGTTCCGGCAAATGGATATCCGCAAATCCTGACAGCATTTATGGTTTTTCTGCGGTAGGTTACTTTTTCGCGAAGGAATTGTTTGAGAAATATCATGTCCCCATAGGTTTGATCAACTCCGCCCTAGGAGGCTCACCTGCCCAGGCATGGTTGAGCGAGGAGGCCTTAAAGGCATTTCCGGAACACCTTGAAACCGCCATAAAGCTCAGGGATGATGCTTTAATTAAAAAAATCATTGAAAATGATAAGGCTGTCAGTGACGAATGGTATAACCGTGTTGACCGGATTGACAAAGGGCTTCAAAAAGGCCGGAAGCCCTGGTTTGATCCCGACCTTGATGCATCTAAATGGGCGACCATGAACATCCCCGGTTACTGGGCTGACCATGAATTAGGGCCTGTAAACGGTGTTGTCTGGTTCAGAAAAGAGATAACTGTTCCTGCATCAATGACTGGCAAGCCCGCAAAATTATGGCTGGGCAGGGTTGTCGATGCTGATACTACATATGTTAACGGCAAAGTAGTGGGTTCAGTTACTTATAAATACCCGCCAAGAATATATGATATCCCGGGGGACCTGTTAAAGGCAGGCAAAAATGTCATAACAATCAGGGTTATTAACAATTCAGGACAGGGTGGATTTTATCCTGACAAGCCATACAAGCTGTCGACTGGTGACCGAACAATCGATTTAAAGGGGCCCTGGAAATATAAACTGGGCGCGGTAATGGAACCGTTACCGGGCCAGACCTTTATCCGGTGGAAGCCGATGGGATTGTATAATGCCATGATAGCCCCGCTCTTGAACTATAAAATAAAAGGAGTCATCTGGTACCAGGGTGAATCCAACGCAGGTAAACCCCTGGAATATGATGAGCTGTTTGCTGCATTAATAACCGACTGGAGGTCAAAATGGAACCAGGGGGAGTTTCCCTTTCTTTATGTGCAGCTGGCTAATTTTATGGAGACCAGGGACGATCCCGGAGAAAGTAACTGGGCGGAACTCAGGGAGGCTCAGCTTAGCACCCTTTCTATTCCCAACACTGCAATGGCCGTTACTATTGATATCGGTGAATGGAATGATATTCATCCCTTAAACAAGGAAGATGTCGGAAAGCGTCTTGCCCTCGGTGCCCGAAGACTGGCTTATGGAGATAGAAATGTTGTCTATTCAGGCCCTGTTTATAAATCCATGAAAATCAAGGGAAACAAAATAACTCTTTCCTTTTCACACACAGGTAGTGGTTTAATGGCAAAGGGCGGCAATGAGTTGACGCAGTTTGCCATTGCCGGACCTGATAAAAAATTTATCTGGGCAAAGGCGAAAATAGAAGGTGATACTGTAATTGCCTGGAATGATAATATTAACAATCCTGTTGCGGTACGTTATGGATGGGCGGACAATCCCGAAGGCTTAAATCTATATAACATGGAAGGTCTGCCTGCCTCACCCTTTAGAACGGATAAATAAGGAAATAAAATGAAAACAAGTCGAATTTATTCTTTGCAATGGTTACTGCTGTTTGTGGTGTTGATTTCTCCCTGCAATGTCCTGGCTGAAGATGGACATAGTCTGTGGCTTCGCTATAATAAAATTGCTGAGCAGTATCTCCTATCTCATTATCATAAATATACGACTGAAATCGTCATACAGGAGTCATGCCAGACATTAAACGCTGTACAGGAGGAGCTGCAAAGAGGGCTTAAAGGGTTGTTAGGTAAGAACGTTACCGTGAAATCAACCGTTTCAAAAAATGGTGCTCTTGTGGTGGGCACACCGGACAAATCATCAATTGTGCGGCAATTGATTCAAGGTCATGAACTTAAATCAATCGGGGACGAAGGATATATTATCCGCTCCCTGCCATTTAACAAGCAACAGGTTACAATTATCGCAGCTAATAAGCCAAGGGGTGTTTTATATGGAGCATTTCACTTTCTTCGCCTTATCCAGACACGTAAGCCCACGAACCATTTATCCATTAAGAGTAAACCGCGAATACAGAAGCGCCTTCTGAATCACTGGGACAATTTAAACGGTAGTGTCGAGCGGGGCTATGCCGGCAAATCAATCTGGAACTGGAAAGAGCTGCCGGAAAAAATTGATTCGAGATATAAGGACTACGCGCGTGCTAACGCATCCATCGGTATAAACGGCACTTCCGTTAACAATGTAAACAGCCAGGCAGAGATACTTACCAGAGAATATATATCCAAAGCAGCAGCCGTTGCAGACATCTTAAGGCCCTATGGCATACAGGTTTATTTCAGCACAAAATTCACTTCGCCCATGGAAATAGGCGGTCTTTCAACTTCAGATCCTCTTGATCCGGATGTCCGCAAGTGGTGGAAGGATAAAGCAAAAGAAATATATCAGCAGATTCCGGATTTCGGAGGTTTTTTAGTCAAGGCCTATTCGGAAGGCCAGCCCGGCCCGCAGATTTATGGCCGGACCCATGCCGATGGAGCAAACATGCTGGCTGAGGCGCTTTCTCCCTACGATGGTATCGTAATGTGGAGATCTTTTGTCTATGACCTCTCAATTGATTCCGACCGTACAAAATGCGGATATCTTGAGTTTGTTCCTTTAGATGGCAAGTTTGCGCCCAATGTCCTTATTCAGACCAAGAACGGTCCTGTGGATTTTCAGCCGCGGGAGCCCTTTAATTCCATCTTCGGCGCCATGCCCAAGACACCGATAATGATGGAACTGCAGATAACCCAGGAATACACCGGCCAGGCGAAACATCTTGTATACCAGGCACCCATGTGGAAGGAAGTTCTTGATTCTGACACCTATGCAAAAGGTCGGGGGACACTTGTAGCCAATATAGTTGACGGTTCTGCTGAAAATCATATTCTGAGCGGAATAGCAGGTGTTTCAGGAATCGGAACTGACCGTAACTGGTCAGGTCATCATTTCTCTCAATCAAACTGGTATGCATTCGGAAGGCTCGCCTGGGATCCATCCTTTGCATCCGAAAATATAGCGGAAGAATGGATCAGGATGACCTGGTCCAACAACCAGGCTATTATTGATATTATCTCAAATATGATGGCCGGCTCCTGGGAAGCCTGTATTGATTATATGACACCCCTGGGGCTTCATCACCTGATGGCTGCCGGCCACCATTACGGTCCCGGACCGGACTATGTCAATTCTACAAGGCATGACTGGAGCTCAACCTATTATCACAAGGCTGATTCTGAAGGAGTCGGTTTCAACCGGAGTTCCACAGGAACCAATGGTACGAGCCAATATGCGGAACCTCTCAGGACACTATGGGATTCACCCGAAACCTGCCCGGAAAAATACCTGCTGTGGTTTCACCATCTTCCATGGAACTTTCAAATGTCATCAGGCAGAACACTCTGGGAAGGGCTGCAATTTCATTATAACAGGGGAGTTGAGTATGTAATCAGTATGCAGAAAACCTGGAATACGCTGGAAGGAAAAATTGATCAGCAGCGTTTTGATCATGTTAAGGACAGGCTCAAGATGCAGCTTGAAAATGCAAAAAAATGGCGCGATGTTTGTATTGAATACTTTGGAAGATTCGCAGAGGAATCAATTATGGAACAGGAAAACTAATTTTTTTTCATTAATGAGACTATTTCAAATCCATCAATATTACCTATTATTTCATTTCGGGGTGTAACGCTGTAAGGGCACGATGCGTCGTGCCCCTACCATTGGTGACTGGCTTTTATCAACCAGATTTCTCGGTTATCACCTCGAAATGACATTTTAAAACAGTCTTTGGTTAATAGAGTAGGATGATATCTACTTTTAATACCCATAAAACCTGAATTAGAGACTTTAGATATAAACCTTAATGGAGACATCTGTATATGAATCTGCATCCAATTGATATGGGAATTATTCTGCTGTATCTGATCGTCGTGGTAATGGTAGGTATTCTGATCCGGAAAAAGGCAAGCGGAGGGCTTACAAGTTATTTTCTCGGCGGAAGAAACATCCCCTGGTATATTCTGGGCGTTTCCAATGCCAGCTCAATGTTTGATATAACCGGGACAATGTGGCTTGTGACCATTCTGTTTATCTATGGATTTAAAGGAACATTTCTTCCCTGGCTCTGGCCGACCTTTAACCAGATTTTTCTCATGATTTATTTGGCACGGTGGATTCGCCGCTCAAATGTACTTACGGGAGCGGAATGGATAGGTACACGTTTTGGTAATGGCCGGGGAGCGGAACTCAGCCGTTTGAGCGTAACAGTTTTCGCCATTGTCTCGGTAATAGGTTTTCTAACATACGCCCATCAAGGTGTTGGGCGATTCGCCGCCGGTGTACTTCCCTGGGACCTGTCGCCGGACACCTATGCTCTTATCCTGATGTCAATTACTACCATTTATGTAATCCTGGGAGGAATGTACAGTGTTGTTTTTACTGATATGATCCAGTTCCTTATCCTGACATCCGTATCGATCATTCTTGCTGTTATAGCTATGAATCAGATCAGCCCGGATATGCTCAATGCCGCTATTCCTGATGGATGGAAAAATATTGTATTCGGATGGAAGCTGAATATGGACTGGAACAACCTGATACCGGCTGTTAATGACAAGATTGCGTCTGACGGATATGGTCTTTTTACCATTGTAATGATGATGATCATTTTCAAAGGCATATTGAACAGCATGGCAGGAACAGCACCCAACTATGATATGCAGCGTGTTCTTGCGACAAGGTCCCCCAAAGAAGCCGCTCTCATGAGCGGCATGGTTTCTGTAGCCCTTTTTCCCCGCTGGCTGATGATTGCCGGCCTGACATTTCTGGGACTGGTCTTTTTCAGTGACGGTTTACGGGAGATGGGAGCAGGAATAGATTTTGAAATGATAATGCCCTATGTAATTTCAAACTATATCCCTGTTGGTGTCACGGGACTCATTATTGCAGGGCTTCTTGCAGCTTATATGTCAACATTTGATTCTACTGTAAATGCCGGGGCAGCCTATCTCGTAAATGACATTTATAAAAGGTATATACGAAAAGACGCGGATGAAAAAAGTATCATGCGGATGAGTTACATTGCATCTATCGTTATTGTAGTTGTGGGTATCTCCTTCGGCACCCTTGCTTCATCAATCCATTCTGTCATGCAGTGGATTGTTTCAGGGCTGGGCGGCGGGTTTGCCGCGCCTAACATCCTGAAATGGCACTGGTGGCGATTCAACGGTTATGGTTATTTCTGGGGGATGGTTGTTGGAATCGGGTCAGCTTTAATTTCCCCGGTTCTCTTTCCTGATATGGACCCTCTTTATGCTTTTCCTTACATCATTGTTGCAGCCGGCCTGGCATCCGTTATTGGCAGTTTGGCGACCGAGGCGGATGAAGAGGAGGTCCTTGTGGAATTTTATAAATCGGTTCGCCCATGGGGGTTCTGGGGGCCCATAAAAGAAAAGGTTATGAAGGCAGACCCGGATTACGTAATTGAAAGCAGCGCGGCAAGAGATCTCTTCAATGTATTTATCGGTGTTATATGGCAAATGACATTTGTTTTTGTTCCGATTCTGCTTGTCATGAAATCATTTACCTGGATGTTTATCATAATTGGAATAATGGTTGTTACTTCCGTTTTCCTGAAAAAGAACTGGTATGAGAGGTTGGGCGATGACTAGAAATAGATTTATATTTTTTGTCCTGGCTTTTTTTGCCCTGTTTACACTGGCAGGAAATGCTCAGGCCGGATTCAAACATTTTGTCCGGGCTGAAGGTGACAAACTCATGGATGGCAACAGGGAATACCGATTCATTTCCTTTAATATCCCTAACCTCCATATTATAGAAGATCAGATGCCCTTTGATGAAATTCAGGCATGGCGTCTTCCTGATACCTATGAGTTGAATGATGCCCTGGCTTCTGTTGCACAGATGGGCGGGCAGGTGGTCCGTATCTATACAATCACCGTCAAACGGCCTGATGACTTACCGGGGACTCCCAAGCATGTGCTTGGTCCGGGGAAGTTTAATGAAGAAGCCTTTCAGGCACTGGATAACATGATGGCGATTTCGGCAAAACATGGCATACGGGTAATTATTCCCATTATGGATAACTGGCCATGGATGGGAGGGCGGGCAGAGTATGCCGGTTTTCGAGGGAAAGAAAAGGACGATTTCTGGACGGACCCTCAGCTTCGTGACGATTTTAAGAAGACAATTAAATATCTGGCAACCCGGACCAATACCGTTACCGGGGTCAGGTACCGGGACGACAAAGCCCTTCTCGGCTGGGAAACAGGAAATGAGTTAACAAGTACACCCGAGTGGGTGGCTGATATTGCGGCATATATAAAAAGCCTTGATAAAAACCATCTGATTATTGACGGCGTTCATTCGAACCGTCTCAGGGAATCATCATTAAATGATCCTAATATCAGCCTGGTTACAACCCATCATTACGAACAGGATCCGGGAATGATGGCCAGAAATATTCTGGCCAATATGGAAATGACCAGGAATAAAAAACCTTACTTCGTGGGTGAATTCGGATTTATCAGCACAGCAGGTCTTGAGACAGCCATTGACGCCATTATTAAATCAGGTGCAGCCGGAGGTCTTTCATGGAGTTTACGTTTCCACAGCCGTGATGGGGGATTTTACTGGCATTCCGAGATGCTGGGACTTGGTTTGTACAAGGCATTTCACTGGCCCGGATTTGATTCGGGAAGCGATTATGATGAGAAAAATGTGATGGCCCTCATGAGACAAAAGGCCTATGAAATACGTGGAGAAAAGACCCCCGCTTTTAGTTTGCCCGAAGAACCTCTTCTTTTACCTATTGCTTCACCTGCTGCTATTAGCTGGCAGGGAAATGCCGGAGCCTCCGGGTATGATATCCAGCGCCGCAAGCTTCCTGGCGGGAGCTGGAACACTCTGGTGAAAAACATCTCTGACGCTGAAGAAGCATACAGGCCTCTTTATACTGACAAGGGAACAATTTCCGGTGAAACCTATGAATACAGGGTTCGAGCCCGTAATTCCACTGGTATCTCTAAATGGTCAAATGTGCGCGGGCCTGTCAAAGGAATAGGGCAGATACTTGCAGATCCCATGATGCGAACAGCGCAAATCTTTACAAGCGGCGGCAGACTGGAGTTTACGAAAAAAAACTCGCGCCAGGCAAAGGAGGATATTTATCGCCTTGCCGGTGAAAAAGATGCCTTTGTGGTCTATTATCTGGCAGATTCTTTCGAAAAATTCCAGATCGACTGTTTTTTTCCGGAAAAGGTTGATGCCCCAAAAATTGAAGTAAGTAACGATGGTGTCACATACCGTGAAGTATCCGTTGAATATGAAAATTATTTTCTTGAAGATGAGGCCTATGGCTACTGGAAACCTGTCAGGTATAAATACCAGAAGGAAGGCCTTAAAACCATGTATCTGAAGATTACATGGAGAAACAACATGCACCTGGCACATACGATCGTAGGGCCCTGATGAAAATTTCTTTATCTGATAAGCAACCTGAAAAGGCCAAACTGATAAAGTTGAGAAAACAGTTCCTGCAGGCACTTGAACATGGAATCCTGCCCTTCTGGCTTAAATACAGTGTAGATGTTGAGCATGGTGGTTTTTACGGAAGAGTTGATAATGAAGGACAGTCTGTTCCTGAAGCACACAAAGCACTGGTTCTTAATACTCGAATCCTCTGGTCCTTTTCCGCGGCTTATTCTATTTTCGGTCATAATGAATACCTGAAAATGGCAAATAGAGCCAGCGACTATATCCACAAGTATTTTATTGACACAAAATTTGGCGGTGTCTTCTGGATGCTGGGCTTTCAGGGAAGCCCGATAGAGGATAAAAAGAAGGTTTATGGTCATGCTTTTTTGATTTATGCACTTACCGAATATTTTCGCGCAACGGGTAATCAAGCAGACCTTGATCTTGCAATAGAAATATTTGAAATCATAGAAAAAAATTTTTTTGACAGGGAAAATGGCGGGTACTTTGAGGCAACCCGGCGGGACTGGACTATTGCTCATGACATGCGTCTCAGCGCAGTTGATCTCAATGAAAAGAAATCCATGAACGCACATTTACATATTCTGGAAGCCTATACAAACCTTCTGCGTGTCTGGAACAATTCCCGATTAAAGAAACAGCTTACCGGGTTAGCAAATGATTTTCTTCACAATATCATGGACAGCAAAACAGGCCACTTCAACCTCTTTTTCAATGAATACTGGGAGGCAAAAAGTCCGTGGATTTCACTGGGGCATGATATCGAGGGAAGCTGGTTGTTATGGGAATCTGCAGAGCTTATTGATGACCCTGATTTAAAAAACAGGATCAGGAACATGTCTATCAAGCAGGCCGATGCTGTCTATGAAAAGGGCTTGAATCCTGATAGCAGTTTAACCTGTGAGATCTATTCCGATGGCAGGAAAAATATGGAAAAGCACTGGTGGGTCCAGGCAGAAGCAATGGTCGGTTTTCTTAATGCCTATCAACTGAGCGGTAATAACAAGTTTTTTGATGCCATGATCGGGGTGTGGAACTATATCCATAATAACTTAATTGATAAAAAGATCGGGGAATGGTTCTACAAAAGAAACGAAGATGGATCTGTTGCCAGGGATGAATTCAAGATCTCCGAATGGAAGGGCCCCTACCATAATAGCCGGGCATGCCTGGAGCTGGTCCGGAGATTGGAAAAATTAATTTCTTAATTCAAAATACACAATAGATAATTGGTGCAAAAGTCAGAAACAACGACGTCATTCCCGCGAAAGCGGGAATCCATTGGCTTTCAATAGAACAATCGAATAACGAATATCGTACAATGAAGGACGAATAAATTATATAGAACATCATTGCAAACATTCGCAACTCGAAATTCGCTACTCTTCATTCGTAAATTTTATATTATTTATCATTCATCAGCTCATTTACTATGAGTTGAACGAAACTATGGATTCTGCAATTCTTCGGGAAAAAAAAATAAAGTATTGGAATCGTGTTTGGAAGATTAAATTAATTGAAGATTTAAATCCGGAATGGAATGATTTATATAATCATATTATTTAAAAAATGGATTCCCGCCTGCGCGGGAATGACATTGGAGGTTCGAAATTCACTAGATCGTTTAGAAATACATAATCTGTAATTTTGGGAATCAATGTCATTTTGTTTTTTTTAAAAAACGAGGGATGACTCATGGGAACACAATTCGAAGAACGTTTGAAACAGCTTCAATTTTACCATAACCAACTCCTGGAAAAAAAGAATGAAGCTCTTTTCAGCACCCATGGCCTGTACAGGCGGTACCGCTATCCAGTTATAACCGCTGAACATATACCGCTTGAATGGCGTTTTGATCTTAACCCTGAAAGGAATCCAAAGTTACTGGAGCGATTGGGCATCAATACAGCTTTTAATCCCGGGGCCCTGTTCTGGAATGGAAAATACTGTCTCATGGTCCGGGTAGAAGGCTGGGACCGGAAATCTTTCTTTGCGGTCGCTGAAAGTCCCGACGGCATTCAGAATTTTCGTTTCTGGCCGGAACCGGTTGTAATGCCTGAGACGGAAAATCCTGATGTCAATGTGTATGATATGCGCTTGACTCTCCATGAGGATGGCTGGATCTATGGTGTGTTCTGCACTGAACGCAAGAATAAAAATACCCCTGCAGGAGACCTTTCTTCCGCCGTTGCCCGGGCCGGCATAGCAAGAACCAGAGATTTGAAAACCTGGGAACGCCTTGCCGACCTGAGAACTAATTCACCACAGCATCGTAATGTTGTATTACACCCGGAACTTGTTGATGGAAAATATGCTTTTTACACCCGCCCGCAGGATGATTTCATTGGAACAGGCTCCGGAAGCGGTATTGGCTGGGGCTTATCCGAGACCATTGAAAAGGCCAGCATCGATGAAGAGATCATTATTGATGAACGGATCTATCATACCATAAAGGAAAGCAAGAACGGCCAGGGACCGCCCCCTGTAAAGACAGAGCATGGCTGGCTCCACCTGGCTCATGGCGTTCGCAGAACCGCTGACGGTCTCCGGTATGTTCTTTACCTGTTTATGACAGAATTAGACAGGCCATGGGTTGGAAAATGTTCACCGGGGGGATATTTTATTGCTCCCCGGGAAAAAGAGCGGTTTGGCGATGTGGGTAACGTGGTATTCAGTAATGGCTGGATAGCAGATCCGGATGGAAGGGTATTGATTTATTATGCGTCTTCAGATACCCGGGTTCATGTTGCTGAAACAGATATCAATACCCTGGTGGATTATACAATGAATACGCCTCCTGATGCTTTAACAAGCTCAGGAAGCGTTAAACAACGATTGGATTTGATTCGCCGTAATCAAAGTTAATGAATATTCAACTATTCCTGTATTAGATTACTAAAGTAGGCAGCCTTCATTTCATCCTTGGCAATACCGAATTTGCCTTTTGCATATATCTGGGAAAGTACTTTTGCTGAACGTTTATGGCCATTTTGAGCAGCTGTTACCAGCCAATCCAAACATTTTTCGTTATCCATTTCCCCTTCTGCTGTCCAGCCGCTAAGGCACATGTACCCTATATTATACATTGCCTTTACATCCCCTGCTTTAGCCAGTTCCATATTGTATATGGCTGCAAGCCCCTTTGCTATTTCGTTTCCCTGCTTGGCTGCATCCATTATCATTGCCAATCCTTTATTTGCATCGCTTTCAACTCCCTGTCCATTTATATACATGGTGCCCAGAAGGGTCTTGGCTAACAGGTTATTCTCTGCGGATAGAGGGGTAAGCAATTCATAGGCTTTATCCCAATCTTTTGCATCAACAGCTGCAGCGGCATCATCAATTGGTTCAGCAATGGAATAAACGGGGAAAACAAGAAAAAGTAACACAGTAAAAACTAAAAGTTTTATTAATTTCATTTTAATATTCCTCTTTTTTATAGGTAACATATATTAGGGTGAAATTATTTAAATTATAGATAAGTGTCAAACAGTTTATTTATAAAATAGCCTAATGAGCTTTAATTTAACAATTTCACAGGTTGAATTGCATAATTGGGGTTTTACATATTTAAAGGGCATGTAAACTTGACAAAGACCGGCTGTCAAAATACTATATGATGCCAGTTAAATTGATAAATATTAATGCATCTTGGAATAATCCCGAAAAAATTGTAAAACTAATAAAATAATGGATAGGAGGGGAGATATGGAAAAATCTTTGGATCAAATGACGGCGGAAGAAAAGCAGGAAGCTAAGTTTCAGGAATTGCTTTCCCTGAAAGATGTCGAGGGTAATGATATACAATTTCAGAGCCCTGAAGCTAAAGAAAAGTATACTGCCAGTTTAACCAGAATAAAAGACGCGATACAGATGAAAAAAACGCCGGACAGAGTGCCAACATTAGTTTTGCCAAGCATGTTTGCCTTCCTTCACGCCGGTATTACTCCCTATGACGCGATGTATGATTATGAAAAAGCAACTACTGCCTTTAAAAACTTCATTACTGAAATGGATCCGGACATGCATATCGGGGCGGCCCAGGCCGGTCCCGGCAAATTCTATGAAATGGTGGACTATAAACTTTACGCGTGGCCGGGCCATGGAGTCGCCAAGGAGCACTGTTACCAGATGCTCGAAGGCGAATACATGAAGCCTGAAGAATATGACCTTCTGATATCCGACCCTACAAGGTTTTTCATGAGCACCTACCTGCCCCGTGTATTCGGTGTTTTAGACGGATTTCATATGCTGCCGAACTTCACCGGTATTCAAGAAATATATGGGGTTGCAGGTGATTTCATTCCCTTTGGCCTGCCCCCGGTGGTGGAAATGTTTAAAAAACTTGCTGAGGCTGGAGAGGAGGCATTGAAATGGGCTATAGCCATGGGAGGCTTAAACGCAGAATTGACCGGTCTGGGATATGTTAATATCCTCGGCGCGGGATTCAGCAAGGCGCCTTTCGATACAATAGGGGATACACTCAGGGGGACAAGGGAGATAGTGATGGACATGTTCCGCAGACCTGATAAGCTTCTGGCGGCAATGGACGCCCTGGTCCCGGTGATGATCGAGGTCGGCCTTGGGGCAATGAGAACCAACGGAAATCCTCTGGTTTTTATGCCTCTTCACAAGGGAGCTGATGGAATGATGTCGGATGACCAGTTTAAAAAATTCTACTGGCCCACACTTAAAAAAGTAATCGAGGGATTGATCGAAGGCGGCTGTATCCCGTTTCCCGCCCTTGAAGGATACTGGAATACACGGTTAGAGATTATGCAGGATATTCCCAAGGGAAAAACCATCTGGATGGTTGACCAGTCGGATATTAACAAAGTAAAGGACACAATAGGACAAAATGCCTGTATTGCCGGGAACATTCCTTCCTCCATGCTGGGACTGGTACCTGTTGACGAAGTAAAGGATTATGCTAAAAAAACAATCGATTATTGCGCCAAAGATGGCGGATACATTATGTGCAACGGTGCCTTCTTTGACGAGGCAAAAGCTGAGAATGTGAAAGCGTTCATTGATGTAACCAAGGAATACGGCGTATATTAGAAATTTTATAGACGACGGGCATTAAACTGTCCGTCGTCTTTTTGCTGATCAAGGTTCCTCAAAAAAATAAATCACAGCAAGTCATTTTATAAAACACAGGGCTTTATACCAATTGTTGACTTAAGAAATTGGAGTTGTGAAAACTCCCCTCCCCTGGTGGGAGGGGTTGGGGGAGGGGGGACAATCAAATGAAAACCCCCACAAAAACAGCCAGAGTCCTACGAAAAAATTCCACTGATGCAAAAAGAAAGCTGTGGTACAGTCTGAGGCAAGACAGCTCTAAAGATTCAAATTCAATAGGCAGCAACCTTTAGTTAATTACATAATTAACAAAACATTTACTATCCCCCTCTCCTTAATCCTCTCCCTCAAGGGGAGAGGAAATAGTGAACAGATATCCCTCAATGGCAAGGGAGAGGAGCTTTAGAGGATTATTAAGTCAGCAACATTGGGATTTATGCACCTCCTGTACCGTGGATTTCACAAAGATAAATCCAATTTATATAATATTAATTTCTAATTTCACCCGGAGGTTTAAATGAAAGCTGTCCGATCATTAATTCTATTTCTAATTCTATTTTTTTGTTCTCATTCTGTTTCCGCTGATGACGGGTATAAAAATTTCGAAGCTTCAGTTTATACACGTGTCTCTGAAGTTATAAAGATGAAAGATCCCGAATGGCTTAAAAGCAGTTTTGAGCAGATGGACCAGCACCTCAAAATTGAAAAGATCTATCTTGAAACTCACAGGGATTGGATCATGATAGAGGAAGAATCCCTGGAGCCGATTATTAAGTTTTTTAAGGGGAGGGGAATAAAGACAGCCGGGGGCATAACAATCACGGTAGATGAAGGAAATATGTTCCAGACATTTTGTTATACCAATAAGGAACACCGAAAAAAATTAAAACAGATAATCGAAATGACGGCCAGGCACTTTGATGAATTGATACTGGATGACTTCTACTTCACCAACTGTAAGTGCGAAAGATGTATTAAAGCCAAGGGAAAGAAAAGCTGGACGCAGTTTCGTATGGATCTGCTTGATGAGGCTGCAAGGACACTGATTGCAGCGCCTGCCAGGGCTGTAAATCCTGATATAAAATTGGTCATCAAGTATCCCAACTGGTATGAACATTTCCAGGGATTGGGATTTGACCTTGATCGGGGACCGAAGATGTTTGACGGCATATATACAGGGACCGAAACCCGTGACAGTGTTATGACCGATCAGCATCTGCAGGAATACCAGGGCTATCTCATTGTCCGGTATTTTGAAAACATTGCTCCCGGAAGAAACGGCGGGGGATGGGTAGACACCTATGGGTCCAATTCCGCGGACCGTTATGCGGAGCAATTATGGATGACGGTTCTTGCAAAGGCTCCTGAAATGACCATGTTCGATTACACGCAGATGGGAATGCCCGTTGGCAAACAGCTCCGGGGCAAATGGCAGGGAACAGGTACCAGTTTTGATTTTGATGCCATGATCAAACCTTATCTGGACGGAAACAATTACAATAAAGATGCCAATATGGCCCTGGTTGCGGCAACCGCTCTGGAGCAGATTGATGGAGTCCTCGGGCTCCTGGGAAATCCCGTGGGATTAAAAAGTTACAGGCCGAACCATGCTACAGGTGAGGATTTTCTCCATAATTTTATCGGCATGGCGGGCGTTCCAATGGATCTGCACCCGAAATTTCCAGCTGAAGAAAACCTTATTCTGCTTACAGAATCAGCAAAATTCGATCCCGACATCATAGCAAAAATTAAAAAACAGTTGCTGGAAGGAAAAGAGGTCATAATTACATCGGGCCTTTTAAGGGTGCTCGAAGGACACGGAATTGAGGATATTGTAGAGCTTCAATATACCGATAGAAAGGCGCTGGTAAAAAATTTTAAAGCCGGGTGGGGGGGCTTGATTCCAGGTGAAGAGGAGATCCTTATCCCGCAGATTCAATACCTGACCAATGATTCATGGGAAGAGATATCGGCCCTTGACGGCGGTCTTGGCTGGCCCCTGCTCCACAGGGCTGACTATGCTGACGGCAATCTTTACGTGTTAACAATCCCTGATAACTTCGCGGATTTATATAACCTGCCTGAAGGTGTGCTGAACAAAATCAGGGACACGCTCTCAAAGCACCATTTTATCCGGCTGCATGGACCGAGCAAAATATCGATTTTTCTATATGACAACAATACGGCTGTTATACATTCCTTCAGGGATGATCCGGCAGAAGTGAGACTGATTACAAAAAAGGATAAAGGTATTAAAGATATTCTGTCCGGGGAAATGCTGAAGGGCGATGAAATTCCCGCCGGCTTCTGGGGACCGCCTTCAAGTGAGAAGACATTTCACTTGACTGTAAAACCTCACTCATACCGTGTTATAAAAGTTGAATAGTAAGTTTTCTATTCTAGCGAGTTGATATATGTAGTAGATATCACGGATTTTTTGAGGATGTGAATTTTTCAGATAATTGCAGATGTAATTTCACTAATTATGTTTTATGGCAAGATACATGTACTCTTAACGTGCAGTTTAACAGGCGGGCGTAGCCCGACCTTGTTGAAACTGATGTTACATTTTATTTAGTGCTGGTCTCTATGTCCTCATGAGAGAAAGTGGCTTTATTTTTTTTATTATCACAACTATACATCTCTATTAGATCATCAGTAAGATAGAAAACTATCTCGCACGACTCGGCTGTGCTTCCTTCTCTCTTTAATTTTGGATTTCCAGTTAGTGTAATTTGATTGTTTAGAAGGTCATAGATCGCCATTTCGGATGATGTTGTTCCAAACTCTGGACTTGTTATAACTACACTATCTGACGCAATAATTTTTAATATTCTTGGTTCAGTTTGCTTTTCCTTTTCATCATTAGCTTCCAGTAAATAGTGAATAACCATTTTCTGGCATTTCAAAATGATGTCATCATCTGTTGCTACGATATCTTCGTTTATCGTTATAATATTTTTATCAAGATCAAATTTCCACAGCCCTTTTGAAGATATACTTACAGTATCCCCTGGATTGTAGCCTTTAAAGATACTATCTGCCGCATAACTTAGATCTGCAGCAACTAGTAATATCACTGTAGATATCCAATATGATAAAATTCTAAAGTGTTTGTTTGACATCATTTTCCCTCTATAAAAGGTAAGTTCATTCAATGATTTACTTAACGGTGAAAATATCTATAGGCAAGGCTTTTACAATAAAAATCAAGCAGCATGATAAGATTTTATATAGTATTAACACATCTTGTTTAATACTTCAATTGCATGTTACTACTACTTACCACCAAAGAAGCAATTCTGAGGTATTTGCAGGTTATCTCAGGTCCGATTAAAGTAATTCATTATATAATAAATCTTACAAGTCATTCCGGGAGAGTGGTGTTTTAATCCTCTTCAGCATGGACCCTTCCATTTTTTTAAATACTCCTTCGGGAGTTGTGATGTTTATTCCAAAATCCACGGCAAGATCCCTGATAACAGGGTATCCTTTCATCGGCTCCAGCAGGAGGCTATCCCCGGGCTGAAGAACCCTTGAACAAGTGCGCATACCCTTACCATCAACCATCATAAGGCAGGACATGCACCAGGAGCAGCCGCAGCAATAGTCCCTGAAAGCAAGGGTTTCATCGATATTGTCACGTATATATTTTACGGCAGGTAAAAGCAGCATGCCTTCCTGCCAGGGAACTTCGTAGGTTTTGTAGGCCGGAGTTTGATCGTTGGCCGGGTCATACCTGAATATTTTCAAGGTTACAGGTTTATCGCTCATATTTTTCCCTCCGGATGGGATTTTGTTATGGTAACAGGTGTAGTACTCAATTCCATATGATCATTTTTTTTCATTACACTGGTATGTTTCAGCCATTCCGATTTTGTTTCAGGGTAATCCTCACGAAAATGAGCACCCCGGCTTTCAGTTCTTGAAATGGCCGACATAATGATCATTTCCGCGACATCCAGCATGCAGGGGACCTGGATGGCCTCAATCCATCCCAGGTTGAAGATCTTCCCCGAAGGCGCCCGCATGTTGGGGAGATCATTGTCTTTTACTGATTGTAATGCTGACAACGCCTTTTTAAGATCCTTCCCTGTTCTTGCTACACCCACATATTCAGACATGGTGTAGGCGATCTTCTCCATTATTAATTTAGGGGCAATGCCTTTATTCCTGAAAAAGCCGCACAATCTTTCATACTCTGCCTTTGAGATATCTTCGGATATAATTTCGGTAGCCCCGCCGGCGTATTCAGAGGCGTATCTTCCTGCTCTGGTTCCGAATACGATTATCTCGACCATGGCGTTTCCACCCATCCTGTTGGCTCCATGAAGACCTCCGGAGACCTCTCCAGCAGCGAAAAGCCCCTCAAGACTTGTCTCGCATTTCTCATTTATCCTGACACCCCCCATAAAGAAATGGGCCCCCCCGGGAGTGAATTCAATCCTCCAGTTCTTTGGATCGGGATCATTCACACTCATTCTCTTGATAAGCTGCCACCTTTCTTTTGCCACTTCCTCGGCTAAGGAATGTTTGAGCTGTTCTTCTATTTCCTCGCTTGTGAGGGGAGATCGTGTAAGGTCAATAAATACGCCTCCCCGCTCAGTGCCCCTGCCTTCCTTGATTTCTTTAAAGGCGGATCTTTGAATAACATCCCTTGGCTGTGGCTGTTTTATGAATTCATCACCAGGGGCATTAATGTATTTACCGCCACACAGAATGCTCAATAATTCGGGATTTCCAAGAAGCCAGGGCGGATAGAGTTGATTGCCGGTGAACTGGACCATTTCCATATCGATGAGTTCCGCGCCCGCGTGATATGCAATAGCATATCCCGTACCCACCGCATGGCCACGCATTCCGAAAGGTGCGTTTGTTGAATGAGGATAGATCTCGCCCAGCCCTCCTGTAGCAAGGATAGTGGCTTTTGCCTCTATAACAAAATAATCGCCTTTCCGTATGTTGAGGACAAAGGCTCCCGTAATCCTGTTACCGGAGGTTATCAGCCTTGTAATCACTACATCCTCAAAAATGGTGATATTAGGATGACGGGTCATCTCATTTCTCAAGGCTTTCATGTAACCTAAGCCGGGGATTAAATGGCCTCTTGGATAGGAGTGCCTTTTAACTCCTCCTGATGGAGGCGCTCCACTGCTGGCCCCGAAAGGGATCATTTCAGCGCCCCAGTTTATCAATTCCTGTGCTCTTTGAGGGCCTTCCCGGGTTAGAGCCTCAACAAGATTCTGTTCATTCAAGTAGCAGCCATACCTGAGAATATCTTCTAAAAGGTAATCCGGTCTGTCATCCGGATGATCTACCCATACCATTCCTCCATTGGCCATGGCAGTAAGTCCGCTTCTTCCCACGGGCCCCTGGTTAAGAACGATAATCTTCATCTCAGGAGCCATTGCTGCGGCTTCAATAGCTGCCCTTGCGCCGGCACCTCCGGCGCCGATTACTAAAATGTCCGCCTTTATTCTCATTGTTTCTCCTATTAGATAAACGAATTAATTTTATGTTTTAGATCTGTCAGATGTCAGCAATCAGCTATGGCCTTGATATTTAGAGAATTCTGGCATAAAGATTCTGTTTTTCTTTATCCTTTTTTAAAAGATAACATTAGCTGGCAGATAACTATCCTTCTCTGTTTATATATAAATAGCAATCTATTTATAGCGTCATTCCCCGACTTGATCGGGGAATCCAGGTTTTTGTAGTTTAATCAACTGGATGCCTGATCAAGTCCGGCATGACATTATAGCTTTTGCTGATAGCTGACGCTGAAGGCTGATCGTTTGACCATCCTCCTCAGCAACACAGCTATGGAGGTTGAAAATCCAAAAACGTTAGTTTTTGAATTCAAATCATCTAAACTCCAATCATTGAAGCGGCCATATAGTCACTCACCTCTGAAGCCAGAAAAGCAACTACAGGAGCTACATCCTGTGGCGTGCACAACCTGCCGAGAGGCAGAGACGGGGCAATGCTGTCCATCCGGGGGTCGTCACCCGTAAGACCGGTCGCGCCGAGACCGGGGGAATATACCGTGACAATTATTCCCGAGTCCTGAACTTCCTTTGCCAGGGCCCTGGTAAATGCCACAACACCCGCCTTGGCCGCACCATACATGGAAAGTGCGGGAATTCCCTGCCCTCCTGAAGTATTTATTATCCTGCCGGACTTGCGTGATATCATATGAGGCAAAACAGCATGGGCAACATTCATCTGCCCGATAAGGTTTACCTCGATATCATACTCCCAGTCCTTTCTGTCGGACCGGGCAAAGGGCATCATTTTACTGCTCGCACCCGCGTTGTTTACCAGGATGTCTATTCGCCCGAATTCTTCAATTCCCCTTTTTACCATTTCATCCACCTGGACCCGGTCTGTAACATCAACTTTAACGGCAAGAGCCTTCCGCCCTGAAGCCTTGATTTCACCAGCGGTTATGTTTGTTCCTTCAAAATCAATATCACCCAGAATAAGGTCACAGCCTTCCTCAGCAAGAGTCAGTGCAATTGCCTTACCGTAGCCTATCTGGCTTCCTGCGCCTGTAACGATCGCCACTTTATCTTTTAATTTAAGGTCCATTTTTTCTCCTCATTTGTTTTCATTTACTCATCCGACAGCATCAAGAGATTCAAGAGAAGGTAGAACAAACTCAAGCCCGAGACGCTGCAGTTCCGCTTTCGGAGGCAGGCCTCTTTCCGTGAGACCTAATGCGTTAATAAAATAATTTTTCTTTTCCTTTTCCCAGTCTTCTCTGGACCAGACCCAGGTCTTGCCGTACTTATTAGTCACCGGTTCATCAAAGGCCCTTTGGGGCAGGTTCGCGTGCCTATCAGGATGATATCCTTCCCTGAGACTTACACACCTGCTTATATAATCATTCCTCTGAGTAATATCCTTGATTTCATCGGGAGTCAGATCCCACCCCGCCGCGGCATTAATAAATATCCGTGCAACTTCTCCGGGCGGACCCCATATGGCGTTAAATGGAAATGAGGAAAAAAGACACATGGTTGCTGAATCATACAAGCTTATGCCCGCACTATGGCCCGTACCGTAAGACAGTGCCATACCATGTTCCCTGTTTCTTACATCATATCTCGGTATAGAAGTGTTCCCGTTGGATTTCCACGCATACCAGGCAGATTCCTCACCAAAGACATCTATGGCATGCAGGTACCCTTCGGCAAGGGCTGCAGGAGCATAGTCTTCCTTGTAGACAATTTTTTTTACCAGTTCCATTGCGGCATCCCGGTCACCCCATTTCAGATCAATTCCGCCCAGGTCTTTCTTGGTGATTATGCCGTGCTCGTAAAGATCCATTGCCCAGGCTATATGTCCCTGTATATCTTCAGCATCAACTCCCAGTTCTTCAATAAGCGTGTTGATCTCCTGGACTTCATCGTAGCCCATCATGGCATTTCCGCAAAGGCCTGATGTATTTCCATGCCTCAGCTCTCCGGCGAAGGCGCCCCGGGGAGTATTTTTAAAAAAGGGCATGAAACAGGGTGTAGCGCATCCCGGGCACCCGTCCGCCCAGACACGGTAGCTTAACTCATGGGAAATGTGATCACTTTTATCCGCGACAGGGTCCCAGGAGGAGTGGGCGTTTTTAAAAGGATCTCCTCCATAATTAAGAAGGGCTCTCATGCCGTCACTTGCACCATAACGGCCCCATTCCTGGTTTTTCAGAACTGCTGTTGCCGGGTGCATTGCATAGGTTTTTCTCAGATTCCATACTTTATCATGGTCAGCATAAAGAGGCGTCCGTGTTCCCTTGACAGCCACTGCCTTAAGATTTTTAGAACCGAACACAGCCCCGATACCGCTTTTCGATGCGCTATGGACGTTTTCTGTTACAACATTGGCATAGCGGACAAGGTTCTCTCCCCCCGGCCCGATACACAGGGCAGCAAATTCCAGGCCTGTTTCATGGTATAGCCGCTCGCGGATCGTGTTTTCTGTTTTTACCAGGTATTTACCCCACAGATCGGTGGCGTCTCTAATCTCCACCCGGTCATTATGGATAAAAAGGTAGGCCGGGTTTTCAGCCCTGCCCCTTATCAGGATACCGGCGTTATAATGGGTTCTCATTATCTCATCACCTAGATATCCTGAAATGCTGGCTTCCCCTGCCCAGCCTGTAAGCGGTGATAAAAAGGAGCAGCTTGTTTTTGTACCCACAAGCCCGGTTATAGGCCCTACACCGATGTGCAGAATATTATCAGGACTGAGAGGGTCGGTCCCCTTTGATACAAGGTCCCATACCAGCTTGCTTCCAAGGCCGTTACCTCCCAGGTATACACGAACGTCATCAGTTACATCGATCACACGGCTTGTTTTCGCCGTCAGGTCCACCTCCAGCAGGTTGAATTTTATATCAGCCATTTTTCCCCCCCTTTTCAAAGGAGTTTTTGTTCCACGGGGGATAGGCTATGCTTTCTCTGGTCAAAGGGTAGAGTCTTTTTGCCACCATATCTGCCTTTTCATCGGAGCTCCTCCTTGACATATCTCTTAAAGGACGGCCCCTTTCCTCCTGGTCATGAAAGTAGAGGGCGGTTGCGGGGCATATCCGGACACATTGAGGATCTCTTTTTCCGCTGTTATCCGTGTCGCAGAGATCACAGACCAGGGGCTTGTCCGATGCTTCAGGGTTAAACCCTATGGCCTCGGTAGCGCATGCTTCTTTGCATAATAAACAGGCGGTGCATGTATCCTCGTTAACCACCATGTGCTGAGTTTCATTGTCAAAATAGATCGCGGGAGGTGAAAGGGGACAAACTTCTTCACAGGGTCTTTCTTCATCCTGGCACTGGCTGCATGTCACTATTATTGCCTTTGGAAGAGGCAGAAGAAATTTTCGGACATGTATCCGGGCAAAATCTTTGTTTATCACTCCGTAATGCCGCATTGAACAGGCTTCGGCGCAAAGCCCGCATCCAACACATTTCATGACATCTGAGTCTATAAATGCCGATCCGGTCGGAGTCGGATACACTTCTCTTCCCCACACCGGTTCAAATTTGGCTTCAGACGGATGCTCTGTTTCAAAATGGGTCTTCAGATCGTCGAGTGAATCGAATTCCTCCCGGCAATAGGGACAGGCAAATTTGACTGCATCCTGTACCATTTTATTCTCTCCTGTTTTATATATTGGAGCACTTCGGCAGCCTTCCTTTCTGCCGTCCCTTTTAAAGTCAAATAATGGAAAAGCTTTTCTTAAACCGTGACCACGGTCACACTGGGCATATTTTGCTCAGGATCGCTGTCAAATCCTTTTACAACCAGAATTGTGGTGCCCTCACCCGTAAGACCCAGTTTTTGTAAAAAGCGTTTTGCCAGTGACTTAGGATCATCCGTTTCAGCCGGGTCAACGGTTACCGGGATTACACCCCACAGAAGGTTCGCGATACGGGTGGATGCCGAATCAAAGCATAAACCGATTATCGGGGCGGCAGGCCTCGAAGAACTCATGACCGCCAGGGAACGGCCCTGCCTGGATATAACCATGATAGCCCTGACCATTAAATCGCGGGATAATTGGGCCATGGATTCAGAGATGGCATCTTCTATGGGAATAGGCCTGGCTGTTTCCCTGGTTTCGGTAAGGGAACTGAAGGCACCCTGAGACCATTGGTACGCCTCGGCCTGGCGGGCAATGTCATTCATCATTTTTACCGCTTCAACCGGATACTTGCCTGCGGCTGTTTCACCCGATAGCATCACCGCGTCTGTCCCGCTGCGAACAGCGTTTGCCACATCAGATACTTCGGCCCTTGTAGGTCGAGGATTTTCCATCATCGACTCGAGCATCTGGGTTGCCACGATTACGGGTTTTCTGGCTTTTCGAGTCAAGCTGATAAGCTGGGCCTGTGTGTTAGGTACACTCTGGGGTGGTAATTCAACCCCCAGGTCACCGCGGGCCACCATGATTCCGTCCGAGACATTTAAAATGTCATTGATATTATCGAGTGCTTCCGGTTTTTCGATTTTGGCTATAATATAAGTGGTAGATCCGGTTTCCGATACCAGTGCGCGAAGGTCTTCAATATCCGAGCCGCGACGGACAAAGGAAAGCGCGAGAAAGTCCACACCCAGGTCCAGCGCAAAATGCGCGTCAACCTTATCCTTTTCCGTTAAAGATGGGGCCGATACCTCAACGCCGGGTAGATTCATTCCCTTATGATCCCGAAGAAAACCACCGTTGATTACCAGGCATTCGATTTCTGTCCCGTCAATCGCCTTGACGCTCAGTTCAAAATTACCATCATCCAGGAGAATGCGGTCTCCGATTTTTACATCATCGGCAAGGGCTTTGTACTGGGAAGGGATGAGTCCGGGACTACCTTCAACGTCCCGTGTGGTAACTGTAACCGTATCTCCCTCGATAATTTCTATCTGGCCTGAAGGAAATTTTCCAATACGGATTTTAGGCCCGCTTAAATCGGCCAGTACTGCAATCGGTTTATTTAATTTGTCGGCCGCGGCACGAATAGATTGATAAGTTTCACGATGATCATCATGGGTGCCGTGTGACATGTTTAGCCTGAAAACATTTGCCCCGGCATTAATAAGACGCTCGATAGTACCGGCGTCTTTTGAGCTCGGACCCAGCGTCGCCACTATTTTGGTTCGTCGGTAAATGAGTAGTTTAATCGCGGTGTCTATTGCCATCTTTTGATCTCCCCTCTTTATCATTTTAAAGGACAGGTTATGGAACTTATAACTTCTTTTGCCAGAATAATGCTTTACCCAGCTTTGGGTCAAGCTCATACCCGGAGAAGCCAAATTTTTCATATGAAATTTTTGCCACTTCATTTCGGCTGAGGACTTCGAGGGTTAACTTGCAGCAACTCCTGGACCTGGCTATTTCTTCAATCTTCTCTAACAATTTATGGCTAATGCCGTTTCCTCTAAATTCTTTTAGTACGACTATGTCATGAATATTTACAATCGGCTTGCATGAAAACGTGGAAAAGGCTTCGAAACAATTGGCAAGCCCGACCGGAACCCCATCTAAATACGCGATCACACTAAACGCGTGAGGCAGTTTGGATAACTCCTTAACAACATTTCTTCTAACCTCTTCCTCAAGGGGGATGCCGCCGCCCATCGGGTCAGACGCGTATGAGTTTAACAATACCTGGATATGCTCTTCGTGCCTATTGTTTAGATAGTCTGCTTTAACTACTGTTGCTTCCATTTTTACTCTCGCTAATTCTTTAGATAAATAACATTATTATTATTCGGCTGTATGATTGTTCCTATTTTATAATTTGAGACACTTATATTAAATAGACGAAGAAAATGCAAAAAAGACTAAAGTCAGCAAAATCAAGTTTTTATCTCTTCCGCATATGATTCAGAATAATCTACACTTTTTCAAAAGTAAAGATCACCCTGATTAAGCAAACTGTGATTCACTTTATCTTCTTTCATTCAGCAGTAGAATCTTGATAATTTCTATTGATTTAGTATACATAATAAAGCTTATAGAAAAAAAACAATTCAAATCCTTTCTGTTCAGGAGAAACAATGGCAGCAAACCCCACCTTTGAAGAACTGTTGATGAAAGTCAATGAATTAGAGGAAAAAATTACCGACTGTAAATTAGTTGAAGAGGCATTAAAGGAGAGCGAGGGGTTCAGCTCCAGCCTTCTTGAGAATTCCCCGGATGCAATAATAGTGTATAATACTGATTCTTCCGTAAGATATGTAAACCCGGCATTCGAAAAGATTACCGGTTATACTTCTAAAGAGGCGCTTGGCACAAAACTTCCATATCCCTGGTGGGTTGATGAACCTGACTACGGCACTGCTGAACAAAGGGGAAAGCTTGGATTAAGAGGGCTCTACCGAACTGAGAGACGATACAGAAAAAAAAACGGGGACTATTTTTATGTAGAACTTTACGTTACACCTGTTTATCACGAGGGAGAATTAAGCTACTCCTTTTCAACCTGGACTGACATTACTGAGCGCAAAAGGATAGAAGAAGACCTGACCATAAGCGAGGAAAGATACAGGGAAATTGTTGAAAATTCAGATGATTTTATTACAAAAGTAGACGGAAACGGCAAATTTACTTATGTGAATCCTAAAGCAGCTAAGATACTGGGATTACCCCAAAATGATATCATAGGTATGTCTGCTTTTGATTTTGTTCATCCAGATGAAAGGGAAAAAGTTAAAAAAAGGTTTGCTGACACTGCCTCAAAGCAAGAAAAAAGAGCATCATTTGAAGGCAGGATAGTCAGTAAAGATGGAAAAATCTACTATCTCCATCGTGCCAGCAATTTCTATTATGATAACCTGGGAAACTTGTCTGGAGAAACAACTATTGCCAGGGATTTAACTAAACGTATAGAAATGGAGAACGTATTAAAAAAAGCACGTGATGACCTGGAAGAGCGTGTTAAAGAACGCACCCGGGAATTAAAGAAAGCAAATGAGTCTTTACATGAAAAGACAGTTAACCTTCAGGATGTAAACACCGCGCTTAAAGTGCTTCTTGAAAAAAGGGACAGGGACAAGGAAGAAAACGGGGAAAAAGTGCTGCTTAATGTGAAGGAACTTCTGGTCCCTTATGTCAAGAAGCTGAAAAACGGGCCTTTGACTGAAAGTCAAAGTAATTATATAGAGCTTTTAGAGTCAGGGCTTAATGATATTATTTCGCCATTCGCTCAGAAACTTACTTCAAGGTATATGCATATAACCCCAAGAGAATTACAGGTTGCTAACTTTGTGAAGGAAGGTAAAACTTCCAAAGAGATTGCTGAAATTCTTAACTGTACCGAGAGGACCATTGTCGCTCACAGGGCCAATCTCAGGAAAAAATTCGGATTAGAGAAAAAATCCAATCTCAGGACCTATCTGTTAACTATGCAGTAAAAAAATAATAATACATCCATATTAACCGGGGCGGCCTGCCGCGAGTTAAGATTATAACCCGCTGAAGGCTATCCGGTTAATAAAGTTATTGTAGAATTCTTCTGTTAGCATATCATTTTCAGATAAACAAAAATGCAGATTAGTACCACAAATCATCTCCAAAACACCCCCCTTTTAAATTCACATAAATCCGCCCGAGACGGACAAGCATCTTTTGACACAGCAAATTCAATAAGATAATATACAAGACAATTGGTCTTCCTGAGGAATCTGACCTGACATCTATGCAGTTAAGTTTGTCATGGATCCACCAATGAAAACAGGAGGTGGAAAATAGATGGGTATATTAAAGTTTAAAGCCAGCACCCGTTTACTTTTAGTCATGAGTTTAATTATCGGCATAACATTTACCTGTTCCATATTTATGGTTAACAGGGTCATGAAAATGTATGCCCAGGAAGAGTCAGCAGAAAAGGCAAGGATATTATTAGATAGAAATCTTGCCATTCATACCTACTTCAGCCACCAGTTAAAACCGGTTTTATTTAAAGATAGGGATGGAAAGACTGATGATGAATACTTTGAACCTGTCTGGATGTCTTCCACCTATGCGGTAAGGGAAATTGACAAGTACTATCAATCTCTATCGAAAAAAGATTATTATTATAAGGAAGCCGCAATAAACGCCAGGAGTCCCCAAAATGAAGCTGATATTTTTGAGCATGACTTTATCAATAAGCTTAATGAATCTTCTGAACTCAATGAATACACAGGGATTAAAATCTTTAACGGAAAGCCCTTTTTAGTCGTCCTGAAACGGGGAGAATCCATGGAGGAAGACTGCCTGCGCTGCCATAGCAGCCCGGAAACAGCTCCGGCCGGTCTGGTAAGTCAATACGGTTCAGAACGGAGTTTCCAGAGAAATTTAGGAGAAGTTGTTTCAGCCATTTCCATCAGGATACCCCTGGGTTATGTATATAAGGATATTAACAGGTTTGTTCTTTTTTTATCTTTTATATTCGGAATGGCATTATTAATTATTTTCGGTTTAACAGTTTATCTTGGTAAAAGGTGGTTATTTGACCCTCTGGATTATATCAGGATGAAGTTTAATGAGGTAATCAAGAATCCTGAACACCTTGGTAAAAAAATTGAGCGGCCTTCGACTGTGGAGATATATGAACTCACCGAGACATTTAACCAGCTGTCATTTGGACTGCGAGCCGAGCGGGATGAACTGGAGTCCCGTGTTGCTGAAAGAACAGAAAAGTTAAATGATTTAAATAACCAGCTCTTAAAAGAAGTCGAAGGTCACATGAAGACTATAGATAATCTGGAATTGACATTAAAGGAAGTAAAAACACTAAGCGGCCTCTTGCCAATTTGCGCGCATTGTAAAAAGATTAGAGATGATAAAGGATACTGGCAGCAGGTGGAAAGTTATATTGGAAAGCGGTCCGGCGCTGAATTCAGCCACGGTATCTGTCCGGATTGTATTAAAGAACATTATCCGGAGATTGATATGGAAAATGAATAACTGTAAAATTTGTACCTGAAATCTACTCCGACTATGTACCAACCCTCATTCTCCTCCTATTTTAGACCAACATTCTTTGTGCAAATTATGTATAGAATCTATGCATAATTTGCGCCCTTCATGGCTCCCGCTTTTTCCACAGCATTTACATGATACTGAATATACCTTGTTAATTCAATTGGTTAGCTTTACACAAATTTAGGCACACTCCTTGCTGCTAAATTATTTTATAAAACATATAATCAAGGAGGGATAACCATGTCATCGAAAGCAAGAATAATTTGTTATACTTTTATTTCTATTACACTCTTATTAACAGGCTGTTTTAACATGCATGGAAGAAAACACAGGTATACCAGCAGTGTTGTTGATTACCTTTATCCTTACAGATATGTGGCGGAAGAGCCTTCCATACCGAATCTTTCATTGCCTCTTCGCGTAGGAATTGCCTTTGTACCGGAATCGGGTAAGGTTCCGATAAAGAACAGCCTGAGCAGAAAAGTAAAAATGGACTTGATGGAACGGATTTCCGCTGAATTTCGAGCACTTCCCTTTGTTAGAGATATAGAACTGATCCCAAGCGATTATCTCACAAAGGGCGGAGGATTTTCAAATCTTGATCAGATAAAAACCATGTATAACATTGATGTGATTACGCTTATTTCATACGACCAGGTCCAGCACACAGATGAAGGCCTGTTATCCTTTTCCTACTGGACTATTATCGGCGCCTATATAATTCGGGGAGAAAAAAATGATACCAACACAATGGTTGATGCAGTAGTGTACGATATTTCCAGCAGAAAGATGCTTTTTCGCGCGCCCGGCACCAGCCGTATAAAAGGTTCTTCCACTCTGGTAAATTTATCAGAACAGTTGCGGTCTGATTCGCAGGAGGGTTTTCATAAGGCGGCGGATAATTTAGTCATAAACATTAAGGACGAGCTGGATCGTTTTAAAGAAAAAGTAAAAAGAACGCCTGAATCATACAGAGTAGTGCACCGGCAGGGTTACACCGGAGGTGGAAGTTTGGGGAGCGCATATGCAATAGTTATACTTGCACTTGGAGGATTGGCACTATGGCCCCGCAGA
>JBHPCX010000109.1:0-10758 GCA_042573485.1 Thermodesulfobacteriota bacterium | reverse complement strand
GTAAGAGCTTGTGTCTTCAGCAGTATCATTAAGGCTGTATTCATATGTTACAGTGCCAGGTTCCGTATTCGTGTAGGATACTTCAAGGCTCGCGTCCGTACTATTTGTAAAAGCCACGGGTTTATTCGCAACTAACAGGTCAGGGGCAATGGTGTCTACCGTCCATGTAACAGTCTCACTGGTAGTGCTGTTACCGGCCTGATCAGTGGCGGTGACTGAAAAGGTATACTCACCATCCGTCAGACTGACGTAAGAGCTTGTGTCTTCAGCAGTATCATTAAGGCTGTATTCATATGTTACAGTGCCAGGTTCCGTATTCGTATAGGATACTTCAAGGCTCGCGTCAGTAGTATTTGTAAAAGCCGTGGGTTTATTTTCA
This sequence comes from Thermodesulfobacteriota bacterium, assembly GCA_042573485.1. Lineage (GTDB taxonomy): Bacteria > Desulfobacterota > DSM-4660 > Desulfatiglandales > HGW-15 > JAAZBV01. Next base: position 10,379 of record JBHPCX010000109.1, on the reverse strand, counting down.
ACTAACAGGGAAGGTGCCGTAGCATCATATGTCCAGGCATGGCCAGCTGTTTGAATACTTGTATTTCCTGCCTGATCGGTCGCCCTGACTTCGATAACATAATCTCCGTCATCTGTTCCGTCTGTTGCAAGGCCCAGGTCCAGCGAGGCGCCAGTGGTGCTGATAGCCCATTCGCCATCACCAAGACGGTATTCATAGGTTATGCCCGCGCCCGCGTTGGTATCTTCCGCGGCTAAACCGAAACTGTCTATGTTGTCAATAGCATCAGGAGCTGTTTCAATTGATATTCCCGGATGTGTGTAATCGGCTGTCCAAGTGTCAGTTGATTCATCTGTTATCACACTCTCATTATCGAATTCATCCACAGCCATGATCTGTATTTCATTTAATCCCTCGGGACCATTCTCAAGCGCCAGAAGGTACCCCGTTTCTGTTTCTTCTATTTCTTCTTCTAATATTTCAATAAAAGTTACACCGCCGTCTATACTGTAAGAAAAGGTAACTTCTCTACCGCTGCCTTCACTGAATTCAAAACTTACTGTTTCAAGGTTTGTATAATCCGGAGGTCCTGACATTATAGTTACTATAGGTTTCTTCAATTCCTGCGGAATATCATCCTCATTACCCTGAACAATTTTATCAACATCTACATCAAATCCTTCCACACCACCCAGATCTTCACCATCAGGAGGTGGATCGCCCGGATCACCTAAACCACCCAGTGGATCATCTGGATCTCCCGGGTCACCCGGATCTCCTGGATCGCCCGGATCGTCGCCATCACCAGCTCCAGCTCCTATTGCCGTCTCCTGGGCTTCTTTTGCCGTTTCGATCGCCCTATCAGCTGCTGCTATAGTAGCCTCAGCTTGTGCCCGGATATCCGGATCCGGGCTGTTTAACATTTCTTCAGCAGCAGCCTTTTCCTCCGCCGCCGCTGCTTCTGCAGCTTCCGCGGCTGCCAGGGCCGCATCCGCGGCTGCCTGATCGGCATCACCAAATTCACCGTCAGCAGCGCTTTGAGCCTGCTGGGCAGCTGCCGCAGCTACAAAGGCTGCCCTCTGTACCGGGCTCAGATCAGCGAGTTCAGCCGGGACATCCTCAGCTTCTCCGGATAAAAAGTTGCCAATCGTGTCACCACCGCCTTCTGTGAACTGGATATAAGCCTGACCTGCTGAGTCGATACTGATAACTCCCGCGGTCCCCCTCAGCCCGCAGATCATTGTTGGGGTTTCAAGAGTTGTTTTTGTACCGGACCCTTTACCTGTCCTGAAAAACATCTTTCCAAGAAGCAGACGCAGGCGTCTTTTTACTTTTTTAACAGTTTGTCGAACCGATGACGCATCCTCCTGCTCCTGTATAAGCAGGTTGGAGTTGGCCCTTACATCCATAACCGCGCCGTCATTGAATGTAATGGTGGCACGTCCGATCCTGGTTACTAATTTGTCACCTGAATACAAAGGTAGACCCTTTTCAGGTTTAGTCCCCCATGAACCATTGTTCTTAATAAGTACTGTCCCTGAAAATTCTGACAGTTCTGCAATGGGTTCCTGCGCGGAAAAGGCCTGGGTTGAAAAAGCCGACAGGCCTAAAGTAACAAGAAGGATAAAAAAATATCTTTCTGCCCTTGATTTCAGAATATCTTTTTTCATTGTCTACCTCTATATATGTTATTTATTATGTTATTTTTCTGGTGTACTAAATTCTTTCAAATTACCTTAATTATAATTTATATTTATTTACCGGGGAAATTTCCTTTAAAGGTGTAATCTTATAACCCTTATCAAACCTGATTACCATACCTTCCGGTTCAGATCGAAGGACTCTTCCCTTTATTTCTATCAAGGTTTCCCTGTAATCCCTTTCCAGGTTGTCGAGATATTTAATCAGCTTTTCAACGGGAAGGATTAATTCGATCATCACATCGCTTCCCTCGCTGAGAGGTTCCGGAGTATGGAAAAACGCGCCGCCGGAACTGATATTACTTGTCTTTATATCAATACCCCGCTCATCTTCATCTTTATGGGAATCCAGGGTTTTTATTCTGGCCTGTATTTTCAGGGGAAACCTTTCCAGACCCCTTTTATCTTTTTCTATATTTTTCATAATCATAATACTTAATTATAATAAAAATGAGCCCCATAAAACAATAAGTAAATAGTATGTTTTTTTTAGTATTTTTATAAATAATATTATTAGATATTAGCAGCAATAATTCATTAGAATTAAACCAACAAAAATAGTACTTTATCATTACCCTTACAAATTTTTTGCCGCCCATAGCGCCGCCTGCAGGCGGTTTGGTACATTAATTTTTTTAAAAATATTATAAATATGGGTTTTTACCGTGTTCGGGCTGATGTACAGGTCAGCCGCAATCTCTTCATTTTTAGCCCCTGCAGAAATCATGGCCAGGATTTGAATCTCCCTGTTTGTCAGTAAAAGATTATTTGAAGATACTTTTTTTCTGTTTTCCTGGCTTCCGGTTACATAATTGCTTAACACTTCTCTTGATATCCATAACTGCCCATTAAATATGGAATTTATTCCTTTAATGACCCGGTCAAGAGGATCCTGTTTATAAAAAACCCCTTTGATTCCTCTACCGACCGCGTCTTCCTCGATTCCAAGACCTTCTGCAACATCAAAGATTGCGGTAAAAAAACCTTTCGGAACATTAGTGATTTCTTTATATATTCCTTTTGTATCAGTTTCCGGCCATCCAATCATTAAAAGAGCATTGCCGGAAGGTTTTTTCTTTAATGATGTTAAGTCCTTTACTATCGAACAGCTTATTTCTGTCTCATTTTTAATATAAAACCGGAGGAGTTCATTTTGAAAATGATTCTCTCCTGCTATATATATCCGCTTGTCGTCTGCTTGTAATTCCGTTTTCATAATCCGTATAAATATTTTCAGGCAGCGCTTTGTCCTGCAGCCCGGTTAATGTCTAATAAATTATTCTGCTGTGGTGCATGACTCTACTTGAACCTTATCAGAACCTGAACTCTAGACCCATTGTATACATATTTCTTGTATAGTCATAAATCCCTAAATTCGAATCCGTACTGACGTGTGAATACTGAAAAACAATGGTTGAATATCTCTTCCAGTTCCATGATAACCCGCCTGAAAAAGAGTACATGGTGTCTTCCCGCGCTATACCGAATGTTGTGTGTGTATTATCAAAATTCTGGTCACTCGCCTGGGCACTTAATTGAAACTTCGTATTTTTTGAAACAGGGAACGCCATGTTTAAAGACAGAGCGTTTCTCGCATTATCCCAGTTCTCACCTTCCGCGTCCTGATCACTATACTGGTACCTGATGTTTAAAAAAGAGTTTCTACCAAACAGCCAGATCCAGCTTATATATGAGCTTAAGCCATTTGAATCCCTGTTTTCATTAGGGTCAAGAGCAATCTGGTGGTATTCAGTATTGATATATCCGGCAAAAAATTCAATTAGCTGATTGTTACCAAAAGCCCTTCTTAATAAGGGCCCTGAACTGAAAGTCCCGGAATACTGTTTATAATCTGGCTTTCGTACATGGGTATGATTGTAGCTTATCGCCAGGCTCAAGGCATATTTACCAAAACTGTAACCTGGTGTAATGGAAATACTGTTTGAAAAGGAGTCGTGTGAGTTCTTGTTTTTATCATGCAGGCTAGATGTCAGGCCGTACCGTGCATTAAAAAGCCATGGGCCTTCAAATACCGGAGCGTAATTAACCCTGAAGGCTGTATTGGCAACCATGCTTCCTTCATTAGTAATACCTGCCGCATAGAGCTCATCATTAGGCTTTAGAACCATATTGTCATCGTATTGCACGAAGAGGCTATACGTGTATCTTAAAGATTTTTTACTTTCGATTCTCTGTTCAACTGAAGCCAGGTACTGCCTGGCAAAATCCGCCAGGCTTGATTCGGGATTATATGTGATGGCTGATTCAAAGCTTTTTTTAGCTTTTTCATATTCACTCTCCCTGTAGAACCCGAGGGCTATCTGAATATCGGCTGCCTGGGATACTTTTGGATCAATTTGTTTTGCTTTTTGAAATGCTTCAGCCGCCTCGCTGTTTTTCCCTTCCTCTTTTAATATAAGACCCTTTAAAAAGGCTATTTTTGCGGGGCTTATATTTTCTCTTTCGCCGACTTCCACCCATTTTTTTGCCTCTTCCAAATCACCAAGCTGCGTGGCTACATCAACCAGTTCTACAAGAGATTCCTTAATCCTTGGTGTAAGTGTCGCCGCGTCTTTTAAATTCTCAAAGGATTTTTCATAGTCCATGGTCTGTTTATAGGCCATACCCAGGTAGAAGGCCGCTACAGATGACTTTGGATCTTTTTCACGGGCTTCCTGAAAAATTTCAATAGCTTCTTCATAATTTTCTTCTCTGTATTGCTCTACTCCCGATTTTATCAAAGGAGATTGTTGACAGAAGGCGTAGTTACTAAAAAGAAAAACAGAGATTAAAACCAGTAATATAACAGCAAATTTGTTGATGCTTTTACCCATCGCAGCCCCCTTATTTAATAAATAAAAAATTTATTATGTAGTATTAATATTGTTATTATCTTAATTAAATCAATTAACCATGTTCACTTATATTTCGCTGTATGTGCCACAGGAAATTAATTTTGTAATAATATACCGTGTTAATAATAGTGTCAACTGTATTGACTTCATATATAAGTCCCGGATAACCCTGTCCTGGATATTGCAAATCATTTATTCATCAGATTTCTGAACAATCCTCGTCTTGAAGACGAGGGATTCAAAAGCAAGTTGATTAAAATCAACTACATTTAACGAAAAACCAATTTGACGTCATGTTGCCTCCTCCGTCATTAAGTACAGAGCACAGCAATTAAAAACCATGGATTCCGCGATCAAGTCGCGGAATGACAGGAGCGTGGATTCCGTTGTGCTAAATTATGTCATTCCGTGGCTCGACCACGGAATCCACATCCTGTTACCTTTACCTAATCAGGGTTGCAATGCAGAATGACAAGTCGCTATGCGACAATACAAACTTTTACCTTAAGACGAGGATTTTCAAACATCCCCGAGAGGGACGCTAAATTTTAACATAACTGAATATATACACTCTCCCTGCCTTGACATCAATTATACTTGATCTTACTTTTTAATGGATGATATTTTATGTTAGATTTTAATTATATTTTTATTAAACATTTTTAATACATAAAATTACGCAGGGAGAAATTAAAATGCGTTTAGACAAGCTTACAATAAAAGCACAGGAGGCCTTAAAGGAATCCCAGCAAATCGCTGAGAATATGGGTCACCAGCAGATTGAACCGGAGCATATGTTAAGCGCTGTTTTAAACCAGCAGGATGGGTCGGTTCCGCCGCTTCTGGCTAAAGCAGGCGCAAACAGGGAAAGTCTTGCCGGGGTTGTTTCGGAACACCTTGAAAAAATGCCAAAAGTATCGGGTGCCGGATACGGCCAGGCTTATATCTCTCCGGGGCTTAAATCAGTTCTTGATCAGGCATTTAAAGAGGCTGAACAGATGAAGGATGAATATATAAGCCTTGAACATATTCTACTGGCGATCGCGGAAGAAAAGGGCGGGCCTGCCGCGGGCATTTTGAATTCTGCCGGGATTACAAGGGGCACAATACTCGCGGCCCTTGTGGACATCCGGGGAGGACAGAGAATAACGGATCAGAATCCTGAAGATAAATACCAGGCACTTGAACGCTTCAGCAGAGACCTGACAGCCATAGCGTCAAAGGACAAACTCGATCCGGTTATCGGGCGGGATGATGAGATAAGAAGAATAATCCAGGTGCTTTCCAGGCGGACCAAAAACAACCCTGTCCTTATAGGCGAACCGGGCGTAGGTAAAACAGCAATTGTTGAAGGCCTGGCACAAAGAATCATACAGGGAGATATTCCTGAAACCCTCAAGGATAAAAGAGTTGTCGCGCTCGATATGGGCGCCCTGATAGCGGGAGCCAAATACAGGGGGGAGTTTGAGGACAGGTTAAAGGCTGTTTTAAAGGAAGTTACTGATTCAAACGGAGAAATTATACTTTTTATCGACGAGATGCACACACTTGTCGGTGCGGGAGCTGCCGAAGGCGCAGTTGATGCCTCCAATATGCTCAAACCGGCACTGGCACGCGGTGAACTCCGTTGTGTGGGAGCAACAACAATAAAGGAATATAGAAAATATATTGAAAAGGATGCAGCCTTTGAAAGACGGTTTCAGCCGGTAATGGTAGAAGAGCCGAATGTCGAGGACACCATATCGATTCTCAGGGGCCTCAAGGAAAAATATGAAGTGCACCATGGAGTAAGGATTCAGGACTCAGCTCTTGTTGCCGCCGCAACCCTTTCCAACCGGTATATCACAGACAGGTTTCTGCCTGACAAGGCCATCGACCTGATCGATGAAGCCACATCCAGGCTCAGGATAGAAATAGACAGTATGCCCGCGGAGATAGATGATATACAGAGAAAGATTACTCAGCTTGAAATCGAAAAACAGGCGTTAAAGAAGGAAAAAGACCGTGCCTCAAAGGACAGGCTTGTAAAACTTGAAGAAGAGCTCAATGAGCTGAAATCAAGTGCTAAAGATATGATCAAACACTGGAAGGCAGAAAAAGATATACTCATAAGAATAGGGGAGATTAAAGAACGGCTCGAGGCTACTAAAATCGCTGCACAGGCAGCAGAGCGTGAAGGGGATCTGTCAAAGGCCGCGGAACTCCGGTACGGAACCATAATAGAGCTTGAAAAAGAACTTGAAGATCAAAATAAAAAGCTTTCTTCTCTCCAGTCAGATAAAAAGATGCTAAAGGAAGAGGTGGATAGCGAAGATATTGCCGAAGTAATATCCAAGTGGACCAACATTCCCGTATCAAGACTTATGCAGGGAGAAAGAGAAAAACTCATACAAATGGAAGATAAACTGTCCCTGAGAGTGATCGGCCAGGAAAAAGGAGTAACAGCTGTATCAAACGCGGTGAGAAGGGCCCGCTCAGGCCTTCAGGACCCGGACCGCCCGATAGGATCTTTTATCTTTCTCGGACCCACCGGTGTTGGCAAAACCGAACTTGCCCGGGCAGTTGCCGAGTTCCTCTTTGATGACGAGCAGTACATGATTAGAATAGACATGTCGGAATACATGGAAAAACACAGTGTAGCCAGGCTGATAGGTGCTCCCCCGGGGTATGTGGGCTATGATGAGGGAGGATATCTTACCGAGGCGGTCAGGAGACATCCATATTCGGTTATACTTTTTGATGAAATTGAAAAGGCACATCCGGATGTCTTTAACGCGCTCCTCCAGATACTAGATGACGGCAGAATGACAGACGGAAAAGGCCGCACCGTAGACTTTAAAAATTCCGTATTGATTATGACTTCAAATGTAGGAAGCCAGTGGATAAGTGAGTTAAGGGAAAAAGATGATAAAGAGGTGGAAGAGAAGGTCATGGATGCGCTGAGAGGTACATTCCGGCCTGAATTTTTAAACAGGATTGATGAGACAATTATCTTTAATTCTCTCGGCATTGAGGAAATCAAGAGAATCGTTGATATTCAGATAAACCTTTTAAAGAAACGCCTTGAAAACAATAAGATTGCATTTGAGTTGACTGAAAATGCACGGGAATACCTCGCGAACACAGGGTTCGATCCGGTCTACGGGGCAAGGCCCCTCAAAAGGGCCATCCAGCGTTATGTACAGGACCCCCTTTCAATTAAAATTCTGGAAGGTGACATAGGTGAAGGCAGCACTGTTACAATGGATATTCAGGATGGTGAGGTGGTGTTTGTTTAAGTGAATCAGAAGCCAGGAGTCAGGAGTCAGTTACTTGTATTCCATGTTCCAGATTCCAGGCGAGAAAAGTCTTAAGGCGTCAAACCATAGAAGGTAAGAAGTTAAGCAGGTGAGAAAATAAGTGCTTTTTTATAAGACAGGATGAACAGGATATTTTTTGCCTTTCCGGAAGAAAGGCAAAAAGGTATCATCCGTTTAAATTAATTTATTTAGCTAGCTAAAAAATACACAAAAAACATTATACTATTTCTGTTTATACTCAGTTTTTCTCCCGCGTAGCGGGATGGGCCTTTCACTCTTTCATCCGGAAAGAGTGAAAATAAAAATCCAGTTAATCCTGTAAATCCTGTCTAATTAAGCTTTTTAAAGATTTTTATCTAACAGATATAGATAGGACGAATGGGTAAGAGGAAGTTAAAACATATATCAATAAAGACTTACATACCGCCCTTGTATTTTGTATGAGAAAGTGGTTAAAAAAGTCCAGAATCAAGTATCAGATGACTCTTTTCTATTAATACTCTCCTTAAGCCTGCGGAAACTTTTAAACTTAACAACTCTCTTGGAATTTATAAATATGCTTTTCCCTGTTTTGGGATTTCTTCCCCTTCTTGCCCATTTGAAATCGACTTTGAACCTGCCGAAACCGGGAATAAAGACGTAATCACCCTTTTCGAGCCTTTTTTTAATTATTTCAATAAGGGAGTTAACAATACTTTCTGCTTTTTTCCTTTCCAGCAAATCATAATTCAACTCAGGAAAAAGGTATTGCTGCCGTTCCTTATTTTTCCTTTCAAGGTGAACATTTTCAATAATGCTTTTTACAAGGTCGGATTTGTTCATTGCTTTTAAGGACCCCGGTTTGGGAATATAATAATCAAGGCCTATTACCCAAATCCAACATCAAATTTTTTAATAGATAATAATATTAACGGATTTGGGTAATCCCTGGGCACCAGCAAGGTGTCAGATGTAAGGCGCCAAGGGAGTGCCGAGTGAGGCGTACATGCGGTACGCCGCAAAGAGAAGGGACCGCTGGCAACACAGCAGATGACATTTTGCTGGTGAATCAGGGTATTATTGATTGGCAAACAGTGCCATATCTGTTAATGTTTGTCAATTATTCTAAATTATTCAAAATTTACCATTATAGCTTCTGAAAGACAATCATAATGAATGATTTTGAATAATACCTGAACACCAAATATTTTTAAGGACACTATATTTATAGCGTTTTGACCTTGCACCTTGAACCCTGAACCTTGTACCATTTAAATTTAAGTAGGATACAGGCTATATCTTGATGGCGGGTTAGAGATAATTAAAGGAATTAATTTATATTATGCACCATAACTATATTTTCCGGCATTGTCCGGTATGCGGCAACGAACTACAATCATCTGTTATGAAAAATAATGAACCTCCCAGGCTGGTATGCAGGGATGAGTCCTGCAGGTTTGTATTCTACCTTGATCCGAAACTGGTAGCATGCGCGATTGTTGAAAAAGACAACAAAATAATTCTCCTGAAACGGGCCCTTTCCCCTGAAAAAGGTAAATGGGTTATGCCTGGAGGATACGTTGACAGGGGCGAGGTTGTAGAAGATGCTGCCGTAAGGGAGACAAGAGAGGAATGCAAGGTAGATATCGAATTAAAAAAAATTCTTGGTGTTTATTCATATGACGGATACCTTGAGGTTGTAATAGTATATCTCGCTGAATATAAATCCGGGGAACTGGCTGCCGGTGATGAAAATACCGATGTCAGGCTCCTGGATCCTGGAGAAATCCCCTGGGATAACCTGGCCTTTGAAAGCACAAGAGACGCGCTTAAAGATTATTGTGAGTTAAGGAGAAAAAAATAGCTCATTCCGGGGAAAATCAGTATAATATACCGGTGTACAAATAATTAAAAAACTAAAAATATTTTTTGACAAAGGCTTTTTTATTAATTATATAGTATGGTTCTTTTTTCACGGGCCGTTAGCTCAGCTGGTAGAGCAGCGGACTTTTAATCCGTTGGTCGTGAGTTCGATCCTCGCACGGCCCACCAATGACCCTCTCTGAGGTGAACACCTCGGCGATGACCATTTATACGCAAGTATGTTTTACTGCGTCCCCATCGTCTAGTCAGGTCCAGGACACAGGCCTTTCACGCCTGCGACAGGGGTTCGAATCCCCTTGGGGACGCCACCCATAAAATCAAAGGGCTGCATGATTTTCATGCGGCCCTTTTTCATTGTCTTTTTGAGAGATATATATTAATGATATGTTTTTCTTGGGTTCTTATATTTTATTTTAAATGTATTTTTACAGGATAATTTAAACAGCATAAAACAGACAAAAGGAGATGAAATAATGAAATTGAAACTACCTCTGGTATCTACATTGTTACTTTTGATATGCGGTATGGTGTTCAGCCAGGTAAGTGCTTCTGAACATAATGATAACTGGCCTACCTGGCGGGGACCGATATTCAGCGGTGAAGCTGTAAAAGGAAACCCGCCAACTGCCTGGAGCGAAACAAAAAACATAAAATGGAAAACACCCATCCCCGGAAAGGGACTT
>JBHPCX010000108.1:0-11439 GCA_042573485.1 Thermodesulfobacteriota bacterium | reverse complement strand
CCCGTCAAGGGAGAGGAGTATGTTTTGGAGCTTAATTCAACAGTATTGGGTTTTACACCCCACCGCAACTTTCTGGATTCCCCGGCCTGTCCCGCCATAGCCTTTTGGGCGACAGCGGATCAGCCGGGGAATGACGAATAAACGAATATGGTTAAAGCCTGTCATTCCGCGGCTTGACCGCGGAATCCAGATGTTTTAAAAGCTTTCGATGTTAATATCCATTGAAACTAAAGACTGTGCCTTCATTGTGTTCTACTGGGGTTCCTGTCCCGCCATAGCTTCCTGTCCATCATAGCTTTAGCGACAGCGGAAGCATTTGCGAAAGCGGATAATCCTTAATCCTAACTAAACTTCATATCCTCTTACCTTCTGGTTTCTGCTGCTCGCTGTCCTCTGTCTTCTGTCATCTCCCTCCCCTCACGCCTCACGGTTTTATAACCTGAAATCTAGAACCTGGAATCTGGAATTTGAGCTACTGACTCCTGACTTCTGTACTAAGGCTTCCCTGCCCTAAAATAGATTTGACACACGGGGCAATATTTCCTACATTTCATTTATCATTTGAAAAGACAATACAGACTATAGATAGTACCAAGCTACAGGATATTTTACAGAGGAGGCCTAAAAATGAGTGAAAATTTAAAGGGAAAAGTCGCTGTTGTTACCGGTTCGGGCCAGGGGATCGGCCGTAGTATCGCGATAGCCATGGGAAGGGAAGGCGCAAAGGTTGTCACCAATAACCGGAAATCCGGTTCGACCGGATATGCTATTATGGATGATTCCCTTATTGAAAATCTGAGTGGTGAAGAAAAGGAAGCCCTGAAAAAAAAGTCAGAGGCAGCTAAAGGAGACGCGGAAACGACAGCACAGGCGATCAGGGATGCCGGCGGTGAAGCGGTTCCTTTCTTCGGTGATACAGGCGATTTTGGAACAGCAAAGGAACTTATTCAGACTGCCGTGGACAACTTTGGAAAAATCGATATCCTTGTAAATGTTGCGGGGACATTTTCATTCAGTCCAATATGGGAGATGAGTGAAGAGATGTGGGATCAGGTATGTAATGTAAAACCAAAGGCCCATTTCAACTGTATCAGGCACGCCCTGCCTTTTATGATGGAACAGAAATTCGGTCGTATTATCAACTGCACTTCCGGGGCCTTCAAGGGAGGGGGAATCCGGCAGGCCCATTATTCGGCGGCAAATGCCGGTGTTGTCGGACTGACATTTGCCGTAGCCCAGGAAGTAATAGAATACGGGATCACCTGTAATGCCTTTGCTCCTAATGCCCAGACAAGGGCCTCCTTTGAAATCGACGCCTATGAAAAAGCCGCGCCTGAAGGCCAGGGGCCATGGGTTTTCGATAATTATAAACTACCCCTGCATCTAAGCCCCAGTCCCGATGACCTGGCTCCGTTCATCTGTTATCTTTCTACAGATGATGCAGGAGAGATAAGCGGATCAGTCTTTTTTGTTGGCGGGCCCAGTGTGCATCTCTACTCTGAAGCCGAATGGCAGAGTTCCCTGATAAAATATGGCGGAAGATGGACAATTGAGGAGCTGAAAGAGCAGGTTCCCATGAATTTGATAGGGATGCACCGGAGTTCAACCATGCAGATGTATGATATGGTTAAAAAGTCTGGTTTTTAGTTGACAGAGATTTCGGCCAGCAGAAATCAGTCTTAAGCTTCAAAGGAAAATTAAGTGGCAATAAACTTAAGCTGGAATTCAAAACCGTGACAGAGAATGCTCAATATACCGGGCGCTCAGAGAAAGTGACTGCCGAACGCGTAAACTGACAGTATCCGGACCCTATTTATTTGCTGGAGAACCATCCTCCGTTAAAATGAAACCTTTGGATTTGTCATTTCGAGGAGTATTCGCGACGAGAAATCTTTTTGTAGGGTGGTGTTTTATACACCACCAGTTTTAAGGTGCTGAGTTATTTGTAAATAAAAACAGGTCGGGAATAAATCCCGACCCTACTGTTCATATTACTCGAAATTACATAAAACCAAAATTATATAAATATCTCAGACTGCTAAAAAAGCGCCGTGAAATATAACTTTCAACGGCGCTTTTGTTTTTACTGTTTCAGGACTTATAACAGAAACACAGACTAGTCTATTTTAACGGCCGTAAAATCGCTCTTCCCGGACATGCATCACCATGGAGCAACTTAAGCGGCAGAAAAATAAGTTCATAGTCCCCTGGTTCCACACCATCCAATGCCACTGCTTCAAGGATATAAATGCCTTTCTCCAGCAGCGCCCGGTGAGTTTCTACAATACTCTCCTCGTTCCTGAAGTCCCCGATCGTAATATTATCAAGCCCTACCATGCGAATATTTTTGTCCGCGAGATACCTGGCCGCGTCAGAAGAAATATACACATAATCTTCAACAAAGTGATCCGATTCATATGTCACAGGTGAATTCCGCGTCTTGAGCAGTATGCGCTCCCCTTCTTTTATATCATAGGGTTCCAGTTCCTCGACTGTGACCATTTTTTGGTCCTTGATCTCAATAACTCTTGCCGGCCCGACTGTGGCATCCAGAGGCATGTCTGTAATAGTGCTTCCGCCCGGAATAAAATGGAGAGGTGTATCCACATGTGTCCCTGTGTGGGAAATTATTTCAAGCTTGGACATTGTCACCGGGTCTCCCTTGTCCACATCGCTTATCCGGAATATTTTCGGCGGTACCGGGTCCAACGCCAGATAATTCATGTCAGGCTTCAGGGTCACAGTGATGTCGATCCAGTCTTTTGATGACATAGCGTAATCCTCCTCTACAGGTTTTGCGCGTATTCTACCGCGTTTTTAAAAATCTGAATACCGTCTCCGATCTTATTTTCCCGCGGCTCTCCTTTTCTTGATAGTCTTTCTTTCTCCCTGGTCCAGTCAGGGTGGTTCATATAGGTATGAAAGGCTTCAGGGTGGGGCATAAGTCCGAAAATACGCCCGGTGGGATCAGATATGCCCGCAATATCTCTAATTGAACCGTTGGGATTATCCGGCCAGCGGCCGTCTGCAATTTTCCCGTCTTTATCCGCGTACTGTACGGCTACCTGATTATTGGCAAAAAGTTTTTCAATATTATTATTGTCGGCGTAGAATTTTCCCTCCGCGTGGCGGACAGGGAGTTCGATAGTATCAATTCCTTTAGTGAAGATACAATTGGATTCAGGATTTACTTTCAGCTTGACCCAGGAATCTATGAAGTTGCCTTTATCATTTCCTGCCAGGGCTACTTCTCTTGATGTGTAATTTTCACCAAAACCGGGAAGCAGGCCGATGTTTACAAGTGACTGAAACCCGTTGCAAATTCCAATAATAAGCTTGCCGTCCTTTATAAACCGGTTTACCTGGTCACCAATGTTAAATTTAATTTTTGACGCGAAAACAACACCCGCGCCGTGATCGTCTGCCCAGCTGAAACCGCCGCCAAATACAAGAATATGGTAATCAGCCAGTAATTCACCTGAATTATCAATAATATCGTTTATATGAATTCTCCTGGCCTCGGCGCCGGCGAGAAGCAGGGCGTGTTCAGTTTCATAATCACAGTTGAGGCCGTACCCGGTGAGAATAAGCGCTTTTGCAGGCATTATATCAGTCCTCCGAAGGTTTGTTTCCAGCTCTCTTTGAGAGTATTAATTTCTTCATTTATAATCCCGTTACCGCTCCTGCCCTTTATTGTAAAAAGGTTCGATTCATTCACAGTGCCAGCAAGACCGATCTTCAAGCCGCTGAATAATTCTTCAAAAGCCTCTTTTTTTGCCGGATCGACAGTTACAATAAAGCGGCCTGCTGATTCGGAGTAGAGCATGTGAGAATCTGCAAGGTCTCCGGACGCGGGTATGTCCCCGAGATTTATATCCATACCTGTCTCACCGCCCATCGCGACAAGTGCCAGGTGCATTCCCAGACCGCCTCTTGCTATTGCGTGGGCCGAAGCAACAAGATTATTTTCAATCGCCTCATGTAATTTAATATAAAGGGGAAGGAATTCCCCTGCATTTACTTTTGGAACATTAAGGCCGAGTTCACCCATCATCTGGTAATATTCGCTCCCGCCAAGCTCGTCTTTTGTTTCACCGAGGATATAAACCAGGTCTCCGGGCATTTTGCTGTCCATTGTAACGCATTTTTCCGTGTCCCTGATTACACTGGAAACCGTGAAAAGCAGGGTAGGCAACCCTGACACCTTCCGTCTCTCTCCATGGGGCCCTTCAAGATTTCCGTCAATATACATACTGTCCTTTCCCGAGAGAAGAGGAATACCATAGGAAAGGCAGTAATCCCGCAGCGCCCAGTTAGCTCTCACAAGCTGGGCTGCCTTGTATTTACCGTCAGGGTTCTGTTTTGGATGATATTGTATGGTAGGCCAGCAGAAATTATCCACACCGCCCAGATGGTCGGGATCTCCTCCAACTGCCAGCACTTTTCTTATTGCCTCATCAATTGTAACCGCAGTCATGTGGTAGGTATCGATCTTTGAATAGAATGGGTTAAGGGTCTGGGATACCGCGATACCCCCCGGTGAATCCAGGACAGGGTTCACAACCGCGGCATCACCCGGAATGTCCCTGCCACTGCCTACCAGGGATTTTATAATGCTTCCTCCCTGGACTTCATGGTCATATTGCCTGGCTATCCAGTTTTTTGAACATATGTTCGGCCTGGCAAGCAATAATTTAAGAACATCGCCATGTCCGGCAGGCTCGCTGATCACCGGTTCCCTCAGGCCGCGTAATTCAGGAGGCGTCCATTCCGCTTCGAACTGCCACTGGGGAAAGTCGGATTCCATAAACTCAATGCTTATATAGGCGCATGTTTTTCCGTTATATTCAAGCCTGAGATATCCGGTGTCATTATATTCTCCAATCACCGTGGATTCCACCGCGTGTTTTTCGGAAAGCTCCATGAATCTTTCAAGATTTTCCGGTTTTACAGCTATGGTCATCCTTTCCTGTGATTCGGACACCCAGATTTCCCATTGATCAAGGCCTTCATATTTCAAGGGAACCTTGTCGAGGTCTACCCTGCAGCCGTTACTGAAAACAGCGGATTCTCCTATGGATGAGGACAAACCGCCCCCGCCGTTGTCGGTTATAAAGGTAATAAGTCCCTCGTCCCTGGCCTCCACAAGAAAGTCATGCATCTTTTTCTGGGTGTACGGATCCCCGATCTGGACATGCCCTGCCGGTGTATGTTCGCTGAATACCTCTGATGACGCGGTTACCCCGTGAATGCCGTCCTTTCCGACTCTTCCCCCTGACACAATAATGAGGTCACCGGGCTCGGTCTTCTTTAAATGCGAGGGGGTATCATTGATTATTGCGGGCATTATTCCCAGCGCGGTAACAAATACAAGGCATTTTCCCATGTAGCCTTCATCAAAGACAACCTGGCCGAACGGTGTTGGAACACCGCTTTTGTTACCGCCGTCCTTGACACCTTCTATCACTCCGTCAAGGAGTCTTCTCGGATGCAGATGGGGCATTAACGGCCCTTCGTAATCACGCTGCCCGACACAATAGCCGTACATGCCAAGTATGAGCTTTGATCCTTTACCTGTCCCCATCGGGTCCCTGTATATGCCCACTATGCCGGTAATAGCCCCGCCGTATGCCTCCATATTGGAAGGGCTGTTATGTGTTTCACCTGTAATAGTATAGTTGTTGTTTTCATTAAAACGGGCAACACCGGCGTTGTCCCATAATACTGAAACAACCCAGTCCTTTTTTTCTTTAATTTCAAGTGTAGGCGCCTGGATGCATGTCTTAAAAAGATTATCAACCTGCTCCTCTTTACCGTTTGAAAGGTCCCTGTATTTGAAAAAAGCCCCGAAGGTGTTGTGGTTGCAGTGGTCACTTCGGGCCTGTGATATGTATTCAAGTTCAACGTCAGTGGGCAGTTCAAGCCCGCATTCTTTACGCTCCCTGAGTATATCCTCCCGTAAAAAATAATTTCTGATCGTGGGAATATCACTGTCCTGAAGCGCAAGGTTCCTTTCTTCTGATATTATTTTCAGCTCTTCATCCGTTTTTATGGGGATTGTGCTCAGGTTCGGTACATGGTCAAGTATAACTTTCGGCAGGATGATTCCTATCCCTTCTTCACTGTCCCATTCATCCCTGGAATAGACTTTGTATTGCTGAATTATGCCATTTGAAAGGATCTCTTTTGCTATTGTTTCGGCATCATCCCTGCTCAGGTCCCCACGGACTTCATAGATCTTTGATGTATAAACGGCTTCATCTTTTTTCAGCTTTATTTTTAGAAAATCCTCGATTGCTTCTATGGCTGTACTTCCGCCCGTGTCCCTTACCCCGGGACGGAATCCTATCCAGATAAGCCAGTTAAAGTCTCCTGCCATTGGAGAGAAGGATGATTCTTCAGTCACCGGGTTTGTAAATATCTCATTCCTGATGTCTTCAAACTGCTGACTGTCAAACTGTACATCAAATGTTAATACCTTTATAACTCTGACATCGGTTACTGAAAATCCGAAGTAATCCTCTGCCTTTTGTTTTATCTTATTTCCTTCCGGATCGAGTAAATCCTTTTTCAGTCTTATTTCCAGTCTGGAGGCCATATTTATTGCTCCGATAGTCTTAAAATTAATGGAATGTGAACAAGTGCCGATCTCTATTGTCGCGTAGCGACACGTCATTCCCATGTTTGTCTGCCGTGCCAAAGCGTGCTTCGGGAAATCGTTACTATCCGGCAGGGTATAAAACCCAATACCGTAGAATTTAGGTACAATACGATTCCTCTCCCTTGATGGGAGAGGTTGGGAGAGGGTGGCAAAATAGAAAATCCATACCACATTGTTACTATCTTCCCCCTCCCCTATCCCCTCCCGCCAGGGGAGGGGAATTTTAACGAGCTTATTCCCTAAGTCAACAACATTGGGTATAAAACCTGTCCTTACTCAAATAAATAGTTCGCAGGATTGTATTTTACACCCCACCGCATGAATTTTTACATCCCTTATCTTAGTGACGCAGGTCGTTAAGTTAAATAAAAATGACTTTAAATGAAATAGCAGTTTGAGTCAATAATGTATGGAGTAATATTTAGGTTGAAATCAGGGCCGCTAATGCCTATATTTACAGAGTATGGAAAAATACAAGGATTATTAAATAGATATAATCTCTTTTAAACTTAATTAATTGTTTAAACCATTAGTGCACAAAAATTAATTGGAATAATTTTTTAATACTTTAATAAAAAAAACTTAATAGGACGTCATGCTGGTCCCGCATCAAGTGCGGGATAAACTCCGGCGGGCATCCATACACTCCGTCATGCCCGCGCAGGCGGGCATCCATTTTGGTTTTGCTTTTAAATATTTCAAATGGATTCCCGCCTGCGCGGGCATGACGAATAGAGTTCAACAATTATTGAAATCCTTAAGATATCCATTATTATTGATTTCAGGAATTAATAATATGTTTTTTAAAAAGGTGTAACTGAAAAAATATCAAGGTCCCGGTTTTTTATGGAGATTGTATAAATATGAGGAAAATATGACAATTTATGATGATGAAATAAAAGATGACGGTGATAAACTGCCTGATCAAAATGAGCTGGAAAAAGAGCTGAGTGAGTATTTATCAAAAAAATACGGAAACCGTATAAAAATCCTGTCTCCGGTAATGCTGCCTGAAGGGGAGATCGATGAAACGGATGGCGGGAAGGGTACTGATAATAAAGGTGCTGTCCCACTGTTCGACATGCTTCCTGAAGAGCTTGAAGCCTATCTTGATACCTTTGTTGTCAAGCAGAATGAGGCAAAGGCTGTTCTGGCCACTAAAATCTGTACCCATTTTAACAGGGTAAATTACCTCAACAGGAACAGCGGAAAGAAAAAAAGTGTCGGTGTGGGTATGATAAAGAACAATGTCCTTATGATTGGTCCTACCGGTGTCGGAAAGACATATATGATTAAACTCCTTGCCCAGAGACTGGGAGTTCCCCTGGTAAAAGGGGATGCCACAAAATTCAGTGAGACAGGGTATGTCGGGGGGGATGTTGAAGACCTGGTCCGTGATCTTGTATACGAGGCGGACGATAACATTGAGCTGGCCGAAAACGGCATTATCTACATTGATGAAATAGACAAAATCGCGTCATCAAGCAACCTGATCGGGCATGATGTCTCCAGGGCCGGTGTGCAGAGGGCCCTTCTGAAACCTATGGAGGAAACGGAAGTTGATTTAAAGGTCCCCCATGATCCTGTTTCCCAGATCCAGGCGATTGAACAATTCAGGCGTACCGGGAAAAAGGAAAAACGTGTAGTTAATACCAAAAACATACTTTTTATAATGAGCGGCGCCTTTGGACCCCTTGCCGATATCATAAAAAAACGTCTGCAGAAGCAGGGTATAGGCTTTGAAGCGGATGTTAAACCGGTTGAAGTCCCCTGGGAGATAATAAAGGAAGTCATGGCCCAGGACCTTGTCGAGTTCGGATTTGAAAGTGAATTTGTAGGAAGGCTCCCGGTTGTTGTTGTGTTTGACGAGTTAACAAAAGACGATCTTACCGAAATCCTGAAAAATCCAAATAATCCTGTTATTTTGAGTAAGAGGCAGGATTTCAGGGCCTATGGAATCGATATAAAGTTCGAGGATAAAGCCCTGGCCATGATAGCAGAGATAGCGGCTAATATGAAAACCGGGGCGCGCGGTCTAGTAAGCGCGGTTGAAAAGATACTGATACCCTTTGAAAAACACCTGCCCTCGACCGATATTAAAAGATTGCTGGTTACACCGGAACTGGTTGATGATCCTGAAACTGAACTGAAAATCCTGGGTGAAAATCCTGACACACCCGAGCGTATTGAGCGGTTTGAAAAAATGAGAAAACTTGAGCTTGAAAATATCTCTGATTTTATTGCTCAAGGAGAAAAGGATTTTCGCCAGCTGGGTGCTATTGAATTGTACCCGGAAAGACGGAAGCTTATCGCCCGGATATACCTGGAAACAACAACGGATATTAACACTGCCTTTGATGATTTTAAAAGCATGTATCAGCAGGTGAAGGAGGAAGAATCTCTTTTCGGACAAAAACTTGATATCGATATCTTTTTTAATAACGATGCGGTCGATGAACTCATAAGGCAGTCACTGGAGTCAGGGGATGAGCCGGGACCACTTGCCTTTAAAATAGCAAAGAAAATGGAATACGGTCTTAAACTTGTAAAGGACCGCTCAGGTATAGACTATTTTGAGATAAGCGGTGAAGCCGTAACTGATATGGAGAAATATATCAACAACCTCCTTAAAAAGTATTACCGGCAGCCTTTTGATGAAGATGATAATTTGATTGCTGATAAAATCGATACAGGTAAAGAAATAGATAATTAACTGCGGGCAGACTTTTATCGGGGGATTCCCCCATCTGTCATTCCCCGGCTTGACCGGGGAATCCAGGTCCTTCGTCTTTTCAAAGCTGGACCAAAATGACATCTAATTGGTTTTATCTGCAGGGAAGTGTTTTACACGCAACTGCTGGAATAAATATTTAAATCCGACAGGATGAACAGGATGTTCCGGATATTTTTTTGCCTTTCCGGAAGAAAGGCAAAAAAATATCACTTTTACAAATAGCAAATTTAGCATATTGAGCACGGACTTATAAATATTGTACTATCTATTTAAGGCTACTTAGTATTTCTCCCGCATAGCGGGATGGATCTTTCACTCTTTCATCCGGAAAGAGTGAAAATGAAAATCCAAGAAATCCCTGGCCTAGACCTGGCATTATTAGGGTATGTTAAATAATATGGACCTCAATCGAATTATCCAAATTGTATTTGAGATTATGTCACGCCAGGGCAGGCCTGTAAATCCTGTCTATATAAGTTTTTAAAAAGAAGTTCATCCTTTAGAATAGACAGCCCGAATGGGCAGGGATCAGTTAGAACATTAGGTATATGAAATGATTGGAATATCAAAGCTTTATTGCGGAACTGTGGAACCTTCCGACGCGCTGCGCTATGGAAGAAAATCATCTGAACTACCTTCACACCTGCTGCAGTTTTCAGAAGATAAAAAGCCGGTGGTTGTATGGAATGTGACCAGGGCCTGTAATCTTAAATGCGTGCACTGTTATGCCCGGGCCACTGAAAAATCCTTTGAAAAGGAACTGACAACAGACCAGGCCAGGACTGTACTTGATGACCTGGCAGATTTCGGTGTGCCTGTTGTTCTCTTTTCAGGCGGAGAACCTCTTGTACGGCCCGACCTGGCAGACCTGGCAGATTACGCGGTGAAAAAGGGCATGAGGGCTGTTATTTCTACAAACGGCACCCTTATTACAAAAGAAAAGGCGGATGATTTAAAAAAGATCGGCCTGTCATATGTCGGCGTCAGCCTTGACGGAATGGAAGAGGTAAATGATCATTTCAGGAAGAAGAAAGGGGCCTTTAAGGCAGCGATGGATGGAATCAGGAACTGTCTTGATGCCGGCCTGAAGGTGGGGCTCAGGTTCACGATAAGCCGTTTAAATAAGGACCAGATCAGCCCGGTTTTTGATCTTCTTGAAGAAATGGATATACCAAGAGTATGTTTTTATCATCTTGTATACGCCGGAAGGGGTTCCGACCTGATCGAGCAGGACCTTTCACATGCTGAAACAAGAGAAGCGGTAGAGCTCATAATAGACAGAACAAAGGACCTATTTGACAGGGGAAAGGAAAAGGAAATCCTGACCGTGGATAATCATGCTGACGGTCCCTATGTCTATATGCGTTTACTCAAGGAGAATAACCCCAGGAGTGAGGAAGTGCTTAAACTCCTTCAAATGAATGAAGGCAACAGCTCGGGAAGGGGGATCGGGTGTATCAGCTGGGACGGTGCCGTTCATGCCGATCAGTTCTGGAGACATCACAGTTTTGGAAATGTCCTGGAAAAACCGTTCAGTGAAATATGGACGGATCTTTCCGAGCCCCTTATGGGCAGGCTCAAGGATAAAAAGAAATATGTTAAAGGTAGATGCTCCCGATGCAAATGGCTTGATATCTGCGCCGGCAATTTCAGGGTAAGGGCCGAAGCCGCTACAGGTGATCTGTGGGCACCCGACCCGGCGTGTTATTTGTCAGACAAGGAAATTGGACTTTAGTTTACTGAACATAATAAGAACAGAAAAACCAAAAAAAATTACCACAGAGACGCAGAGGACGCAGAGGTTTAATTATTTTTCATTTACCGCGAGATACCGGTAAATGAAAAGAACCTGCCCTTTTTGTGTATGAAAGTTATTTATTAGATCGGAGCTTAATTTTATTGTTATATGATGCGATTTGGGATCAAAGCTGATTTGCATATGGATGAGCTCTTTTAAACAATCGGCATCTCCCGATTGTTTAAAAATACGGATCATCTCCAGATTAGTTGATAAAAACAAGGGAAATATGTAGTGATATCAAAT
>JBHPCX010000107.1:0-11574 GCA_042573485.1 Thermodesulfobacteriota bacterium | reverse complement strand
AATTCGGGATTCTTATCAAAGCGTTTAATGAGTTTTTTAGAGGAGCTAAAATTATTTTAATTTTCTATCTTGGCGCTTTTATTGTTCTCGACAATAAATTGTCAATAGGTATGCTCATGGCATTTGTCTCCTGGAATGATACTTTCTTTTCAAGGGTTTTTGCCCTGCTGGACAAATTCATGGAATACCGTTTGCTGGATATTCATCTATCCAGGTTGTCTGATATCGCATTTACAAAAAAAGAACAGAATCTGGAAGGATCGGGCCCTCCATCTATTGAAGTAACTTCTAACCCGCTTTTTGAAGTTAAAGACCTTTCTTTCAGATATTCAGAAAACCACCCTTTCATATTCAACAACGTTAATTTATCTATAGAGAAAAATGAAACACTCGCTATAACAGGTCCTTCAGGATGTGGTAAATCTACATTGATTAAAGTGTTATCCAGTCTATTTCAACCCTGCGGCGGTAAGATAAAAATGCTTAGTCTGGATATCAGCCGGATGGGCTTATGGCATTATAGAAACCGGACGGGCGTAGTCTTACAGGATGACGGATTGTTAACAGGGTCAATCTCCGATAACATATCTTTTTTTGATTCAGCTCCTGACCAGCAGGTCATAGAACATGCCGCTGAAATCGCGGCTATCCACAGAGACATCCTTGCTATGCCAATGCAGTATAATACCCTGGTCGGTAATTTAGGTGCAGCACTTTCAGGCGGACAGATACAAAGGATATTACTTGCACGCGCTATCTATAAAAATCCTGAATTGCTGTTCCTGGATGAAGCGACAAGCCATCTGGATATTGAAGCAGAAAAAATGGTCAATAATTCTATCAAACAGTTAAAAATGGGCCGTATCATCGTTGCCCATCGCCCCGAAACAATAAAACTGGCAGACCGGGTTTTTCTATTAACACCACAAGGTCTGGTTCAGGTTAAAACGGATCAGATGTTGGATGCTGGATGACAGATTCTGGAAGGTGCTGCTGATAAAAACAGGTGAGAGGTAAGAGGTAATGGGTGATAGGAAAATCATATCATATTAAGCAGTTTTAGTTTATGAGTTTTGGGTTTTGAGTTATTTAAAAACCATAACCCAACACCTATAACCTATTCCCCATAACCCCTGACCCATCGATGAACTGCATTCCTTGACATCCCCTGCAACAAGAATGAGTTAATATTCTTTATTAAAGCAACTCTTATAACATTTTTCTTATTATTCAAGGTACTCGAAACTATTCATTTTAATGAAAGGAGGTTGTTATGCGTGAATTAACACAAAAAGAACTACTGGAAGTCAATGGCGGCATTGACTGGGGTGCTATAGGCGTCGGGATAGCAGTTATAGGTCTCGGAATTGTTATTGTGGGAACAGCAGGTCTGGCTACAATACCGGTAAGTCTTCTGGCAGCAGCAACTGCCGGGGAATTGATTGTCGCCGGAGCCGGTGTTACGGCAGCGGCTGCCGGAGGCATTATCATAGGAACCGGAGCATTATCCTCCTGATGCGTAATCAAAGGATGAATTTACATTTTAATTAAAAATTATTCTCGATAACAAATTACTATGGTTTCGAGTACTTTGAATAATAGGATAATTTTCCCTGCCACCCATCAAACAATCTTTAAATACACTAATACAATATGGCCAGGTTTGTGCCCTTGCATGCTGTGATTTTGAAATATCTTCAGGATAAAACCATAGATATCCGTACAATTACATTCCATTAAACTCCAATTTATTATTCAACCCGAGGCAATGATAAGCTATGGATACAAAAGAAGAGAAACATATATTTCTCTTAAAAAATTCGTTTCACAGGAGAAATATAGTATATCGCATTTTAATACTAAGCGTATTATTCTTTATGATTTTCCTGATGTCCTTTTTTGAACTACTGCCCTTCAGTCTGAATTATTTGTTTCATCTTTCTCTGTCATGTTACCTGATAGCAGTAACATTTTTAATTCTGGTTTATAAAGCTCATACCGGCAGATTTTCACTATTAAAAATTGAAGATCAATCCCTTTATCTGCCTAAATGGACTAATCCTGAAAAATATAAAAATATCCCTCTGCGCAATATTTATTCGATACAGCTTAGAGTGAAGGATAGACATGGATTTATAATGATAGGGTTAAAAAGGGGACTGAATAAAATGTTGATTACTTCTCAATTTGAAGTAACAGAACATATCTCAAAATTTATAAACCTCATCAGGAAGACCATAGCCTATTATGAAGGCGAGACTGTAAAATTAGACATAAGGGAAAAACTCGGGAAATCTTATGAAAATATTATCCCGATATGCTCTATATCTATCTGTGCTCTATTAATAATTTTTTATTTTTTTCAGCTGGTTTTAATTGAAAATTCAAATCTTGTATTAGAATTATTGAGATTAGGTGGATTAAATAAATTTCTGTTAATCAACGGTGAGTATTTCAGAATAACTTCATCATTATTTCTTCATCTTAATTCATTCCATCTAATAGTTAATCTATTTACTCTTATGATCTTTGGAAATTTAATAGAGCATATAATCCTGAAAGTTAATTTAATAACATTATTTCTTATATCCGGAGTGCTTTCCTCTTTTTTATCAATAATATCCGGTCAATATGTAGTGACCATAGGTGCTTCGGGCGGGATCTACGGCATTATTGGCGCCTATTTATTTATACGAATTAAATACAGAGACCTTCTTCCGTCATTCATTCAACTTCAACAAGGCTGGATCTTATTCGTTATTTTTTCCATAAACATGCTTTATCCACTGATCGATTCAAATATCGATTTTTTCTGTCATCTTGGCGGACTGGTTACAGGATTTGCATACATGGTTATCATTTCTCATTTCCAAAATCACAAGATCCATACACTTGGAGACAAAAATATAATTACTAACAGCTTATTTTTGATTATTACACTTTTCTACATGTTTAATTTTCTATCCTTTGGCAACTTCATTTTTGTGAATCAAGATTACAGAGATTACCAAAACCGGTTTATCCGATCAGTGTTACATGAAGATATTGCGATACCATCCGATCAGATTATCAATTTTGTGGCATATTATATTGCGAACCAGGAAAAGGCTTCAACAGATGATTTACATAATGTTAAATCAAAAATGGAATTAATAGCGGAGAAAAGACCCGGGAATCATCAATGCAAGGATACCCTCGCCCTTATTTATTTCAGATTAGGGCTATTGGATAAGGCCATTGAACTCCAGAAACAGGCAATTTCACTGAAGAAAAATAAAGAGTACATAATCCAATTAAAAAAATTTGAAGTGTACAAAGCTAACAAAATTTAAATCGGAAAGCTCGATATGGATACATTTTCAAAGCGTCTGGTACAAAGAGGTTCCCCATTTGAACTCAGGGATACAGTTATTGAAGGGGCCCCCTGCAGGATATTTCCCCATGGACCTGAAACGGTTCCGGACGTCTTCCTGAAGGCCTTATCTTTTGCTCCACTCAAATTCATTGTGAGTGAAAATAGCCGATTAAGCTTCGGGCAGGCACTTAAAAAAGCTGACAGGTTAGCGCAGATATTAAAGGACAGGTATGGTATAAAAAAAGGAAGAAGAATCGCACTCCTGATGAATAACAGTCCTGAGTGGGCGGTTGTTTTTATATCGATTTACTTCGCGGGAGCTGTAGCCGTTGTTATCCATGCTGACTCTGACAGACAATCAATACTTAAAGCATTTGAAACTACGGATTGCGCCCTGATAATTATTGATCAGTATAATCTTAATAAATTTAATAGGGTGTATAATACATATCCTTTTGTTTTATTCTCAGACATAATAAATTCCGGAAACCCGTCAAATGGAATAAGCAAAAAATATCCGGGATCTATTTTCCACATTCCCAGACCATTTCATTCTGCAGATTATAAATGTGCTTCACGGTTTAACAATACTTTAAAACCCGCGCCGGATGACGAGGCACTAATCTCCTTTACATCAGGATCAACCGGTGTTCCTAAAGGAGTTGTACTCAGCCATCGTAACATGACTACGGGATTAATGAACATGATGCTGGGTGGTTTCCTGGTGAATTCCCGTAACGCAAAGGACAGAACGGAAAAACAACCGGGTATTTACAACACGCGGCCATGCTCTCTGTTATTATCTCCTTTTTCCCATATAAGCGGCTATTCTCAATTAATGCTGATGTGTTATCTAGGAGGGAAAATCGTCTTGATGTCAGGATGGGATGAAAGACAGGCTGCAACACTTATAGAAAAAGAGAAAGCGGTATCTATCAGCGGTGTGTCATCCATGATGATAAGCGGATTATTACGTATCGAGGCTTCAGAAAATAAGCTAAAGACCCTGAGAAATATCAATATAAACGGCACAGCACTCCGTCACAGTTTTCTTGGCGAGATAGCGGATGAATTTCCATTTTTAAATATCAAAACCGGCTATGGAATGACAGAAACCAGCGGATCAATTAGCAATGCTTCGGGAGCAGAATTACTTAATAATCCCGGCACAAGCGGGCCTGTGCTCCCAAGCGTTGATATAAAAATTATCGATTATACCGGGCAGGATCAACCGCGAGGAAAACATGGTGAGATATGCGTGCTCGGTTCGATGGTCATGAAAAGATATTGTGCGGATCCACATAAAACCAGCACAACGATTAAGAACGGCTGGCTGCATACCGGCGACACCGGGTATCTGGATTCAGATGGAAACCTCTTCATAACCGACCGCCTCAAGGATGTAATTCTGTGCGGGAATCAGCGTATTTCGGCAGGCGAGCTGGAACGGCTGGCAGGTGAACATCCCATGATTGACGAGGCTGTGGTTTTCAGCCTGCCCTGCTCTGAAAGATGCGATAGCATTGTAATGGCTGTCCTGCCGGGCAACAGGAAAAAGATTCATGAAGTAAAGCTCAAACAGGAGCTGTCCTCTCGTATTAAAAACCTTCCGGATAACTTTAGAATAATCCTGCTTAAATCTCTGCCGCGCACTGCCTCCGGGAAGATCAACCGAAATAAATTGAGACGGCAAATATCTTTAAACCTTTAATTTATAAAATTAACAATCCTGAAGGAGAGGGATAATTATGCCAACACAAGCTCAAAAAAAGAATAACAGAAGTTCAATTTCCCTTACACGGACTGAAAGTGTGGTCAGTGAGATATGGGCGGAAGTACTTCAACAGGACAGGATCAAGCCCGGAGATAATTTTTTTGAACGGGGGGGTGATTCTATGATGACAATGATGGTTTTGTTTCAGGTTAATGACATTCTAAGTGTTGATCTTCCCACGAGTTCACTTTTTAAAGCTCCGACTCTAAGACAATTTTGTCATATGATAGACGACAGCAGGGATAAATCGGCGTCACATGGTTTAGTCAACAACCTGACTACTGATATTTTTGAGGAAGACACTGACATAATCTGATTGGTGAATCAACATTGAACTCCATTATGAATACCCTCCCGGAAAACAATAAAATCTCCTGCTCAGCAATGAATATTTTGAAGTATCAGCTTCAGGATTTTTTGGCAGAGGTAAAAAAAGAAACAGGCATTCCCGGTATTTGCCTGGCCCTGGCTGTGGGGGGAGAAAGCATGGCAATAAGTGTTGGCACACTGTCAACAGATAGCCTGACTCCCATAAATGAATATACACATTTTCAATTGGGATGCATCTCCAAATTACTGACAGCCATTATTGCAGCTGAATTTATTTCAGCTGGCGAACTCGATCCGGATGATCCCATAGAAAAACACCTCATCGAACTGCGCGGGACAGATAGAGGAAAAGATCTTGCCATCTGGCATTTGCTTTCACACACAAGCGGATATCGCGGCCTTAACATTACCGACCCGGGTGTAGCTTACTACTTCTCCTGGCCGAAGTTTTTAAAATATTTAAACACTGCGCCACAGTTGTTTAAACCAGGATCGGTATTCAGCTATGAGCACTCCGAATATGTTATTCTCGGAGAAATAATTAAACGGATTTCCGGTAAAAATATAATCGACCTTTATCATGAAATGATATTCGGGCCCCTGAAACTTACTGCGGGTTCCATAAAAGAAAATCAGCGAGGCAAGGAAGTTTATACGATCGATCATAGACTCAATCCCGACACTATGAAATTCACAAAATTAAAGGCTATCCCTTTTGGAGGCTTCTGGAACGCGTCACTTAACAGCATAACAATGAATATGAGTGATCTGCTACGTATCGCTTCTTCTGTCTGCGGTATTACTAAAATCCGGAAAAGCCTGCCTGAAAAGGCCATGAAGTTTGTGAGAAAACAGGTTGTTAAACTTCCTCGCACCTATGGAAGCACCCGGCACGAACAGGTCCCTGTCACCTTTGGCGCCGGCTGTGCCAGCTATCGCGGATGGCTTTTAGGACATAATGGTTCAGCCAGGGGACAGACCTGTGGCTTGAGATTTGATCCCCGAAGTAATACGGCACTGGCAATTGGTATCAACGCGTGGCAGCCATTCATTCGTGACTCTATCATAAACCGTGTCTTTGAATTAATACGAGGCCAGCCCATTCCGTCATTTGCCGAAGATCCATTTGAATCCTCCCTGGATGATTTGACCGGAAACTACATCGGACCGCAGGATTTCGAGATCAGTGTTGCATGTGCAAATAGACAACTCATATGCAAATCGAACAGCAAACCACCTGTAACCATACTTATGAAAAAAGATGAAAACAATCTTCTTCGGGTGTGTTCTGATACACAACATAATTCCCTTGGGTTTTTCAATGAACCATGTTCAGGTATCAAGGGCTTAATGCTTGGAATGTCAGCTTTTCGGGAAAAATACCCTTTTTAATAAAATAGAATATTAAATATAAAAAGGAGGACAAAATGAAAATTCAGTTTAACAATCAAAAGGATAAAAACAAACTCACTAAAATGTCACGGGACATTCTTAAAAAGTATTATAAAGTCATGAATGACAATGAACTTGAAGGAGTGCTGGGTTTTATACACAGTTGTTCACCCGTTCAAATTCCCACAAGGCAAGTACTCGGCCAATTGATGAGTACATATAAACTGAAAAATGAACTTTTACAGACAAATTATGTCGGAGCCGATAATGGTTATTTATTTGTTAAAATGAAACAAAAAACCACAAAGCTGAAAGGACCGGAATTTAAGGATAATATTACAGATTCTATTGTTGCCATGAGACAGGATGAAGGCACATGGAAAATATGGAGTATGATGCCTCTTCAAACAGATTTTTTATAGTCACATCATTAACCTGGAGCAAAAAAGTAATGATAGCAAAAGAAAAAGAAACCATTCAAAGAAGAAAGTATAAAATCCCGGTTTCCTTTCTCCAGGAGATCCACATAGAAGGTATAAAAAGCAATTTATACAACCCTGAAGAAATTAGGATTCCGGGCCCATCTCTCGGATACACAATTAAAGAATATGTCAATGTCCCGGCACTAGATAGGGCAACAACTGAGATTGTCCGCCGCCATGAGATTCTTCGAACCAGTTACAGGGTCACCGATGGCCGATCATACCAGATTATAAATGAAACCCCTGAAAAAACACTTAATATAGTTAATTTAAAAGATTTTAAGAAGAAGGATGAAAAGAAAAAGGAGATCTGCCGTATACTGTCAGAAATTTCATCTTATAAGTTTGATGTTTTTAATGATCTATTGATGATCAAGTTTACCCTGATATCCTTTGAAAATGAGCATAAACTGCTCATTACTTCTCACCATATTGCCACCGATGCCATTTCGCTTATGATATTACATAGAGAGTTGTTTTTGCTTTATCATGCATTTGCCAATAATTTGTTATCACCCCTTCCTGAACTACCTGTGCAATATGCTGATTTCTCAATCTGGGAAAGTACACATTTTTCAGATGAATATATAAATGAAAAATTGACCTATTGGAAAGAAGTACTATCTAACAGTTTTGAGTTAAGATTACCAACTGATCATCGTCCCCAATCGAAAATATCTCTCAAAGGTGCCTCCGTACCTGTTTCAATTAAGCCGGATTTGGTAAATAAATTAATGATATTAAGTAATGAAAATAGGGTTACTTTTTTTACAATATTACTTGCCGGCTATTTCTCTGCAGTCTATTGTTTCAGCGGATATAGATTTAATGAATCTGTTATACCTGTTACACGCAGGACTCAAAGAGAAATAAAATCTCTGATCGGCTGCTTTAATGATTTTCAATGCGTACGAATTGATTTTAGCAATGATCCTGATTTTGAGGAGATCATCAAGCGAACATACAGAACAGTGCTTGATGCAAGAGATAACTATGTCCCTTCATGGTCTTATTTAAAGCAATTTTCATCTCTTCCTAAATATTCAAAAACTCAGATCGGTTTTAACTTTATACAATCCCCTTACAGATCGACGACTGGCACAAACTCTTATCAAGGAGAAAAAACTGTAATTCCTTTTAAAATACCTTTGCCCAAAACATCATTATTCGCCTTTAGCATGGATTTGATAGAAGATTCAGGAAGTGTTACAGGGGACATGACATATCAGAAAAATATATTTGAACGTAAGACAATGATTAATCTGGTAAATGATTACATCAATCTGCTGGAAGACATTGTCAGCAATCCGAAAACAAGAATATCGGAAATGAATATAAAACCTCATGAGGGAGTAAAAATTGGGTAAGAGGTAATAGGTGATGGGCTGCCACCCGGGGTGGGTTCCAGATTCCATGTTCCAGGTTTAATAATTCAATGATTCAAAGATTTATTTTTCTTATTAATAATAACTCAAAACCTAAAACTCAACACTTAAAACTGCTTAAAAGTTTATAGATCTGATCTCTTACCCTTCTTTTAATTCCTGTTTAACCTCGTCGTTCCATACCCTGGATCTACAAATCAACATCTTTATTGACTTGTACACCGATTGTACATATAATAATATGAATTTTGAATGGGATTAAAAAAACAAAGTCAATATGAGGAAGGGATATGAAAAAAGAATATGATTTTTCTAAAGGTAAGCGAGGGCCGATTATGCCCCCCACGCCAAACAAGACCAGGATTACTATCCGGCTGGATAACGATATTATTATCTGGTTTAAAAATAAGGTCCACGAAGCCAGAGGTGGAAATTATCAATCAATGATAAATGATGCTTTACATAAATATATTGAAGAAGAAAATGAACCAATTGAAGATCTGTTGAGACGGGTAATCAGGGAAGAACTCCATGATGAAAACAGATCAACATATTAATAGAGGTTATGGATGTTGAGTTATGGGTGTTGGGCTGCCACCTGCGGTGGGTTCCAGGTTCCATGTTCCAGGTTTACTAATTCAACGATTCAAAAATTCAATTTTTATATATAATTATCAATTATCAGTCATTGGTTATTGCTTACCCTGTTAAATCCGCCAAGCGGGCTGCAAAGCAGCATTTAACAGGGTGAATTGATCAATGTTAATTGTAAATTGCTCCTCTTTTCTCAATCCTATTTACTGCTTCCTGTCTTTTCTTCTTCTCTACTATTCGATGCGTGAACCAACATCTCCTGTGCCTCTTCGAGCCATTTTATTTTTTCCCGAAAAGGTAACCTGGCCATACGCTTTAACTGGGCTTTTTCATGACCGTCCCACCCTTTTTCCCATAGTTGTTCCAGAGGCCTTTCATTATCAGTCATCAGCCATTTCCTCATAAAGTGCATTTAACTTACTAATATCTTCCAGATCTTTTTGTCGTCCCGCCTTTTTCTTAAGATAAATTAAATCTTCTAAATTAAGGACTTTTACTGTGATATCATCTGATAAATTAACATCTATACCTGAAGAATAAGCCTTTTCAAAATTCAGCAGGGATTCAACAAAGATATCTATTTCAGTCGCAGGTTCATCAGGATTCCAGAGTGAAAAGACAGTTAATTCCTTTTGTTTAATCCATTCGGATCGTTTTTCAGGATTTACAAAATCATTTAATTTTACCGGTGCTCTTGGTTTATACCCTAATGAATCAAACACCCGCATCGCGTTTTTTAAATTTTCCTCATCCATACCCAGAATAATATCGATATCAGCAGTAAACCTTACATATCCATGGGCTACAACCGCCAGCCCATCGGCTAACAGGTAGTGAACATCCGCCGCGTTAAGGGACTTAAAAATGTTTTCAATGTTTTTAAGTTTCATTTTTTTCGCTTTTTAGTTATTAAATATGTTTCCCAATCAGGTCCTACTGTACAACGAAAAGAGGAATTAGAAAAGAGAAAATAGAATTGAGAAAATAGTAAAGGGCGCTTTGGTTATAGGTTATAATTTTTATTTAAAGATTCAAGGTTTAAAGATTTAAGGGTTAAAGAAGTTTTTAGTTTTAGGTTTTGAGTTTTGAGTTAACAGAGTATTCATTTTGTGAAGATGTCTTTACTATTTTTGTTTTTCTCCATAACCTATTATTCAAAATCATTTTTTCTAATTAATTACTCAACACCCAACACTCAACCCACATAACCTCTCATCATTCTCCTTACGCTTGACATTTTGTAAGGCATTTCATATAATACAATTCATTTTTATTTTAACAAGGATATTATAAAATGTACCAATCAATTGTTACAAGTAAAGGGCAAACGACCATTCCTAAAAAAATCAGAGAATTACTGGCGATCAAGCCGAATGATAAACTGTTTTATATCATAGAGGAAGACAAAGTAATACTAAAGCCCCTTCAGGGTAATATTCTTGAGCTTAAAGGGAGTGTATCATCAAATAAAAAGTCATCCGACTTCCACAAAATTCGCAAAACAGTGTTAAAAAAGATTTCAAAAAAGATCCTTGAGGATTGCTAGATGCGATTTGTAGACACTAACATCTTCCTGCGGTTTCTGATCAATGATGATTCAAAAAAGACCGACGCGTGTGAGGCACTTTTTAAAAAAGCCATTGCCGGAGATGAGATCCTTTTTACTACCGATATGGTAATAGCAGAAATTATATGGGTCCTTGAATCTTATTATGAGGTAAGCAGGAAAGGTATCCGTGAAAGTGTGGAAAAAATTCTAAACACTGAGAATTTGATATGCCCCGGGAAAGAAACAATAATTAACGCCCTTGCTGTATATCATGAAAAAAACATAGATTTTATTGATGCCTATAACGCCTTTACCATAAAAATGAATGGTATAGACAAATTATATTCCTATGATAAGCATTATGACCGCATAAACTGGTTGAACCGGATCGAGCCTGGATAATTGAGGTTATGGGTAATAGGTTATAGGTGTTGGGTTTTTAATAACTCAAAACCTAAAACTGCTTAATGGTGTATGATTTTCATATCACCTCTTACCTGTCATCTAATTCCTATTTTCTCTATTCTAATTACTCTAATATTACTTCCAATCACACAAGGATTCAATGTAGTCAGCGGACCCATCACGCAGCCAGCCATCAAGCTGGGCTACTTCTTTTAGCTGCTGTCCCGTCATCTTGTCACATTGTAGCCTATGGTGATGAGCGACAATTAGAATTCCGGTCGAACGACAAATAAAATTCCCGGTACCTT
>JBHPCX010000106.1:0-11661 GCA_042573485.1 Thermodesulfobacteriota bacterium | reverse complement strand
CTCTACTGTTACAGTAGTACATACGAGGACACAGGATCTTGCTGCCCACTGTAAAAGGGCTGATATCCTGATAGTGGCAGCCGGCGTTCCCGGGCTCGTAAAGCCCGAATGGATCAAGCCGGGGGCATGCGTGATTGATGTAGGTGTTAATCGTGTGGGTGAGAAGATAAGCGAAAAGACAGGCAAAACAATTGCTATTCTTCGCGGAGACGTAGATTTTGACGCTGCCAAGGAAATAGCCGGTTCAATTACTCCGGTACCAGGCGGTGTAGGTCCGATGACAATTACAATGCTGATGAAAAACACTCTTAATTCCCTGAAGTTCAACCTTGGAATAGATTAATTTATATATTTACAACAGGGAAGGGGAATGGTTTTCAAAGGCCATTCCCCTTTTTATTTTTTAATGGAAAATCTGTTATTTTGATCGAAGGGAGAAATCCCAGTTAATAAAATCCAGTCCCCAAGAGTAGGGGCACGATGCATCGTGCCCTTACAATGATGCACCTCGAAATGGCTTTATCAATCAGCAACACATGACTAAAGTATAAGGCTACTATGGATATATCATTTATTTTAGATAAAGCAGTCTCCCTGTATGATAACGCAGAGGCAATAGTAAGCGGTAATGATAGGCACAGTTACGGACAGTTCGCCGACAGGGTGTACAGGTTTTCGGACGCTTTAAAAAAAACAGGTATCGGTAAAGGGGACAGGGTAGGGATACTCCATCGGAACAGTCACGAGTATCTTGAGACCTATTTTGCTGTCGCCAGGCTTGGTGCTATTCTTGTCCCGCTAAATATACGGCTTTCATCCAGGGAACTTTCATTTATCCTTGAAGACGCGGGTGTAAAAACCCTTGTCAGTGAAAGGATGTATTATCCATCCATAGAGCAATTGACAAGCTTTCAAACGGAAAATTCAGCTGTCATATGGACAGGCAAAGAAAATGTGCCATTGATGTCAGGCTCAGCAGATTATGAAGACATGATAGCGAATTCCGAAGGGAAAAGGATATATGCCCGGGTAAACGAGGAAGATATCGCACATCTTTATTATACAAGCGGTACGACAGGCAGACCCAAGGGTGTGATGCTGTCACATAAAAACGTCTGTTTCCACACACTCACAGCTATAGCCGAATTGAAATTGAATGACAACGATACCTGGATTCATGCTGCCCCTCTTTTCCATCTGGCGGATGCCTGGGCAACCTTCGCGATGACATGGGTGGGAGGAAAGCATGTGATTGTACCTGAATTCAATCCCGAAGAAGTCCTTTCCCTGATTGAGACAGAAAAAGTTACCATAACAAACATGATTCCAACAATGCTCAACATGCTTGTTAATACACCCGGAGTAAACTCACGTGATTTTTCTTCACTCAGGACTGTTCTGAGTGGCGGCGCACCCATAGCTCCTGGCACTGTAAAAGAAATAATTGAAACCTTCAAATGTGAATATATCCAGACCTATGGCATGACAGAGGCATGCCCATACCTTACACTGTCACTGATTAAAAGGACACTGCATGAACTGCCTGAAGAAGAAAAATTTAACTACCGGGCAAAAACCGGCCGACCTTTCATGGGAATACAGCTGAAGGTAATCAGGGAGGATGGAAGTGAGGTGGAAAAGGACAACAGGGAAGTGGGTGAAATAATTGTAAAGGGCGACAGTGTGACAAAAGGTTACTGGAACAGGATGGAGGAAACTGAAAATAACATAAAAAACGGATGGTTATATACCGGGGATCTTGCGGTAATTGATGCTGATGAGTATGTAAATATAGTGGACCGGAAGAAGGATATGATAATAACCGGAGGTGAAAACGTATATTCCATTGAGGTAGAGAATATCCTTTATTCACATCCGTCTATTCTCGAAGTAGCTGTTATTGGCGTTCCGGATCCGAAATGGGGCGAGGCTGTAAAGGCTGTTGTGGTTCTGAAAAAAGGTGAAGTGGTCACGGAAGATGAAATAATTGAATATTGCAGGGAATATATCGCCGGTTACAAGACTCCCAAATCAATTGAGTTTGTATCTGAGTTGCCCAGGACAGGTTCAGGAAAAATTTTTAAAAGAGGATTGAAGGACAGGTATTCGGCTTAGTGTCCATGCATAAAGATTTCGTGAGTACTACTTAAGACCTGTTTTTTTCAACCTGATTCATTTTATTGAGAGTGGCCTTTAAGTATTTTGCCATCTCTGTTCCTTTCTGAAATCTATTTTTGGGCTTTTTCTCGAGGGCCTTATCGATTATCTGTGCGCATACTTTAGGTACTTTCGGATTTAATTCCCTGATATCCGGGTGTTTTGCCTGTGTAATCTGGTAGAGGAGACTCGTTATGTTCTTACCATGGAAGGGGACGTCGCCGGCCAGTAATTCAAATAAAACAACTCCAAGAGCAAAAATATCCGATCTGCCGTCTATGTTCTTACCATTGATTTGTTCCGGTGACATATAATTTGGGGTGCCCAGCACTACACCGCTTTTTGTTTCACTTGATGAAATAGCCTTAGCTATCCCAAAGTCTGTAACTGATACTTTCCCATTTTTTAAAAGCATGATATTTCCGGGTTTAATATCCCTGTGGATTACTCCCATGTTATGGGCGTGCTCAAGAGCCAGGGCTACTTCACTCACTATGTAAAGCACTTTTCGGAGCGGCTGGAGAGAACCTTTTTTACAGAATTTCCTCAGATCAGTGCCTTCGAGATATTCCATGGCAAGATATGTGAGGTCATAGTCTTCTCCGGCATCATATATGGAAACAATGGCAGGGTGTGACAATTTCCCTGCAATTTCCGCTTCCTTAAAAAAGCGGATTTTTATTTCCCGGATTTTTTCATCCTTGAATTCATCCGAAAATCTTATTGTTTTTATTGCAAGGTGCCGGTTTATTTTTGGATCATTGGCCTCATATACAACACCCATCGCGCCCTGGCCGATCTCTTTTATTATTTCATAACGTCCTACTGTAGGTTTTATCTCCAGATCATCAACCACAAGGATTCTTTCTTCTTTTTTACCTTTTTTCCCACCGACAGCGCCTATCGCAGCTCTTAATTTAGGTACTCTGGTTTTCAGGTCTCTAAAATTACTGTCCTTTTCAGCAATGTATTCATAAACACTTATTGCCTTATTGACCATCCTTTTTCGCTCATAATCAAGCCCGAGGTTATAAATTACATCCTTCATCGAGTTATCAAGGTCACATTTTCTGAATTTTTCAAAGGCGAGATCAAGCAGCCCCTGACTCTGAAAACTCAAACCCAGCATCCTGCTCGATTCCTTGAATTCTTCGGATTGTATTTCCATCAATTTCTGACTGATAACCAGGTCCCTGATTGTTATCACAAGGTAAAGAATAATAATCGCCGAAAAGATATAAATACTTTTGAACCATACATCCAGAGTTATAAAGGATATTACTCCGGTTACTATAACCACAAAGCAAAGCCCTAATGTAATACTGATTCGGTTGATATGTGTTGTTTTTGGGAAAACATGGGAAAATATCATAATCAGCGCGAGAAGAATAATTGCCTCAATATAAGTCATTGCATCGGGACGTTCAACATACCCTTCACTCAATATATTATCGATGACATTGGCAATGAATTCAACTCTCGGTAGTGCAGTGTCAACCGGTGTATTTATAGTCTCTGCTCCTCTCCCTGTTCTGCCGATCAGGACAATTTTATCTTCAAATAGAGAAGGGACTTGTTTGACTTTTAAGATATTTACATAAGAATAATAGGGGTAGGAACGCCTGGCTCCTTTGAACCTGATCAATATTTCGCCATTCGGTGCAGGAATAGTGTTTTTTGATAAGGTGATACCTTCCTTTTTTATTGAAAGGGTATTATTTCCCTCTCCAAGATATTCAAGGGCTAATTTAAATGCCATGGAAGGTATTATGTTATTGTTGAAATTGAAGAACAAAAGGTGTTTTCTGCCAACCATTTCTTTATCAGGTGATTGATCAATATGGCCAAGGCCAAGAGAGTTTGAGGCAATCTCAGGAAATGGCATTATAAGGTTTTTAACTTTATAAGTGCCCTCCGGATCAAAGCCCGTCAGATTTACCTTTATTCTGTTTATTGTTGAAAAGGCATCCTGGTCCAGTACAGAATTTGATTCATCATTCCTTCCTGATACCGGTAATATTACAATTCCTGTTTCATTAACGGCCTTTTCCAGTAACCGGTCATTATCAAGTCTTCCTTCTATTTCTGACAGTTTCCCTTTCAACCAACTGTCCTGTTCATCAGTTAAGGCATTACGTGCCAATAATTCACTATAAAGATTTTTTATCTCCTGAAGTCCCTGATTTGGTGCCCGGTTATTCAGCCCCTCAAGATCGAGCCCGATCAATCTTGCCCCGTTATCACTGAGTATTTTTATCATTTCCGCGATTTTTGAGCGCTGCCAGGGCCATGGACCAATCTGATCAAGGCTCTTTTCATCAATATTAACAATCGCTATTTTTCCTGATCCTGCTGAAGGTGTCAGGGCAAACCGCATTTCTATGCCGTAAAAAAACCTTTCAATGGATTCGAACACACTAAAGGATTGAAAAGAGAACAAAATAAAGACAGCGGAAATTATTATTCCCCTTAAAAGGTCACTACGGTTCAAGCTGGTTTTCGCGATTATGTTTTCAAATGCAGCTTTCATTGGTCTTTTTATTAAGTTACTTTTTTATTTTACTCTGAAATATGATATGAAAATATAACGAATTCCAACCGGAAGGGATGTATTTAATGACGAATTAATTTTTTTTACCTGAATGCAATATCCGGTTGATATTTTTTATTAGATCAGATATTTAAATATATTAAAAAAGAAATGATGTCAAAATAATTTCAATATATTACATCTTTTAAAACCCCCGTGCTTTTAATAGAGGTATGAGTTGCCTGTACGGAATTCTGCCAGGTTTTCTTGAGAGGGCGATTCATTTTTTGATTTATAAAAAAGTCGGTAAAATATCAGAGTTGAATAATAACACATATTAAATATTAAAAAAATGGCAGAAGAAGTCGCAAAAACAGAAATCTCCAAGGAAAAAAAGCAAAATTCTCTCTCGAGACGCAGGCTGGGTGAATTATTAATAGAGACGGGGCTCCTGAGCGATGAGCAGTTAACCGAGGCGTTAAAAGCACAAGGTGAATCAGGAGGAAGACTCGGTGATATTCTTGTAGATATGAAATTTATATCCGAAGAGGAAATGGCACTTGCCCTGGCACTTCAGCTTAAAATTGAATACATCGATCTGACTGAATATACTATAGACCCCAGTGTCATTGAAAGCATACCAGAAGAAATAGCCAAAAAGTTTACATGCCTGGGTATTGGGCTAAAAAATAACGTACTCGAAGTCGCAATGGCTGATCCTCTTGATCTTAATATGATCAAAGATCTTCAATTTATAACAGGCTATAATATTAAACCCACCATTTCCACTTCCAGTCAAATAATGGAAATCCTTCAAAAGCATTATAATCCTGAAAAATCATTAACGGATGTTGCCAGGGAATTTGAAGGTGATGATATGATGGAATTCCTCCCTGATGACGGCATTGAAGAAGAGCAGGAGCCGAGTCATGAGGAATTTAGAGACTCCCCTTTTGTAAAAATGGTTGACCTTATCATTAAGAACGCCATTAAACGGGGTGCAAGCGACGTACATATCGAGGCACAGGAGCATCATGTAAGGGTGAGAAACCGCATTGATGGTGTACTGCAGGATTCAATGCCGAAACTGCCGAAATGGACCCAACCAATAATTATCTCCAGGATAAAAGTGCTTGGCGGAATGGATATTTCAGAAAGAAGGATTCCTCAAGATGGAAGAATCAGAGTCCGTTCAAGAAATCTGGCAGTTGACCTGCGTGTATCGACCCTGCCGACCTATTATGGTGAGAAGGCCGTAATAAGGATACTCAATAAGGAAGAGTCCCGCCTGAACCTGGATGACCTGGGACTCAGCCCGGCGAATATAAAGGCTGTAAATAGTTTTATAAGACAGCCGCAGGGCATGGTGCTCTTCACCGGTCCGACGGGAAGTGGAAAAACATCATCTTTATACGCGTGCCTGAGTTCAATCCTGTCAGACGAGATAAACATAATTACAGTCGAAGATCCTGTTGAATATGAACTTCAGGGTATTAACCAGGTTCAGATTAACGAAAAGGTAGGATTGACCTTTCCCTTTGTACTTCGCTCTATATTAAGGCAGGATCCGAATATAATTATGGTTGGTGAAATAAGGGATATGGAAACGGCTGAAATCGCTCTCCAGTCTTCTTTAACAGGCCACCTTGTCATATCAACCCTTCATACCAATGACGCCGCTGCTACAATAACGAGGCTTCTTGATATAGGTATGCCGCCCTATATGATTGCATCTTCATTACTGGGGATTGTAGCTCAACGGCTTGTAAGAAAAATATGCCCTGACTGTAAGGAAGAGTATATCCCTGATCCAGACACACTGGCGCGACTCAGTTTAAATGAGGAAGAACTTCCATTTAAATTCTATAAAGGAATGGGCTGTCTCACTTGCGGTCAGAGCGGATATAAGGGTAGAACAATAATTGAGGAAGTCCTGATAATGGGGCATAAAGTCAGGGAGTTGATTCAGACATCCGCATCTACAGATGTAATTAGGGAGGCGGCAATGGCCACAGGGATGACAAACCTTGGCGTAAGTGGCCTTAAAAAGGTCGAAGAAGGGGTTACCACTCTGGATGAGGTCCTGAAGGCCGTCCAGCAAAAGGAGGAACTGACAACAATATGTCCCTCCTGCGGCAAGGGAGTAAGTCTTGATTTCAGAGATTGTCCCTATTGTAAAAAACAGCTTGTTCCATCCTGCGGTAACTGCGGAAGAATAGCCCAGCAGGGATGGGTCGTCTGCCCCTACTGCAAAAATGATCTGACTGCGGAGAATTAGGGCTGTATTTCATCATATTTATAATTCCAGCCTGGTAATTTTCATTCTTGACTATTTCTTGCATTATATTTATTTTATTGACGAAATTAATATTCTAAAAGGTAAATAAATGAAATGTAAAAATCACCCTGACAGAGAGGCAGCTCAAATTTGCTCGAGCTGCAATATCCCGATCTGTGATAATTGCGCGGAGGAAGTTTCTCCAGAACAGTTTTTCTGTTTTAACTGCGCCATGCTCCAGGCGGTATCAACGGTAGGCACTTCTATTGCCGATAAGAAGGCCAAGGGAGTAGAAGACCATGGTAAAGCCAAGAAACACTGGGGGCCTTTCCATTATTTTGTTATTGCTGCATGTGTGGTCATATCTGTTATGTGGATATTAATTCTTTTTGGAGGAGAAAAATCCCCGGGTAAAAAACTAGATTATGTGAAACAGGAAAGAGCATTTCTGTTTATGGTGGATAGCGCTATCAAACGTTATAATAATTATGAAGGGAAGAACTATCCTGAAAGATTAGTTGACCTCATACCCAGGTATCTTCGTATGGCAGAGGATGACCTTCACCATTTAAATATGCTGCTATATACAAGAGATGAACAAACAGGATATGCTTTGTCTCTGGCGAATCCAAAACCCGGCAGCCTGAGCATCATACTGTCTTCTCAGGGCATTAAGTATAAAAGTGTTCTGCCAAAGGAGCGTGGGTAATGATGATAGATAAAAAAGGTTTTACATTAATAGAATTGATGGTAGTTATTGCCATTATTGGTATCTTGTCTGCCTCCGCTGTACCCATGTATAACACATACAGGCAAAGGGCGCGTGGCGCAGAAGCAAAAGTAATGTTAAAACAGCTTGCTGATGCCCAGGTTGCCTATTTCCTGGAAAATAATGAATTCTATCCATCTGAAGCTGATGGTCCTCAAGAGATCTACCATGATGGTGAGGCTGATCCTGATGATGCCGTGCAGAATATAGCGAATAATCTTAATATTACTATACAACAGGGACATCTTCTTGATTATAGTTTTCAGGCGGTTAAAGCGGGTAGTGATCAACAAGCTATTATTATAGTAAGCGGTGCAGAAGGTGCTCAGTTATATGATGGAATTGTTTCACTGTTGGTTATAGTCAATCAAACTGGTGAAATAACTTATGATAATTTATAAATATTTAAATTAGTAATTTGAGTGCGATTATATACAACGTAATGGTGTCTATTTTTGATAGACTAATACACATATGAATCTTGAATCTATCCTAAAAAATCTTGTCACAAGCGGTATCGGTCCTTCTGATCCTGCTGTCACCAGGAAATACATAGTC
This sequence comes from Thermodesulfobacteriota bacterium, assembly GCA_042573485.1. GTDB lineage: Bacteria > Desulfobacterota > DSM-4660 > Desulfatiglandales > HGW-15 > JAAZBV01. The sequence goes on along the minus strand of JBHPCX010000106.1, from coordinate 3,369 downwards.
CTAAACATTTTTAACCTTACCGTTTTTGTACTGGCTCCTGTAATGAGTTTGTTTTACTATTATATAGGCGCCATTTCCCTTTTCTATACCACATTTATTTCCGGTATCCTGATGATTGCCGGGATTATAATGCTCCGTAAAACAAAAAACCTTTTATTTTCAGGAAACTATTCTCTTTTTATTCTCTGGGCGGTAATTGCGGTTATTTCATGGAAAACCGGTCCTATATCATATGATGGTATCATAAATCCTTTATTGATATTGAACGCGGGACTCATTCTGCTTGCCATTTTTTTAAACGGATACCAGTCAGGCACGATATGGGCCATAATCATCTTTATTCAAACAGGATTTTTAATCTTCCTGTTCCGTTCGGGGTATCAGTTCAGCAGTATTATTCCGCCTGAAATCACAGTGACATATTATGCAGGGACATTCCTGCTGTGTCTGTTAACCATAATGCTTTTCGCGTTTTTATTTGAGATCGAAAAAAATGAAGCCCTTAAAAGAGAGGACCAGAAATCAGACACAATAAGGGAGTCCAAGAAATACATGGACAGTATTTTTAACAGGTATCCTCTTCCTGCCTTTGTGCTGGACCGCAGACACAGGGTAATACAGTGGAACAGCGCATGCAGCGATATATCAGGATTGTCATCCGAAGAGAGTCTCGGGAAAAAAGTGTGGGAAGGTTTCCATATTAATGAACAGGGAAGTATTGCTGATATTATTCTTGAAGATATGGAGTCAATCAGTGATATATTTAAGGATGAAATTGTAGAATCTGACGCCGGGTGGTTTGAAATAAATACTTTTCTTCCGGGTTTTGACGGCGGTAAGAAAGTGATAATAACTGCAGCACCTATTCTTGATGATAATGGAATAATAAGAGGGTCTATTCAAACGATACAGGAACTTAAAAGGGCACATGTTGAATGCGGAAGCCAGGCATACATGGAGGATACTTTTCCCGCGCCTGTTTTTATAATTGATGATAACGGAAAAATTAATTTCTGGAATGACGCTTGTGAAGAGCTGCTGGGGTACAGTTCTGTTGATATTTCAGGCAAAAATCCATTGACTATTGTGGCTAAGAATTACAGGTCCTATTTTAAGGACACATTTATAAAAGCTTTAAAGGGTGAGTCATTCAGTTCCAGGGAATGGCGGTATAAATCCAAGTCAGGTAAATCAATTTATGTAAATGCAAGAGTGCTGCCTGTAGATGCCCCGGAAAGTGAATCCATGGAGTGTGTTGTAATAAATACGGATATTACTAAACTAAGGCTTAAATTGAAAAAACTTACGCTGATAGCATCGGAAAGCAATGAAAAATATAAAAGTCTGCAGGAAGAATATGACCTGCTGAAAAAGAATGTGGCCAATTTTATAAGAAGAAAAGAGGAACCTGATTCCAAGGATAAATAAAAACAGGCACAATTAATCCAGGACTTCAAATACTGTTACCTGGGTTTTCTTTCCTTTAACCTTTTTTGCTCCAATTTTTTTAATGTTAAATTTCCCTTTAACCGCCTTATATGTGCTTTCACCAATCAGGATTTGATTCGGGGAGGCAATGGACTCAAGCCTTGAAGCGACATTAACTGCATCACCGATTACCGTGTAATCCATTCTTTTTTGTGAGCCGATATTTCCTGCCACAACACGGCCTGTATTAATGCCGATTCGAACTTTAAACTGCCTTTCAGCAGGTTCCTCTTTCATAAAGGAAATCAATTCCTCCCTCATTTTCAAAGCAGCCTGTACGGCTCTTTTCTCATCTCCCTCCTGCTCCATTGGTGCTCCAAAAACGGCCATAAGAGCATCACCTATATACTTATCCAGGGTTCCGCCGTATTCGAAAATAATATCAGTCATACGGGAAAAGAACTGGTTCAGAAGCATGTTGACTTCTCTGGGCGCCATTTTTTCTGAAATGGGTGTAAAACCGATAATGTCCGTAAAGAGCACTGTCGCGGTCAGGTCTTTTGGCTCCATTATGTCATCTTTTGTTTCACGGGCACTTTTTATTATCATGTCTATAACCTGCGGTGAATGGAACCTTTCAAGCCTGTTTCTCAGGTTTTCTTCCTCCCTTATCTGATCATTGAGGCTGGCCTGTTCAAGAATCATCGCCATCTGACCGCTGATTGTCTGAAGGAGCTGCAGGTCATTTTGATCGAATTGATTATCAAGCCTTTCACTCCATATCTGGATCACTCCTATTATCTCATCTTTTTTCCATAAAGGAACACACATTGCCGACCTGATCTGCTGCATAAAAATACTCTCGCCATGATCCAGCCTTGAATCCTTCATGGCATTTGATGTCAGAAGGGCTACCTTATCCTGAATCACTTGTTTCATTATACTTCTGCTCGCCTTCAGCTTGACATTCTCCTGTATGTCTTCATCTTTGTATTTAACGACTACAGGCACATATTCTTCATCACCATCTTTCCCCGTAAGAATAAGAAATCCGTAGTCCGCATCAATAATTTTAAAGATAAGATCCATTATCTCATTAAGTAACGCGTTGAAATCACCTAAGGAATTAAGCTGCCTGCTGATCTCGTAAAGTACAAAAAGGACCTTATTGCTTTTCTCAAGTTCAACGAGGTCCTCTTCTGAACATGCTTTATCTGAGGATGACTCGGGAATAATAGATCTGGCGCCCCTTATTAAGAGTTCTCCTGATTTATAAAATTTTTCTTGAATATTACTGCTCCCAACTATTTTCTGGTCATCTTTTTCTTCTTCATCATGGATAATGACCTGTGAATCGGAAGGTTTATATTCTTCTTTTGTCTGGAATGTAAGATTGTGGTTTCCTATTTCAATAAGGTCATTATTTCTTAGAAGGGCCTTTTTTACCTTTTTACCATTTACCCTTATACCGTTATGACTCCCCATATCCATAATAGTATAATTGTTATCGGTATGCATTATCCGGGCGTGGTTTCTGGAAACAGTACTGTCCTGAATAATGATGTCATTATCCGCTCCTCTGCCGATATCGATTTTATCTTTTAATACAGGGATATTTATTGATTCACCATCATTGTTTTCTAGTTTTATACTAGGCATTGTCTTTTCCTCTTTTAGTCAGGGAGAATATGTTAATCAAAGGATAATAACACAATTGTTATGTTATCCATTCCCCCGGCCAGATTAGCCTTTAAAATCAGGGTAATACCCAACTGGTAAAGAGATTTTCCTCTGATATCATTAATGATGCTTAAAATATTATTGTCATCAATCATTCCGTACAGGCCGTCCGTGCAGAGAAGAAAAAGGTCTTTTTCCTGAATATCAGTCTGGAAAAGCCCCATTTTACTGTGATTTCCCAGATGACCAAGAGCGTTGCTG
>JBHPCX010000105.1:0-11705 GCA_042573485.1 Thermodesulfobacteriota bacterium | reverse complement strand
TCAGAGATTTAAACAAAGATGAGATTGTCGCCTTGATTGACCGGGCGATTGAAATAAAATCACAGCCAAGAAATGCTAATCGTTCTCTGGAAGGATACACCCTTGGATTGATTTTTGAGAAGGCCTCGACACGAACGAGAGTTTCGTTCGAGATAGCCATGTTCAGACTGGGAGGGCAGACGATTTTTCTCAGCAGGGCCGATACACAGCTTTCCAGGGATGAGACTATCCCGGATACCGCCAGGGTGCTTTCACGTTATATTGACGCGCTGGCGATCAGGACCTATTCACAGGCCCTCCTTGAGGAGATGGCCGAATGGGCGGATATCCCCGTTATAAACGCCCTTTCCGATCATTATCATCCATGCCAGGTGCTGAGTGATATGATGACGGTCAGGGAAAAGAAGGGTGACCTCAGCAGTATGAAGATAGCGTGGGTAGGTGACGGGAATAATGTTGCCCATTCATGGATAAACGCGGCCCGGATAATGGGATTTGATCTTGTACTGGCATGCCCTTCCGGATATCATCCTTCGCCGGAAGTAATGGAAGGAGCAGGCAGTAATATAAGTGTGGTCGAAGATCCGGTTGAAGCTGTCAGAGGTGCCGCGGTTATTAATACTGATGTGTGGGCAAGCATGGGGCAGGAAGAGGAAGGGAACCAGAGGATATCCGATTTTCAGGGATTTCAACTCGACAGTAAACTGGTGGAAATGGCGGAACCGGATGTACTGGTTATGCACTGCCTGCCTGCCCATCGCGGTGAGGAGATAACATCGGAAGTTCTGGATGGTCCAAATTCAGTAATTTTTGACCAGGCAGAAAACAAACTTCATTTGCATCAGGCACTCCTGGAGAAAGTAATAGCAGAATAGGGTTGCCTTTTAGATGATTAAATTAAATCGTTAAGAATAACCCGGATCAGCCGGGTTTTAATAGATTCTGGAGGAATATTGTGAGTGAAAAAGTTAATAAAATAGTATTGGCCTATTCAGGGGGTCTTGATACCTCTGTTATTCTTTCATGGCTGAAAGATACCTATAAATGTCCTGTAGTAGCATACGCCGCGGACCTTGGTCAGGGTGACGAAATGGATGATATCAGGGAGAAAGGCCTAAATACCGGTGCAGACGATGTCATTATTGAGGACCTGAAGGAGGAGTTCACCAGGGACTATGTCTGGCCGGCTTTAAGAGCTAACGCTATATATGAATCAGGGTACCTTCTCGGGACAGCCCTGGCGAGACCGCTGATTGCCTTAAGACAGGTAGAGGCGGCAAAAAGCACAGGTGCTGACGCGGTAAGTCACGGCGCGACAGGAAAAGGAAATGACCAGGTCCGTTTTGAGATGGGTTACATGACTCTTGAACCGGGACTTAAGATTATTGCACCATGGAGAATATGGGATTTTAAGGGAAGAGAAGACCTTGTTGCCTATGCCAGATCTAAAAACATTCCTGTCCCGGTAACCAAGGAGAAACCCTATTCCTGTGACAATAACCTGCTGCATATGAGCTTTGAAGGGGGAATACTGGAAGATACCTGGAAGGAGGCTGATGAGAAAATGTTTACAATGTCAGTGTCTCCGGAAAATGCCCCTGATAAGGCGACATATGTGAAAATTGATTTTGAGAAGGGTAATCCCGTGGCTGTTGATGGAGTATCCATGAGTCCCGCGTCTCTTCTTTCCCATCTTAATGAGATGGGCGGGCAAAACGGGATAGGACGGCTTGATATCGTGGAAAACCGTTATGTTGGAATGAAATCACGTGGAGTCTATGAAACACCGGGCGGAACCGTATTAAGAGTAGCCCACCAGGCAGTTGAATCGATAACCATGGACAGGGAAGTAATGCATATCAGGGACGGCCTGGTACCCCGTTACGCAGATATGATTTATAACGGCTACTGGTTCTCACCGGAAAGAGAGATGCTCCAGACTCTTATTGATAAGGCCCAGGAGAATGTTACGGGTACAGCGCGCCTGAAGCTATATAAGGGAAATTGTATGACCGTCGGCCGAAAATCAGATTATTCCCTGTTTGATTCCGATTACGCGACATTTGAAGGTGAAGATGTCTATAACCAGGCAGACGCGGATGGTTTTATCAAGTTGAATGCTTTAAGGTCGCGGATAGCAAGCCTGATGAAGAGAAGGAAAATCAAATGACAAAAAAAGTATGGGGTGGACGGTTCAAGGATAATATAAATGAGATTGTAGACATATTTAATGCCTCAATTGATTTTGATAAGGGACTGTTTAGCCAGGATATAGATGGATCCATTGCACACTGCCGCATGCTCGCGAAACAGGAAATAATAACCGAGGATGAGGCATCCCTGATAATAAATGCCCTTATGGAAATTAAAAGGGAAATTTCAAGGGATGAACTGGAGGTTAATGAAGGTCACGAGGATATCCACTCGCTGGTTGAGAGCAAACTGATTGAAAAAGTCGGTATGCTGGGTGAGAAACTCCATTCGGGAAGAAGCAGGAATGACCAGGTAGCTCTTGACTGCAGGCTATATGTCAGGGAAGCGGTGGAAAGAATTGTGTCTCTTATAAAAGAGATGCAGGTATCTCTTGTTACTCTGGCTGAAAAAAACCTGGACCTGATTATGCCAGGTTATACTCATCTGCAGCCGGCCCAGCCGGTCCTTTTAGCGCATCATCTCCTTGCCTATTATGAGATGCTCAAAAGAGACGCGGACCGGTTTTCAGACTGTCTGAAAAGGGTTAACGTCCTGCCCCTTGGAAGCGCTGCTCTCGCGGGAACAACTTTTAACCTTGACCGGGAAGCAGTCGCTGACGAGCTTGGATTTGATTCCATATCAGCTAACAGCATGGATGCCGTAAGTGACCGGGATTTTGTGCTGGAATATCTTTTTTCAGCATCAGTCCTTATGATGCATTTAAGCAGATTAAGTGAAGAGATCATTATATGGTCCAGCAGGGAATTCGGATATATAGTTTTGCCCGATGCCTTCTGTACCGGGAGCAGCATTATGCCCCAGAAAAAGAATCCTGATGTTCTGGAATTGATTCGGGGTAAAACAGGAAGAGTATATGGGAGTTTAATGGCTCTTTTGACGACAATGAAGGGCCTGCCTCTCACATATAATAAGGACATGCAGGAAGATAAAGAAGGTCTTTTCGATACAGTGAATACAATAGAGCAGTGCCTGACTGTGCTGAGTATGCTTGTCAGCGAGATTTCTTTTGATGGTAAAAAGATGAAGAAGGCAACGGAAGAAGGGCACCTTATGGCCACTGACCTGGCTGATTATCTTGTCAACAAGGGAATGACCTTCAGGAAGGCACATGAGGCGGTTGGAAAAATTATTCTTTTTGCCATAGAGGAAAACAGAGCGTTAAAAGAACTGACCCTGGATGAATTGAAGGGCTTCGCGAGACAGATAACCGAAGATGTGTTTGAATGGCTTGAACCGGCATCAGGCATAAAGCGGAGAAATCTTTTCGGCGGTACAGGTGATGAAGTAGTCAAAAAGAGCATTCAAAGGGCAAAGGAGGAGCTTGAATCTTGAAACGCGCAAAATTACTTTTAATGATATTACTGATTATATCGGCGCTTTTCTGTCTGGCTTGCGGGAGGAAGACATCTCCTGTACCGCCCGGGTATAATAATTATTCATTCGAGATATCTCATAATGTGTAATAACCGGATATATCACACTGCCGCATAAGATCAGTTAAATGATCATTTCAGGGTTTTTCTAAAAGAGTTACAGAAGGAAATTTAAGTTCATGAATTTTTTTGAATATAAAAATAAAGATTTCTGTTGTGAAGATATAAAAATAGCGGATATTGCCCGGGAGGTTAAAACTCCCTTTTATCTATATTCCCATGCAACTCTTAAAAGGCATTTCAGGGTATTTGATGAAGCCTTTAAAGAGATAAACCATATAACCTGCTATTCGATGAAATCAAATTCCAATAGCTCGATTTTAAGACTTTTTGCCAACATGGGCGGAGGTGTGGATATTGTATCGGGCGGCGAACTTTTCAGGGCGATCAAGGCAGGTGTGAGTCCGGAAAAAATAGTATATTCAGGTGTGGGGAAAACTGCTGAAGAGATGGAGTTTGCTTTGAAATCAGATATCCTGATGTTTAATACCGAATCACCCCAGGAATTGAAAAGATTGAATGATGTGGCAGAGTCTGTCGGTAAAATGGCAAGGGTGGCGATCAGGGTTAACCCTGATGTTGATCCCCAGACCCATCCCTATATCTCTACGGGTCTTAAAGAGAATAAATTCGGGATCGATATTAACAAATCCATTGATGAATATATTAAAGCCTCCGCAATGGATAATCTTGATGTAGCAGGAGTATCCTGTCACATAGGGTCTCAGTTGACAAAGGTGAGTCCCTTTGTTGACGCCCTCAAGAAGCTTAAAGAATTAATCAGAAAGCTCAGGGAGGCAGGGATAGAGATAAAATACCTGGACCTTGGCGGAGGTCTCGGTATTACCTATGATGACGAAGCTCCGCCTTCACCGGCAGAATACGCTTCAGCTCTGAAGGATACAATTGGAGAGGAAGATGTAATACTCATTTTTGAACCTGGCAGAGTAATTATGGGTAACTCGGGGATACTTGTCGCCAAAGTCCTGTATACCAAGACCAATGAGGATAAAAATTTTGTTGTTGTTGACGCTGCCATGAATGACCTTGCCAGGCCCAGTCTTTACGGATCATTTCATGCCGTAAAACCGGTGAGGCTGGATTCAGGGAAAAATATTAAGGCTGATATTGTCGGGCCTATATGTGAATCAGGTGATTTCCTGGCTAAAGACAGGGAAATCACGGAATTGAAACAGGATGATCTTATAGCAGTGATGAGCGAGGGGGCCTACGGATTCAGCATGTCTTCAACATATAATTCAAGGCCAAGGGCTGCCGAGGTCATGGTAAAGGATAACCGGTATTTTATTATCCGTGAAAGAGAAACCTGCGAGGACCTTGCCAAGGGAGAGATAATTCCTGATTTTTTGAGGTAAAAATGGAAAAAATAGAATTTATGAAAATGAGTGGAACGGGCAATGATTTTATTCTCGTTGATAACAGGGATGGAAAATGCCCGGAAAAAGATTTGAGTCATATTGCCCAGAGAGTCTGCCGAAGAAGGGAATCTGTGGGCGCTGATGGAATGATTTTTATTGTCGGCTCAGATAAATACGATTTTGCCTGGAGATTTTTTAATTCTGACGGCAGCGAAGCTGAAATGTGTGGAAATGGCGGAAGGTGCGCGGCCCGATTTGCCCTCTTAAAGGGGATTGCCGGTGAAAAAATGACATTTGATACACTCGCCGGTCCTATTTCCGCTGAAGTTACGGACAGGATTGTAAAGATTTTGATGCCGGTACCGACTGACCTGAAGGTCGATATAGACCTGCCTCATGAACCCGGATGGATAAATACCAGTTTTATTAATACGGGAGTACCCCATGTCGTCATTCAGGTGGAGAACGTAAATGATGTTCCGGTAAATGAGCAGGGCAGGGCGATCAGGTTCCACAGCATGTTTCAGCCGGATGGTACAAATGCCAATTTTATGAGTGTCACCGATGAAATTAAACTTTATGTCCGGACATATGAAAGGGGTGTTGAAAACGAGACACTTGCTTGCGGTACGGGTGCTATTGCTTCTTCACTTATAGCACATGTAAAAGATCTGGTAGTTTCTCCCGTGACTGTTGTTACAAGTGGCGGTGAAGAGCTCAAGATTTATTTCCAGAAGGAAGAAGGCAAATTCAGCAGTGTATGGCTTGAAGGCGGGACATCCATTATTTATAATGGCAGTTTAAATGAAGAGGCACTTTAAAAGAAGGAGTAAATACAATGTTTCAAGGATCCATAGTGGCAATTGTCACTCCCTTTAAAAATGGACAAATTGACGAAGAAGCCTATCGTGCTCTAATTGATTATCAAATAGAGAGCGGAACCAGTGCAATAGTTCCCTGCGGGACTACCGGTGAATCAGCTACCTTAAGTATTGAAGAGCATAACAGGGTAATCGATATAGCGATTGACGCGATAAACAAACGTGTTCCTGTAATAGCGGGCACAGGCGCCAACAGTACCAGGGAGGCAATTGAGCTGACTTCTCACGCGAAGAAGGCCGGTGCTGACGCGACACTCCAGGTAACACCATATTATAATAAACCCGGCCAGGAAGGTCTTTACAGGCATTATAAGGCTATTGCCGAAGCAGTACCGCTTCCCCAGGTCCTTTACAATGTACCGGGAAGGACCGGTATAAATATGCTTCCCTCAACAGTGGCGCGTCTGGCTGATATCCCTGAAATAGTGGCTGTTAAGGAAGCTTCAGGAAACCTGGCCCAGATGACTGATATTTTAAATCTCGCCGGAGATAAAATTACTCTCCTTTCAGGTGATGATAATCTTATTCTTCCTGTACTTTCCATTGGCGGGAAAGGTGTAATATCAGTTGTTGCCAATATTGTTCCTGAAGATACAGCAGCGGTGATCAGGGAGTGGGAAGCAGGGAACCTGGCCAGAGCGCAGGAAATATATTTTAAATTATATCCATTATGCCAGGCCATGTTTTATGAGACAAATCCTGTACCGGTAAAAACATCTCTTGCCCTGATGGGTAAAATAACAGATGAAATCAGGCTTCCGCTTGCGCCGATGTCTGATGTAAATCTTGAGAAACTTAAAATAACTTTGAGTAATTACGGGTTAATATGAAAGAAAGGTGTAAGGTTTAGGGTGTACGGTGCAAGGTGAAGGGTTTCTTCACAGAAGATATTGGAGAAGTAGAAATGAAAAAAATAATAGTGGCAGGTGCGGCAGGGCGCATGGGAGCACGGATCATGGGTATTATAAATGAGACCGATGGGGTTGCTCTTTCGGGGGCATTTGAGCATCCTGACAACCCCTTTGTCGGGAAGGATGCGGGTCAGATAGCGGGAATAGGTGAATCAGGTATAAAAGTATGCGGTTCACTGGATGAGGTTATTGAATCGGGAGATGTCCTGATAGATTTCACAGTCCCGGAAGCAACAATGGAAAACCTTAAAAAGGCTGCTTCCTCGGGAATCGCCGCAGTTATCGGCACTACCGGGCTTTCAGATGAAAACATTAGTGAAATCAGGGAAATCGCCAGGGATATCCGCTGTGTTATCGCGCCTAATATGAGTGTGGGTGTAAATGTAATGTTCAAAATTGCTGCTGAGATGGCAAAAATACTGGGCAAGGACTATGACATTGAAGTTATTGAAGCCCACCACAGGCTGAAGAAGGACGCTCCCAGCGGCACGGCGATCGGTCTGGCAAAGAGGCTGGCTGAAGCAACAGAGAGGGATTTTGACAATACTGCTGTTTACGTGAGAAAAGGTATAATAGGTGAAAGGACAGATGAGGAAATAGGTATCCAGACCATCAGGGCCGGGGACATAACGGGGGACCATACTGTCCTGTTTGGTGGTATCGGTGAACGCCTTGAGTTGACCCACAGGGCCCATAACAGAGATAATTTTGCCAAGGGAGCGGTGAGGGCGGCAAAGTGGATCGTCAACCAGACTGCAGGTCTTTATGATATGCAGGATGTGCTCGGATTAAAGTAGATTGATGAAGAAAGTATTTGTCGGGATTGGAAGCAATCTGGGTGACTCCCGTAAAAATTGTATAGGGGCAATAGACAGGATAAATGACCATCCTGACTGTAAAGTACTCAAAGTATCCTCTTTTTACAGTACGGAGCCTGTTGGTGTTGAGGATCAAAACTGGTTTACAAATGCTGTTGTCATCATAAGCACAAGTCTCGAGGCAGAAGGATTGATGAAGGTTCTCCTTGATATTGAAAGGGAAATGGGGAGAATAAGAACCGGAACCAGGTGGGAAGCGCGGACAATCGATCTGGATATATTACTGTTCGGTGATGACATTATAAATAAAAAAAACCTGACAGTACCCCATCCGCTGATGCATAAAAGAAGGTTTGTTATGGCTCCTATTACCGATATAGAACCAGAAAAGATACACCCGGTACTTGGAAAGAGAATGGCGCAAATACTTGTTGAATTACCGGAAGCGGAACAGCCGGTTAAACTGCTGGAGAATTAGCTGATGGTAAGGTTAATTATCTTTGTTCTCCTTGCTTATTTTGCATACAGGCTCTTTAAAGGTCTTTTTAAAATAGGACCCGGGGTATCCGGGCAAAGTAATTCCGGGAACGTTGTAAGTGAAATGGTGCAGGATCCTTTTTGTAAGACATATATCCCGCGTCATGAGGCCTTCAGGATCGTTATGGATGGCAAAGAATATTTTTTTTGCAGCGAAGAGTGTGCTGAAAAATTTAAACAAAAAACAAAATAAATTCTTTTTAAGTAAATAGAATAATTTTTATTATTATTTTCATATTCAGGAGGGACAAATGAAATTTTTTATAGATACCGCTAATATTGATGAGATCAAAAAGGCTAATGAACTTGGGTTGCTGGATGGTGTAACAACTAATCCTTCCCTGGTCGCAAAGGAAGGGAGGGAATTCAAAGACCTTATAAAGGAGATATGTGATATTGTCGATGGTCCGGTAAGCGCCGAAGTAGTCAGTACTGACGCGGAAGGTATGATTTCTGAAGCAAAGGACCTGGCAAAAATAGCGGATAACATTGTAATTAAAATACCTCTGATAAAAGAAGGGCTCAAGGCAGTTAAGGTTCTCTCATCAGAAGGTATTAAGACAAATGTGACTCTTTGTTTTTCAGCGGTACAGGCCCTGATGGCCGCTAAAGCAGGTGCCGATTATATAAGCCCTTTTGTCGGCAGGCTGGATGATATCGGACAGACGGGTATGGAACTGATTGAGCAGATAGTAACGATTTATGAGGTCTATGGATACGATACAGAGATTATAGTTGCCAGCATAAGAAATCCCCTTCATGTGCTTGATGCCGCGCTAATGGGCGCTGATATCTCGACCATACCATATAAGGTTATGGAGCAGCTTATTAAACATCCTTTAACTGATATCGGACTTAAGAATTTTCTTGCTGACTGGGAAAAGACTGCGAAATAGCAAATAACCGCTTTCAGCAATCAGCTGTCAGCCTTCAGCTTTTTAATGTTAGTATCCCTTTCGGGGATGCTTGAAATCCCTCGTCTTTAGACAAAGAAAATTTTGTATTGTCGCGTAGCGACTTGTCATACCGCGACTTGATCGCGGTATCCAGGAGTTGTCAATGGCATATGATTTACAGCAGGAGTGTAATCTTATGGATTCCGCGGTCGGAGCCGCGGAATGACAGGTGGTGTGGATTCACTAGGCTTTTCAATGGCGGGATAATTTATGAGTAAAAAATCAAATCGCGGATACTCTATCTTTCCTGTTGTTGTGACTTTTATGTTATGCAGTATTTTCACTTTCGTTTTTATAAATATAAGTATTTGTTGCGCTGATATTTTCAAATACATAGATGAAAAGGGGGTACCCCGTTTTACTAATATTAAAAAAGATACACGCTATAAACTTTACATAAAAGTGGAGAATGAGGACCCTGGAGTGTTTATGAATAAATATGGCTCACTCATAAATCAGGCGTCCAAACAATTCAACCTCAAACCCTCACTTGTCAAGGCAGTAATAATGGTTGAGTCAGGCTTTGATCCAAAGGCAATATCAAAAAAGGGAGCACAGGGGTTAATGCAGTTAATGCCCAAAACTGCCGCTGATATGGCTGTTGAAGATCCGCACAATCCCGAGGAAAATATTTTTGGAGGAACACGGTACCTGAGTAAGCTCATGGAACGATTTAAAAATGATATTAAGCTTGCCCTGGCCGCCTATAACGCGGGCCCTGAAAGGGTGGAGGAATATAAAGGAGTTCCTCCCTTTCCCGAGACAGAAAGATTTATTAATAAGGTTATGAGTTTTTATAAACAATATGAGTTAAAAAAATAAGAAAGGAAAGGCAAAATAATTTAACAATGGGAAAACAGGAAAATAAAATATTTAATCTGCCTAATAAATTAACAACATTGAGGCTATTGTGTGTTCCGCTCGTGATCCTCTTCATGTTTTTCCCGGGGAAATGGTTAAGTTTTTTTGCCGCGGTCTTTATCGGGACAGCGTTTATTACAGATGTTCTGGATGGATATTTTGCCCGAAAATATGATGAAGTGACGACCCTGGGTAAATTTCTGGATCCGCTTGCTGATAAGATTCTTGTTGCGATAGTAATGATAATGCTTGTCCGGCTGGAAAGGATACCTGTATTAATAGTTTTAATAATAATATCCAGGGAAATGGCAATTACCGGCCTCAGGGCTATTGCAGCGTCGGAAGGAGTTATTATCCAATCAAGCAAACTGGGTAAATTCAAAACCATTTTTCAGGCAGTCGCTATAATAGCCTTAACACTTCATTATGAATATTATGACGTCAACATGCATTCTGTGGGTATGGTTTTTTTATGTATAGCTTTTATTTTAACGGTGTGGTCAGGATGGGATTATCTGAAACAATTCAATGGGTTGCTTTTCCCTGAAAATAAAAATAAAGAGTAATTATATAATGAAAAAGCAGCTATTTTCTGTTGACAAACAGGATTTTGATACTAGAATAAGAAACTCTTGCGGGAATAGCTCAGTGGTAGAGCCTCACGTTGCCAACGTGATTGTCGCGGGTTCAAGTCCCGTTTCCCGCTCCATTTTAAAAGGCAAAAGGTTAATCCCGCTTATGCGCGATTAACCTTAAAATTTTTGGGCGGCATAGCCAAGTGGCTAAGGCAGCGGTCTGCAAAACCGTTATTCACCGGTTCGAATCCGGTTGCCGCCTCCATAAAAATATAAAGGGTCTTGAAGTTATATCAATAACTTAAGACCCTTTATAATTGGTTCAGCAAACATCACAGAAGATCAACATTTTGTTGCGACTGTATGGAACACCCTGAAACGATCACGCAACACAATGTTGATTTTATTTAAAATAAATAATTGTATCAACCTGGATTTATAGGGCTTTTTATTTGGCACAAACATGGCATTTGATGGTGAAAAATCAGTGTGAGAAAGTTATTATTACCTGGAAAGAGTTGTTTGAAAATGTTGATACAACTTCTAAAAATATTAAGCTGGGAGACATAACACTAGCCCTTTTACAAACAAAAATGTATAATTCTTTCTTTTGAGGAGATACATTGAATATCCAAGTTAATAATAAAAGGAGGAGAAATTGTCTGATTTTAAAAAAAATAAAAGTACTGCTAATCCCTATGAGGATGTTGTTAATCAAATAAAAAGAGCAATATATTCAGGCAAGTATAAAGCCGGTGAAGCGTTGCCCAGTGAAACAGAACTTGCCCAGCAGTTTGGTGTTAGTAGCCCTGTTATTAGTGAAGGTATCAGGGTTTTGCAGTCAATGGGCTTCCTTGAAATAAGACAAGGTATAACTGAAGGAATGTTTGTAAGGGAATTTTACCAGCTACCTTTTATGGAGGACTTTCCCCAACTTGTCAGATTTAGGCGAGTAAAGGTTGATGATCTGGCGACAGCAAGACTATTCCTTGAGCCTGAAGTCTGCAGACTTACCGCGCAAAAAGCGTCCCCAAAATCACTTGAAGAAATGCAAAAGCTCCTTGATTCCTATGCCCTTATAAAAGAAAGAGATAAAAAATGGACAATAGTAAAGATAAACCCGATGACTATTTCAATATT
>JBHPCX010000104.1:0-11705 GCA_042573485.1 Thermodesulfobacteriota bacterium | reverse complement strand
ATTTGATATCACTACATATTTCCCTTGTTTTTATCAACTAATCTGGAGATGATCCATAAAATTAAACCCCAATCTAATAAAAAACTTCCATACACAAAAGGGCAGGTTCTTTTCATTTGCCATTATCTCGCGGTAAATGAAAAATAATTAAACCTCTGTGTCCTCTGCGTCTCTGTGGTAAATATTTTTTATTTTTTTGGGTCAGCTGATTGCTGACAGCTGAATGCTGACAGCTCTGTATTAATTACTTCCCGAGACAAAACTGGCTGAATATAGAATCATACAACTCATCACCTGCAGACTCACCTGTTATCGTCTCCAGGTTTTCTAATCCGCCCTTCAGGTCAACGGATATTATTTCCATCGGCGCCCTGCTTTTCAGGTTTGTTACCGCGTCATTGAAATAATCACGTGCCTTTGAAAGGGCTTTTTTATGTCTCAAATTGGGGACGATGGTGCTTTCTGCGGACATATCATTGTCTATTATTTTATCCGCGATTATGTTTCTCAGCGTGTCTATTTCATCTCCGGTCAGGGCGGAAATACTTGTTATGGGAATTTCCTGGGCGAACACTTTTATTTCTGATTTTTTTACCCTTGAAGGGAGGTCATTTTTATTTAGGATTATTATACTGTCTTTTTCGTTGATTAAAGATAAAAGGTTTTTATCGTCATCATTTAAAGGACGGCTTTGATCAATTACAGCCAGTACCAGGTCTGCCTCCTCCAGCTTTTTTTTGCTCAGTTCAATACCGATTCTTTCTATTTCTCCTCTTCCTTCACGTATACCGGCGGTATCCATTAAACGCAGTGGTATACCCTTTATATAAATTGTAGTTTCAATTACATCTCTTGTTGTGCCCGGCACAGGCGTGACGATGGCCTTCTCTTCATTTAAGAACCTGTTTAAAATACTGGATTTACCGGCATTTACTCTCCCTGCTATAACCGTATCGATTCCCTCCATCCATACCTTTCTGCCGGAATAGGCTGAGATGATTTCATCTATGGATGATGTGATGGTTTTTTCCAGAATATCTATTATTTGTTCACGGGGTAATATTTCGGCTTCTTCTTCGGGAAAATCTATTGCTGCTTCTGTCATCGCCAGGATATTAGTTATTTCATGTTGAAAATCTTTTATTTTCTCTCCAAGGTCTCCTTTTAACTGTCTGCTGGTAAGGATCAATCCCCTTTCCGATTTCGCGTTTACCAGGTCCATGACGGCTTCTGCCTGCGTGAGGTCGATCCGGCCGTTAATATAGGCCCTGAAAGTGAATTCGCCCGGTTCCGCCAGCCTTACTCCCTGGTTTATTACTATCTGGAGAAGCATTGAAAGGAGCACAGGGCCGCTGTGGGAATTTATTTCAACTACATCTTCTCTTGTATAGGAGTGGGGAGCCTTCATATATGAAAGGAGTATTTCATCCATCACACTTCCGGAAGAAGGGTCAATAAAGTATCCGTGATGTAAATGACGGTTATTGATTATGCCTGTTTTTTTTGAAGGACGGAAAAGTCTGTCTGCAATAGTTTTGGAATCTGGACCGCTTATTCGGATAATACCCACACCGGCAATGCCATAGGAAGTTGATATTGCCGCTATCGTATCGTTTGCCAGCGGTGTGTAGGACATGGACCTTTGACCTGGATGAAATGCATCACCCGTGATATGAAAATTACAGGTGATGGCCAGTTGATATCTGTAAAGACAATTATTATTGCTAATTATCTCTTGGGGATGACTACAACTCTCTTATAAAGACCCTCCCCCCTGCTTCTTGTTTCAAGTTCATTTATATTTTTGAGCGTGAGGTGTACAATTCTACGGTCATGGGGATTAAGAGGGTTGGTAGAAAAAGGCTTTTTGAGTTTTTTTGCCTTTTCTCCAATTTTAAGTGCCATCTGAGTGAGTGACTCTATCCGTCTCTGGCGATAATTTTCAGAATCAATTATTACCTTTAACTTTTTGTCTGAGACATTGTTTGCAATCTTGTTTACTATATATTGAAGCGCGTCAAGGGTTTTCCCTTTTCGACCGATGAGCAGACCCGATGTATCCCCCTCGATATTTAAAGATACTTTTCCGTTGAAATGGTTCCCTGTGACTGTTGTTTCAACAGGTATCAATCCCAAAATATTATCCAGAGCATCTTTGGCTATAGTAAAGTACTGGTCCTGTTCACCTTCGTTATCATCAGCTGTTTCATCAGTATCTTCTAACGTATCGATCTCCGCAATTTTGCTGTAATCATCAAAGTCCTCTTCATCATAGCCTCCGCCCTTTTGAATGGTCACTTTTATTTTTGTGCTTCTGGTTCCTACAAGACCGAAAATGCCGGCGGAGCCCGGCTCAATGATTTCAAAGTCAAGGTTTTCAGCAGAAATATTCAATTTACGAGAGGCATTGTTTATAGCTTCTTCGGCGGTTTTACCTTCAAATTCATAACTTTTCATTCATATCCTCCAATCGCTAATCCGGTTTTTTATTTATCAGGTACTGTTGACCTATTGAAAGGATGTTCTGTGTCAACCAGTAGAGTACAAGACCGGATGGAAAATTTATAAACATAACTGTAAACATAACAGGCAGAAACATCATAATCTTCGCCTGGGCAGGGTCCCCGACCATTGGCTGCATCTTCTGTGTGATGAACATGGATGCTCCCATTAACAGTGTCAGAACCGGTATCCCATAGGGCGGATCCATGAAGGGGATGCTGAAAGGAAATGAAAAGAGCCTGCCCGGTGCGGCAAGGTCATTTATCCAGAGCATAAAAGGGGCATGTCTGAGTTCAATAGCACTGCTTAACACCGAATAAAGGGCAATAAATACGGGAATCTGGATGACCATAGGGAGGCAGCCGCCCATAGGATTGACTTTATAAGTCCTGTAAAGACCCATTATTTCTTTATTCATTCTTTCCCTGTCATCCTTGTATTTTTCACGTATCTTAGTCATTAAAGGCTGGAGTTTCTTCATCTCTTTCATGGATTTTTGGCTTTTTTGAGTTAAAGGCCAGAATAGGATTTTTATAATTATTGTAAGTATAATTATTGAAATGCCAAAGTTGTGGACAAAGCCATTAAAAAATTTCAGGGCATAATGCAACGGCCCGGCGATTATATCAAAAAATCCGAAGTCGATAGCTTCATCAAGTTTCTTTCCGAAATTATTTAAGATATCAATGTCTCTCGGACCTAAAAACAGCGAATATTCTTTTGATATTTGAGTTGAAGAGGGTAAATCAATTGGCGGAGAAATATGGTTTGCGGTAATAAGTCCTGACGGCTGCAGTATCCCCCTGAAACGGCTGTCTTTCGTGTCTTCGGGAATGACAGCGGAAATGAAATATTCATTTTCATATGCAAGCCAGTCGATGTTTCCGGATAATTCTTCCTCTTCTTCCAGGTCCTTGGGTTTGAGATCTTCAAGCTCGTTATCAAGGAGAAGTTTAGCGCCGATAAAAGAATAATATCTTGCTTTTCTATCAGGGGGCAGGTTGTTAATTTCCGTTCTTATTTTCCCTGTAATATTATTTCCTGTTTGGTTTATCAGGTTAAAGGAAAGGCCGATATCATATTTGTCCGGGAAAAAACGGAATATCTGTTCAATTAGAAGGCCATTTTCCGTTATATACTGAAATATAATATCCTTATGTGCCTGCCCGGAGGTGATTATAGATGATTCCCCATCTGTGTCATAAATGAGATTTTTCTTGTTTAAAAGATGTTGCGTATCGAAATGAAAGGAAAAGTAGCTATCGACATGTTCTTCTCCCGAAAACAGTTCAACAGGAGGAGATTCGGGGTCCAGTGTTTCTCTGTATTTTTTTAGTTTAAAACTTCTTATGGAAGGCCCATTGTTAGACAATAGAGCAATATAAAGAGGTGTTTCAATTGTTATTTCTTTTTCTTCAATACCCTCTATAACTGCCGGCTTTTCCTCGGCTGTTTTTTCAATAGCGGGGCTGGGCAGCTGTTTTTCTACGGGTTCCCCGGTCTTTTCTTGCTGTTCATCAACTGTTATATTGTCTACAGTTACGTCTTTTCTGGGCGCGTACAGCTGTGTCCATACCATAAAAACCAGGAAGGATAATATAAAAGCTATGATTGCTCTTTTTTCCATCAATAAACCATATCCAGAAATTTATAAAAGAGGTAATTCCAAAAACAATACGCCATGCTTAACGGAAGAACCTGCTGTAAATCATGATAGAGGATTATAACCGCCGGGATTGAAAGGGTGACATTTCATCAATCTGATTACTGATAAAATAGATCCTTTAAAAACCCCGTATTTTTTGAATGCCAGGCAGGAGTATGCAGAACATGTGGGATAAAACCGACAAGAAGGTTTTATAAGGGGGGAAATTATTTTCTGGTATATATATATTACCCCTATGGGAATATACCTTAATTTAAATGTTAAATTCCTTATCAAGGATAATCTCACCCAGTTCCTCTTTTATATCCGTGTAATTGAGAAGGTAGGAATTTTTTTTACTGATAATCACAATGTCACAGCTAAAGGGAAATTTCCTTTTATTTGACCTGAAAAATTCTCTTAAAAATCTCTTGATTCGATTCCTCTTAACTGCATTCCCTATCTTTTTACTTACTGTTATCCCCAGCCTGTTTATTCCTGACCCATTCTTTTTAAAAATAATAATAAAGTGTTTTGTATGATATTTTTTCCCTAAGCGATTTAGATTGACAAAATCTTTCCGGTTCAATAATCTTTCCTGTTTAGGGAATGAATAAGGTCGCATATAGGATTTTAAACTGTTAGCCGTTTTCGACCTTTGGCTCTTCTTCTTTTTAAAATCTTGATACCGCCGGTGGAACGCATTCTAGCCCTGAAACCATGTGTCCGGGCTCGTTTTATATTACTTGGTTGAAATGTTCGTTTCATTTTAATATGCCTTCTAATATTTCCAAAGTTGAGTTAAGATAAACAGATATTTAACCGTAATAGTATTTTTTTGTCAAGTTCTTAAAATATTTTACTGTAAACTTAAAATGTATATAGATAAACTGTTGTATATACACTAGATATAGGAAAGGAGCATATTATGTTGCTTGACCCCATACTCGGATTGTTTTCCAATGATCTGGCTATAGATCTCGGGACAGCTAATACTCTGGTTTATGTTAAGGGGAGAGGTATCGTCTTAAGTGAACCGTCTGTAGTGGCAGTCAGAAAGGATGCCAAAGGCAGTAGCAAAGTGCTGGCAGTGGGCAAGGAAGCAAAAATGATGCTAGGACGCACCCCAGGGAATATTGTGGCGATCAGACCAATGAAAGACGGTGTTATTGCTGATTTCGAGATAACCGAAGCAATGCTCAGGCATTTTATTAGGAAAGTACATAACAGGACGACCCTTGTCAGACCGAGAATAATCATCTGTGTCCCTTCAGGGATTACCCAGGTAGAAAAGAGGGCAGTTAGAGAATCAGCTGAGTCGGCCGGCGCAAGAGAAGTTTTTTTAATTGAAGAACCCATGGCCGCCGCCATAGGTGCCGGTTTGCCCATAACAGAACCTATAAGTAATATGGTTGTTGATATTGGGGGCGGAACAACTGAAGTAGCTGTAATTTCCCTTGCCGGGATTGTTTACAGTAAGTCAGTAAGAGTGGGCGGCGATAAAATGGATGAGGCGATTCTTCAGCACATAAAAAGAAAGTATAACCTTCTTATTGGCCCTTCAACCGCCGAGATAATAAAAACTACAATTGGTAATGCCTACCCAAGTGATAAGCTTGAAACAATTGAGGTAAAGGGCCGTGACCTTGTAACAGGAATACCAAAAATACTTACTATTGATTCAGATGAAGTCAGAAAATCAATATCCGAGCAGGTGGAGACCATAGTTGAAACTGTGAGGATTGCGCTGGAGCAGACTCCCCCTGAACTGGCTGCAGACATTGTAGACCGGGGTATCGTGTTAACAGGCGGCGGTGCCCTGCTCAAGGATCTTGATGTCCTGTTAAGGGAGGAGACAAAGCTTCCCATTACAATTACTGAAGATTCACTTTCTACCGTCGTCCTGGGGTCAGGCAAGGCCCTGGATAATATGTCAGTGCTCCGTGAAGTAATGATAAGGTAATAAATGAGTATTGGCTGGCATTCTACACTGTCTGCCGGCCTTTCCAGAGGCATAAAAAATAATTGCTTTCATTAGATCGAATAAAGAAAATCTGGATATGGATACTGCTGATTTTTATTTCCCTCGTAGTCCTGTCTTCAAATCCAGGGAGATCCAGATCATGGAACCCATCGATCAAAGTTTTGATAGAAGTTCTCGCCCCTGTACAAAAGCTAATTAAAAACAGTGTAACATTTACTGAGGATTTATGGTTTAAATATTTTGCTCTGGTCAATACTCAGGAAGAGAATGAAAGGCTTAAAACTGAAATTGACCGGTTGAAGATTGAAAATTCTCAATATAGGGAGTTACTCACTACCCATAAACGGCTTCAGCAGCTTTTGAATTTTAAGAACACAACAGAGCAGCATGTTCTCGCCGCGCAGGTCGTTATTCGTGATCCTTCCGGATGGTTCAGATCAATAATTGTGGATAAAGGTGAAAGCTCCGGTGTGGATACAAATATGTCTGTTGTTAACGCCCAGGGAGTCGTGGGACAGGTAGTTTCTCTCGGCTATAATTATTCGAAAGTCCTCCTGTTGATTGATCAGAACAGCGCTGTAAGTTGTATAATTCAACGTTCACGTGACAGCGGCACTTTGAAGGGGCTTTCTTCAAAAGTGTGTATCCTTGATTATGTCATAAAGACCAGTGATGTTCGTAATGGTGATCTTGTAGTAACATCAGGATTGGACCGAATCTATCCAAAGGGAATTCCAGTGGGGGAAGTGACAGAGGTGGAGGATATCCCCGGAGAGTTGTTTAAAAGTGTCAAGGTAAAACCATCTGTAGATTTTTCCAAACTTGAAGAAGTGTTAATACTATTGATTGAGGAGGACCCATCATTAGACCCGTTGATAGAAAAGGATTAGTCCTGATCCTTACCGCCTGGTCAATATCTATTCTTTTTATCCTTGCCAAAGGAAGTTTAATGAATCAGGCGATTCATAAAGGTATTAATATTGATCTGGTTATCATTATAACTGTCTACCTCCTGGCATCACAAAGTGTAGCAAGCGCGGGTATTTTCATATTCTGCATGGGATTTTTAATTGACGTCCTGTCAGGAGGGGTCTTAGGTTTTTTCACACTTCTATACCTCCTTGTCTATATCGCTGCCAGGATGCTTTCTCATCCAATTGATTTGCTTTCACCCGGAGGCAGGGTAACTATAGTTTTTATCGCGGTTATTTTTAAGGAATTACTTATGGTAGCACTGTTAACTCTTTTCTCTTTTGACAGTGCGTTTGATATTAAGGATCTATTGGGGTTTATACTTTCAGCGCTGGTTACATGTCTTTTGTCTCCTGTAGTTTTTTACTTTTTTAGACGAATCGAAGGAACAGCCTCAAGTGTTGAAAGAGAATTTTAAATTTTTTTAAAGGATGGAAAAACTGCATATGAACCTTTTAAGAGTTTTTTCAACGGTCAGCAACTAATTAGGAGTCATTATTGCGCACTTCCGGATTTGATCCTGTTTCAGGAGAAATATTAACCAGGCGGTTAAATATCGCGACAATACTTATTATCGTTATACTCTCTGGCCTGGTATTGAGATTGTGGTTCCTTCAGATCGTAGATGGCCCGAAGTATAAGATACAATCTGAAAACAACAGGATAGACCTTCAAAAATTACCTACCTTCAGGGGCCTGATAATGGACCGAAACGGTGACCTGCTGGTTGATAACAGACCATCATTCGAGCTTTATTGTATACCTGAGGATATTCAGGACGAGAAACAATTATTTAATAGCATTGAACGCCTGATTCCTTTTGACCGTAATAAAATAAGACAAAAGCTGAAAAAAGCTTCTTTAAGTAATCCATTCGATCCTGTTGTAATTAAAACAAATCTCTCAAAGGAAGAGCTGGCAATCATAGAGGCAAACCTGTTTAACCTTCCCGGTGCCCGGACCCAATTCCGTCCGCAGAGAAATTATATATATGGTAGTTTCGCTTCACATGTTATCGGATATTTGGGTGAGATAAGTGAAGAACAGTTGAAAAGTGGTAAATATCCAAATAATAGTAGCAGAGACTATATTGGGATATATGGTGTCGAAGCTTTATGGCAGAATTGGTTAAATGGGATAAAAGGTGGAGAACAGGTCGAAGTTGATGCTGCCGGCAGAAAACTTAGAACAATTTCCCGAAAACCGCCTGTACCTGGATATAATATCCGCCTCACTATTGATAAGGATTTACAACTCCTCGCGGAGAGAGAACTGAATGGAAAGGAAGGTGCGATTGTAGCACTTGATCCCAATAACGGTGAAGTTTTGGTTATGGCTAGTAACCCGGCGTTCAACCCATATAAATTTGTTGGGGGTATTGATAAAAAAGATTGGGATAAACTTCGTAACAATAAAGAAAATCCACTAATGAATCGGTCAATAAGTGGTAAGTATTCGCCTGGTTCTGTTTTTAAGATGGTAGTTGCGCTTGCAGGACTTGAAGAGGGGGTGATTGATCCCGAAGAAGTAATAAAATGTACCGGAACATACAAATTGGGAAACGATACTAAGAGGTGCTGGAAATGGAAGGATGGAGGCCATGGAAAGACCAATTTGCACAGGGCAATGAGAGAATCCTGTGATGTATATTTTTATGAAATGGGAAGAAGACTTGGTATCGATACTATTGCTCAATACGCGAGAATGTTTGGACTTGGTAAAAAGACGAATATAGACCTGACGTCTGAAGTTGATGGTCTTATACCGGATAGAGAATGGAAGATGGTAAAAAAAGGTGAGAAATGGCATCAGGGTGAAACACTCTCTTGTGCAATAGGTCAAAGCTATATAGATGTAACACCTGTTCAAATGGCCAGTCTCATTTCAACAGTATTTAACGGTGGAATGATATACCAGCCAGGTGTTGTAAAAAGTGTAGGCAATGAAAAAAATAATGTTTTTGAGTTCAGGAAAAATCTGCGAGGAACATTGGATTTTGATGAAAATAATATGAAAATAGTAAAACAGTCTCTAATTGCAGTTGTTAATGAACCCCATGGCACAGGGAGCAGGGCAAGGGTTGAGGGAATAACTGTTGCCGGTAAGACAGGTTCTGTGCAGGTGATTGCCAGCCAGAAGGCAGAAAATCTTAGCCCTGAAGGTGATATCCCGGATGAATTTAAGGATCATGCATGGTTTGTTGCAATAGCACCGGTAGAAGAACCAAGAATAGCAGTTGCTATACTGATTGAGCATGGTGAACACGGAAGCAGTGCCGCTCCGGTCGCTAAAAAACTTATCGAGCAATATCTTGGCATATGAATATTTTTAAAACACTGATATATCGATTTATAATGCTACAGGTTAAAATGGTATAAAAGCAATGATGTTTGATAGAAGACTGCTCCAAAATTTTGACTGGATTTTATTGATGCTCCTGTTTCTTATTACATGTGTGAGTCTCATTAACCTGTACAGCGCGACTTATCCTATAAGAGAGATCGGAGGACATCAGATATTTACCAAGCAGATATACTGGTTTCTTATTGGATTTGCAGTGCTTTTAATGATGACGACCTTTGATTATCATACTCTTGAAAGGATGGCATATCCTGTCTATTTTTTTTCTGTTTTCCTGTTAGTTCTGGTTCATTTTATTGGTAAGGTATATTCAGGCTCACAAAGCTGGCTGAGTTTTGGAGGTATATCATTTCAGCCTTCGGAGTTCTCAAAAATTGCTCTTGTAATCATCCTTTCAAAATTTTTTGCGAGTCAGGGTGAATATACGGAATACAGGCTCAGAGATTTATGGCGGCCATTCATTTTAATAGCAATTCCATTCATCCTTATTTTAAAGGAGTCGGATCTTGGTACCGCGTCAATGTTGATAATCATCGCTTCATCAATTATAATATTCATGAAAGTCAACTGGAAATCACTTGCGATTGTTATAATTGCAGCTGCTCCGATAATTCCTTTTTTATGGCCTCACCTGAAGGAACACCAGCAAAGACGCATTTTGACATTTCTTAATCCTGATACTGATCCACTGGGCGCGGGATATCATATTATTCAGTCAAAGATTGCTGTTGGTTCAGGACTCATGTGGGGAAAAGGGTATCTAAAAGGTACGCAAACAAGGCTCCATTTTTTACCGGAACAGCATTCAGATTTTGCTTTTTCAGTTCTGGCTGAAGAATGGGGTTTTGCGGGGTCCTTTTTGCTGATATTGCTTTATCTCTTTGTTATACTATGGGGTTTGAACATTGCCAAGGATTCCAAGGATATGTTTGGTTCTATTCTGGCTGTCGGAGTAATATCAATTATATTCTGGCAGCTGGTGATAAATGTGAGTATGGCCATCGGCCTCATGCCTGTTGTAGGCATTCCCCTGGCATTATTCAGTTCGGGTGGATCATCCATTATTTCAACAATGCTGGGAATGGGCCTTCTTATGAATATAAGTATGAGACGTTTTATGTTTCAATAGATAAAAAACAAGTATATACTTTGAGTTAGAATTATATTATAGGTACTACTTATTGGATCGGTATTTTGAAGCTGAAACTTAATATATATGCAATTTTTCTTGCAATCAAAAAACCGATGTGATATCTCCCAAAAAAATTACAGAGGAATAGCATGAAAAATAAAGATGAGATAAATGCATTCCTGGGTAAGGACACGGAATTTGAAGGAAAATTGTCCTTCAAAGGGGCTGTACGTATAGATGGCCATTTCAAGGGTGAAATATTCACCGAAGGAACATTGATTGTCGGAGAATCAGCGGTAATCCAGTCTGATATCCATGTGTCTCATATCATTGTCAGTGGTGAGATCACAGGTAATATTATGGCTGATAACCGTATTGAAATACATGCTCCCGGGAAGGTGTTTGGTAACATCCAGTCACCGGCAGTTATAATCGAAGAGGGTGTAATTTTTGAAGGTAACTGCAGGATGCAGACATTAGACAAGGACGGGGATAAGAAACTGGCTGTAGTCAGTTGAACTTAAGCGATGTCCGGTTGAATTTTGACCATTTACCTTATTTATTATTACTCCTTTTCCGAGAATGATTTGATAAATATAAATATTAATATAGGATCATTCAGATATCAGAGTAAAAGAGCGCTATGCCAGCATTTAATTTAATATCGATTGTCATACAGATAGTTATTTTTCTGCTGCTACTTTTTCTATTGAACCTGATTGTATACAGGCCAATCAGGGGAATACTAATCAGGCGAAAAGAAGAAATGTCTTCTTCCAAGGACCAGGCAAATAACTGGATGAAGAAAGCAGGTGAATATTCAGAAGAAATAGAAGAGAATATGATCACCTTGAGAAATGAAGGTCTCAAAGAAAAGACAGATTTACGAAATAAAGGCCTTGAAACGGAAAATGAACTTCTCGAGGATGCCTATGTACGGGTAGAGGAGACTGCCGGGAAGGCTAAAGAAGAAATAAAAGAAAAAGTTAATAAAGCGAGAGTTTCATTGCAAGAGGAGATGGAAGGTTTTTCCCATGAACTGGCATCAAAGATCCTGGGGAGAAGCCTCTAATGATATTCATGATAAAAAAGCATGTTCCTGTCTATTT
>JBHPCX010000103.1:0-12059 GCA_042573485.1 Thermodesulfobacteriota bacterium | reverse complement strand
CTTTGCACAAAGGTGGATCAGCATTTAGTTAAGTGAATGAAGATGAGGTGTTCAATAGAATGTCATCCCCGCGGAAGCGGGGATCCATTTGATATTCCCCGAAAAAAATTGGATTCCCGCTTCCGCGGGAATGACGTGCTAGATGGATTCTCATAAAAAGTCGGGGGTTAGCTTCTCATGGTTGTATGTCAGAAATCAGAGGTGTTAAGTATAAATTTGTCAACTATTTTAGGACGACACATCAATTGATATTAAATCCATTTGCTAAAAGCTGAACGCTGAAGGCTGATAGCTTTCATCTAAAAACGTTAATTTTTAGTTGATTTTAATGTGCAGACTAAGATTTTTCAGGATGGGATTAAATACTTAAACAGGATGCGTTTTGAGGAACAGAGGGGACAATCCTTTTCAGGGATAATCCCCTCTAGAAAAAAGTGTCTAGAACATTTCTTCGCTCATCTTATCTATTTCTTCCGAAACAGCTTCATATACGCCGGGATATGTACTCATAGGGCCGCCCATAGTCGCATTGGGGATAAAGTAATGTTTGCCGTTAGTTTCGCAGGCTCTTCTTACTTCCTGAGCAATAACTTCCCTTGACCAGTCTTCACGGTCAATAACACCGTTATCAATGTCACCCATAAAGGAAATTTTTTCGCCGTATTCCTTAACCAGTTCAGGAACGTTATTTGTGGTAACACATCCCTGCCAGATGTCGATTCCCATATCAATCATATGGGGGACAAAGTTAGCAGCATATGAATCACTGTGATGCACAATCAACTCAACCCCGTTTTCCTTATAAAAACCGTAAATCTTTTTATATGCCGGTACATAAAATTCATTGAACATGTCAGGGGACATAAAAGACGAAGTGTGGCTGCCCCAGTCATCATGATGAAAAACGCAATCGGGTTTGAAATGTTCACAAAGCAGTTTAGCGTAGCCAAGTTCCCATTCGGTTATGTAATCGATCAGTTCCTTCATTGCTTCGGGCTCCATTACCAGGTTCATCAGGCACGTATCTACGCCCAGAAGGTAATGGGTCTGCTCAAAAACACCCGGAGCGATAAAAACTGTCGCAAAAACTTCATCCCTGTTGATCTCTTCTATCCCGGGTTTGTACTGATCCCAGTCTGACGCGGGATAATCCAGCCTGGGGCCTTTAACAACATCTCTCCATTTTGTGATGTCCTTTATTACCTTGTGCTCCTCATCATGTACCGGAAAGGGGCCCGGCAGTCCTTCCGGCCATTGAATTGTAACTCCCCAGCCATTTACTATCTGACCTCCGGGCGTTATGGCCGGATTCCCCGCAGTAACCGGATCACCCATGATCATGCCGAACATTGTGTCCTGGCAGACCAGCGCCTCGTATTGATTGACAAATCTGTCGGGATTTCCGCCCTTGATTGTCTCTAACAGGTTCTGTCTTTTTGTTAGCATGTATATGTCTCCTTTTCGTCTGATGTTTTAGGTTGGCGTAATATCAATAAAAGAAATTATTTAATTTTCTTTACGGAGATGAATAAAAGTAAAACTGTGTAAAACATTCCATAACAACCTGTTTTATAAGCATAAACATATATGGAAAATGCCCCTGTGTGTCAAGGTAATTATCCTTTTGATTACGCCTGTCTTTACATATAGTAATCGAAAAAGAGAATATAACGCGAATCATCCCAACTGGTCGAGGCAAACTATGAACTTAACGTGGGAAAAGGTTATTATTTTTCACTGCTGCCAAAGATGAAAATGGCTAAAGGGAGACTTGACCCACTTACCATTATAGTTTTAATATAAAGGATCCAAATAATATAATCGGAGGAACAAGATGACATTAATTGGAAGAAGGGATTTCCTGAAAACGGCAATGGCCGCCGGAGCAGCGGCGGGATTCAGCCGGTTCATTCCCGGAGCATGGCTTGAATCCGCGATTGCCGCCTCACCCGGATTTTTTGAGACAGAGTTCGGTATTACTGATTCCCTGTGCGGAAAGGTCCTCGACAGGGCACTTTCAAAGGGCGGAGACTTTGCCGATCTATACTTTGAACACACCATTTCCAATTATGTAGGCCTTGAGGACGGAAAGGTCGACAGGGCATTCGGAAACATAGACCTTGGAGTGGGGATCCGTATCGTAAAGGGTGACCAGACCGGGTACGGTTTTACACAGGAACTGACTGAAGAATCCATGCTGGCAGCCGCTTCAACCGCCGCTAGCATAGCCGACGGATCACAGAAAAAGGCAGCCAGAAAATTCATCAGTCCCGAACTTAAAAATTACTATCCCCTTACAAGACTTCTATCCGATGTCTCTCTCTCCTCAAAGCTTCCCATTGTAAAGAGAGTAAATGAAAAATGTTTTGCCCTGTCAGACCGGGTCATCAAGGTCAATGTAACCTTTCATGACCGGCAGAAGAGGGTTATGGTTGTAACCAGTGACGGTGTCAAGGCGGATGATATCCTTCCATTGAACTTTATATACTCTTCCGTTGTCGCTGAAAAAAACGGAAGGCAAGAGCGGTCGGGCTGGAATTTCGGTGGACGGCATGAGTTTTCCTATTACACGAACGGCCTGATGGACAGGCTGGCGGATGAGGCGGTGTCCCGCACGTTAACCCTGTTTGACGCGGTTCAGCCGCCGGCAGGTGAAATGCCGGTCGTACTCGGTCCGGGTATCACAGGAATACTCCTGCATGAGGCCATAGGCCACGGCATGGAGGCTGATTTTAACCGTAAGGGTGTATCAACCTATGCGGATATGATCGGGAAAAAGGTTGCTGAACCATTTGTGAATATTATCGACAACGGCGCCAATGAACGTCAGCTCGGGGCCATTAATGTTGATGATGAAGGTACAGTCTCCCAAAGTACAAACCTTGTTGAAAACGGTATTCTTACCGGCTACCTGCATGACAGAATTTCCGCGAAACATTATAAAGTCAATCCCACGGGAAACGGCCGGAGAGAGAGTTATCAATATAATCCCATGCCGAGGATGAGAAATACCTATATGCTCCAGGGAGACGCGAGTCCTGGGGAAGTAATTAATTCTGCCAAAAACGGCATTTATGTGAAAGACATGAGTAACGGACAGGTAAAAATAGGAGAAGGTGATTTCGCCTTTTATGTATCCCAGGGAAACATCATAGAGAACGGGAAAATAACGAAGCCCATCAAGGATGTCAACATCATGGGAAACGGCCCCAAGATGCTGCGGAATATAACAATGGTTGCTGATGATTTAAAAATGTATCAGGGCGGGACCGGCAGGTGTGGTAAAGACGGTCAAAGTGTGCCTGTTTCCTTTGGACTGCCGACCTGCCTGGTAAAATCAATGACAGTGGGCGGCCTGCAAAAACAGGGGGCGTAATTATGAGTAGAGAGATGGTTGATATATGTGAGTTTGTTTTAAAAACAGCTAAAGCCGCCGGGGCTGACGACTGCCGTGTCGGTTTTAATAAAAGCCGGTATGTTGAAGTAAGATACCGCGAGCATAAACCTGAAAATGTCAGTGAAGCGGCCACCAGTAATATTAGTATACAGATTTTTGTCAATGGCTGTTATTCGGGCCAGGGAACTTCCGATCTGCGTAAAAGCGCCCTGAAAGCATTTATCGAAAATGCTGTCAAATCCGCCAAACTGCTGGAAAAGGACCCTTACAGAAGCCTGCCTGATCCAGCATATTATGAAGGCCGGACGAAAAAGGACCTGAAGATACTTGATCCCGAGTATGACAGTATTACGCCGGATCAGCGTCATGCCATGGCAAAGGAGCTTGAAACCGCCTGCCTGGAGGCAGGAGGTGACAGGGTTATATCCGTCAGCACGCAGGTATATGATGTCCTGAATGAGGAACTCGTTCTCACAAGCAACGGCTTTTCAGGGGAGAGACAATCCTCCATCTGTTATACATTCGGGGAGATGACCGCCCGGGATGAGGGAGACCGCCGTCCTAACGGTTATGATTATGCAGTGGGCAGGTCCTACAGAAAATTACCGTCCTGCAGTGAAGTAGGCAAAGGGGCAGCAAAAAGAACCCTGGACCTGATGGGCGGCAAAAAGATTTCCACGGAGACACTCCCTGTCATTATCGAAAACCGCATTGTTATAACCGTACTTAACCAGTTTACCTCGGCCATGAGCGGCACATCACTTCAGCAAAAACGGTCTTTTCTGCTGGATAAAAAGGGGAAAAAGCTCGGCAGTAATATTTTCACTCTTGTCGATGATCCCCATATTATTGAAGGCTTGGGCAGCAGCACCTATGATGATGACGGATTTGCCACAAAAAAACGAGCCATGGTGGAAAACGGCGTTCTGAATAAATATTTCATTGACTGGTACCGCAGCCGCAAGCTCGGGGTCAAGCCTACAACAGGAGGCCCTTCAAACCTGGTTCTTCCTCCCGGCGAACGTTCCCTGAAGAAAATAATGAAAGACCTGGGGAGGGGCATTCTTATAAACAGTTTTATAGGCGGAAACTCCAATTCCAATACCGGCGACTTTTCCATCGGAATAACCGGGAGGCTGTTTGATAAGGGGGAATTCTCACAGAACGTTGCGGAAATGAATATCGCCGACAATCACCTCAAGTTCTGGAACAAACTCATTGAGGCGGCCGATGACACCTGGACATACAGTAATATACGTACACCCAGCCTTGTTTTTGATGACATAGTTGTTTCCGGCATTTAACTTAAGCAAATAAACAGGGTAGATCTTTATAATAATCTACAATCTAAATCGCTTTAACATGCCTTTCCCTGTCATTTCGAGAGTGGAAGCCGAGAAATCTTACCTTTCCTAAGGATATTTAACAGGATGAATTGATCGTTGTGAAGTATTCGAACTTTAAAACCTAACAAACTCTCGGTTTTTATAAAAAGGAGAAAAAAGATGAAATCAAATGCTATTAGGGTTATGGTAATTTTTTCTGTATTTTTTCTTTTTTACGCAGCTTGTGGGAGCAATCAAGATGAGGCGATTAAGGAAGCAAAAGATGCACGCCAGAAAGCCGAAACAGAGCTTCAAAATGTGAAGGAGCAGCGCGCACAGGCAGAAGAAATCATACAAAATAAATTAAATACCGGTGCGAGATTGGATAGCAGATTTGAAGGTTATGCCACATCAGATAATGATACCGGCTCAATGAGCGAATCTGAAACAGAGGAAGGAACGCTGAAAGGAGTTGTAGCTGTCTGGGGCTCCAAACCCGGTACGGTAGGCAGCAGCGAGGGTATGACGGTGACCTTATCCGGCGAGTATGATTCCTATTATGGAACGGTGGATTCCGATAACCGGTACTCCATAACCGCACCTCCGGGAGAATACACGCTTACCATAAATGAACCTGGATACAAATATTTCGAAAAAAAAGTCACGGTTGTATCAGGCGGAGAAAGGCTTGTTCCGCCCATAGGCCTGCAAAACAACTAAGTATGAGAAATGAGGACGTTATAAGGTTCTTAAGTATTCGGGCTTTAAAACCTGACAGCGATCCTTTTTTTATTGAAATCAAAATCGGCTCAGGGACATGCTCGAATAAGAGTCAAGAAAAAAAGGAGGGGCACAAACCATGAGGCTGTATCACTCTGTTTTTGTTGTGTTACTTATTGCACCTGTGCTTGTCACGGCACAGGAAAATCTCGGTATCTACGAAGACCGTATAGCAATTGAAGACGTGATGGCACGTTATGTGTGGGCAGTGGATTCACTCGATCCTGAGGGTTATGTCGCTGTTTTCACAAAAGACGCTGTCATCGATTCGAACGGGAGTATCAGTAAAGGGCACGAGGAGATCCGTAAGATAGTTACAGGTCTTATTAAGTGGCGTGACGACAACAAGGCCAAGGGATTGCCTTCTTCAAATATGTACCACGTTATCAGCAACGTTCGCATCACGTTCCCTAAACCCGGCGAGGCCCTTCACCAGTCATACTGGCAGACAATGATTCGCGGCGAGGACGGTAAAATGACTACCGGCGGAATGGGCCGTTCAAGAGACCGGCTCGTCAAACGCGACGGAAAGTGGCTGATCCGGGAGCGCAAACTGACTGTTTTCACTGATTGATAGCTTTGAAACCAAAAAAAGGAGAAAATATGCTCAAGACAAATGAAAGTAAAATTGTAGAATTCCTGCTGCAATGCCAGCCCGGTCCCCCTAAAACCAGGGACACCTGGCGGGTAGACCATCATGGGAAGCCCTTTATACTCCCCTCGATCGGCGGTATCACACTGAACATACAGGTGGGTGACAGCGCCTTCTCGTGGGCAGGGGATCATATTGAGCCCGGAGTAAGCTGTACGGCTGATACGAAAAAGCCATTTGAACACCCGAACACATCTCTGCAAATGTATTCATGTGCCGGCAACAGGGCCAGAGTTATTTCAGGAAAAGCAAAGGGGGCGACAGGATACGTGATAGGCCATCATGGCGGATCGGAACATGCGATAGTGGATTTTTCAAGGGACATAAAGGAAAAACTAACCTACGATGACAAGATCATTATATATGCCAAGGGTCAGGGACTAAAGCTGGTTGACTACCCTGATATCATACTCTACAACCTCGCGCCTGAACTATTGAAGAAAATGAAAATCAGGAAGGCGGGAAAAGACAAGCTTGAGGTTCCCGTAACAACCATCGTTCCCGCAACCTGTATGGGTTCGGGAGTGGGACAGGCCCATGTAGCCAGCGGCGATTATGATATAGTGACCAGCGACCCGGAAACAGTAAAGAAATATAAGCTTGATAAAATTAGGTTTGGAGATTTCGTGGCTTTGATGGATCATGACAACCGTTATGGCCGTGCCTACCGGCAGGGGGCAATTACAATAGGAGTAATTGTACATAGCGACTGCCTGATAGCAGGACATGGACCTGGAGTGACGACGATAATGACCTGTGAAACATCACTGATAAAACCCGTACTTGATTCAAAAGCAAATATGGCAGATCTGTTAAAAATAGGAACAGCTGCAAAGGTAAAGAAAAGGAAGTAAGTGGGACGTTCCCGGGTTAATTCCTATTCTAACCTTAAAACCTGGAAGCCTTCCATTTTTACATCCATGTGGGGATTATGGTTTTCAGTGTAAAGTCTATTGGGGAGAAGAGCACATGAACAGGTCACTGAAGTTATTCGGAATCCCGCTCCTTATCGGCGGTGTACTATTAATTCTGCTAAATATATTTCTCACGCCGCAGCTGCCCCTGGACCAGGATGAGGCGGTTTTAAGAACATCGACGGTCTATTTATTAAGGCTATCCGTTGCTGGTGTGAGTGCAATGCTCCTGCTTTTCGGATGCATCGGTGTTTACCTGGCCCACCGGAACACTGCGGGCGTATTTGGAACAGCAGCCTTTCTTATTGCGTTTGTTGGAAATAGTCTCCTGGTGTGCATTGAATGGTCAAACTTGTTTGTGCTCAGGGCTGTCGCTCAATCTGATCCGGAAGCTCTCAGCGCTCTTGACAAATCTGCGCTCATGGATATTGGATTTGCTTCAGCTGCCGGTTTGTTTGCGATCGGCTGGATCTTGATGGCGGTTAGCTCAATCAAGTCAAAAGTATTTGCCCGTTGGATTCCCATAACTGTGATTGCCGGTTTAGTCTTAATTCCTGCTCTTGGGGCAACGCCGCTTGGTCTTACAGGGGCAATAGTCGGAAATACTGTTTTCGGATTGGGAATAGCTGCAATGGGCTGGAATTTAGCCAAGGACCTTAGGAAGGAAGATGTTCGTGCAGAGCATAATGTGAAAACATAATACTTGCCCTGCACGTTCCCTTAAAACGTCAGTAAATTACTCGCGGGTACAGATTACTTCCTGCGTGCCGCCCTGGCCCGGCCAGGTCAGCGTTAGCTTGTCGCCGGTTAAAACTCCTGAATAATTTACTACGATTTCCTGTCCGCCAAAGTTAATAGTAACGTCAAATTTAATCTTGTTACCGTCTATTTCGCCATTTTCAATTGGTGCTTTGCCGGTTTGGACATCAGAAGTTCCTGTCAGTTTATTACCATCAGATATAAAGTCATAACCAAGCGGTATCGTGCCAACACCTTGAATCTCGGTTGTACCGGTCCACCTGCCGTCAAAGGAAACACTGCCGGACGAAGCTGCAGATGGTTTATCTGCTGTTTTATCGCCTGTTGTCGCGCATCCTGAAAATCCAACAGCAGCGGCTAATAACACTAAACCCAGGATCAAAACTAATTTTTTCATAATAATCCTCCTTTATATTATATTTTTAGAATAGGAGACATTCCTCAAAATATAAAATCGCATTCTATTCGATATATTTCGGGAGGTTCCCCTTAAAAAAACTATTTATAGTTTCTGAATCTTTAATGAATTGATGCTTATGTATAGAATACATAAATCTTAAGACATGAATAGCTGGTTTTAAATCACACTGCTGTAATTTTGTCAAAAAAATAGTAAGGGGGCAATAAACAATGGGACGTCGATAAGCAATTACCTGGCTCGCCATATTAATTTGCTAATCTATATATTACGGGTTACCCGCAGGCCTTCACCTATTGCATCGGCTATCAGCAATGGTTCTTTACAATCTCCTATGGTAAAGATTTCAGGCCCTTTATTTTCAAGCTCTTCAGCCAGGTTCAAGTCAGAAGACAGGGGAAACGCCGGGATAACACTGTCTGCAGTTATTTTTTCTTTTCCGCCATCCGTTGTTGTAAATTCCACACCATCTTCCAGTATCAAAATGTCACTTATCCCATTTATCACCTTAACACCCTTCTTTTTAAACCAGAGCATAAGGTAGGCAAGGATTACATCAATCATTCCCTCCCCGGGTTCCTTTGCGGTATCTATAATAGTTACCTTTCTTCCCCGCTTTGTTAAAAATTCCGCCAGCTCGCAGCCCTGCATGCCGCTTCCTATTATCACAACTCTCTTTCCTACCGGC
Source organism: Thermodesulfobacteriota bacterium (assembly GCA_042573485.1). Classification (GTDB taxonomy): domain Bacteria; phylum Desulfobacterota; class DSM-4660; order Desulfatiglandales; family HGW-15; genus JAAZBV01. Next base: position 3,126 of record JBHPCX010000103.1, on the reverse strand, counting down.
ATCCAGAGTTTAGTAAGGGCACGCAGTTTTTTGGGGCCTACCAGGTTTACATACTTTTTAAGCTGTCCGTGGAGCTTTGCCATACTAACTACACGCATGTTATCAATTCCCGGGATATCAGGCAGTTCCGGAACTCCCCCTGTAGCGATAATAACAGTGTCCGGACTTTCATTTTCAATAAAAGAACTATTTACTTCTGTTCCGGTCTTAATGGTTACTTCCAGCTTTTTCAACTGTCCTTCCAGGTACTTTATTATCAAAGGCAGGTTCTCAAAGTCGGTTCCCTTTACTACGGCTGCAATTGGAATCAAACCGCCAAGCCTTTTACTTTTTTCATAAAGAGTAACATTATGTCCCCTGAGGGCCGCGACTCGTGCCGCCTCCATTCCTGCCGGCCCTCCGCCTATTACAATAACCTTTTTCTTTTTTTCCGCGGGCTCAATGCTGTTATACTCCGTACCAAGAAAGGCATTTATGCGGCAGCGTTTTGTTCCAAGACAGTTTTCACATGAAGTGCATGGTGCGATGTCATCAAGTCTGCCTTCTTTAATCTTTTTCGGATAATCAGGATCTGCCTGCAACCGCCTCGTCATACCTATAAAATCGGCTTTCCCTTCTTTCAATATCTGTTCACCTAGTTCGGCATCGAATTTTCCTACTACTATAACAGGGATGTTCAGAACTTTTTTCATGCCGGCAGAAAGCTTTGAATTTGCAGCCGCGCCCCGCCATCTACCCTCATACTCCTGCGGCATACTGTTTACAGGGACAGGCGGTTCAGGATAAAAGAATAAATCGGTCAAGTAACTTCCCACGTGATATCCCAGCCAGTGGCTTCGAACATGAATTGAATCTGCCCCTGCTTTCTGAAGAAGAACAGCTGTTTTCCTCGCATCGTCCGCGGTCAGGCACCTGCTGTCATCAATTCCTGCAATACGGCCGAGTTCCAGACCGTTCATGCAGACAGAAACAGGAAAATCCGAACCAAGTCTTTTTTTTATTTCCTTTATTATGGATGTGGTAAAGCGTGCCCTGTTTTCAGTAATTCCGCCGTAGATGTCTGTACGGCGGTTAAAATAGGGGGAGAAGAAATTATGAAGAAGGTGACTGCTTGCAGCATTGATTTCCACTCCATCAAAACCTGCCTTTTCAGCCCTTACGGCAGCTGAGGCAAATTTATCTATGATTTCCTCTATCTCCTCAATGGTGAGTGCTCTTGGCATCTGGTTATGGAAATCATTGGGATTTTCAATCATAACAGGGGATGCCGCGACCGGCTTCCCGGTAAAAGGAGGATCATCCGTAATTCCTATTATGGACTGCCATGGCCCGTCATGGTTCATCTGCATGAAAGCGGGGCAACCGTGTTTATGGATAATTTCCGGTAAGGCGCTCAAACCCTTAACATATTTATCATCATCAATTCTGTAACGCCCTCTCCACCTGGCGCCGCAGGGGTAGTCAACTATGGGAGATTCTACAATTAAAAGCCCCACGCCTCCCCGGGCCAGGGACTCATAAAAAGCCAGAATCACCTTGTTCATTGCTGTTTCTTTTTCATTCCATAAAAATGATCCTGCTCCTGTTTTAATTATGCGGTTTCGTGTAGTAACAGAGCCTATCATCCCAGGGGACATTAGACGTTCAAATCTATTGTGGTTCTTCATAAGGTATGCTCCAGTTGATCTATTACCTTACCGGTTATATCTCTACGTAGTGAGATGTCCCTGCCTGCACCTTTTTAACTCTTTTGTTATATCTCGACGAGTTAGTTTGGCCTAAATTCAAACAGCCGGATAGGATCGCCCTATTCTGTCTCCATCGCCTCCAGCACCACGCGTCTTCGATAATAGGAAGGCAGCATCAAAATGAAAACAATTAAAGCTAATAAAATCATTAATGAACCGCTCATGAACATGATGGGATAATTATACTTCTTATATACAATACTTCCCAGGATAGGTCCGATAAACAGGCCTACATCAATACCAATATAAAGTGTATTGCTCGCGACACTCCGCTTTAGAGGTGTTTCGGAAAGTATGCACATGGAATAAAAGGCCGGCTGGAATGACCCGAATCCTACAGCCGCGATCGCGGCTCCCGCAAGCATTGTACCAATTGTCTTGCTGTACCCAATTACAATAAATGATGCAGCGAATATTATCAGGGCAGGAAACATAATTCTGGCCAGTCCAAATCTATCGGTCAGCCACCCGCTCGCCGGTCTTGTTACTAAAAGAACCAGCGCCAGCACAGTATAAAATGAACTTATTCCCGTTATTTCAAGTGTTTTTGCAAATTCCACGATGTACACATTATAAAGTGACCATCCAATAAAATTAAAAAACATTACAACGGACATGGGAACCGCGTGCACGGAAGCAATATTCTTATACCATGCTCCTGTGTTTGATATATCTTCCTTTGTCTTTTTATCCGGCAATAAAATATAACCGGGGATAACACCCAGGAAACAAATTATCATCGCAAAAAGAAAAACACAGGTAAAACCGAAGCCCGCGCTTTTTAAATTGGTGCCAAAATTAAGAAGAGTTATCCCTATAGTGGGTGCTATTGCCATACCGATTGATCCGCTCAGTCCATAAATTCCCATTCCTGAAGCCATTTTTGCCTTAGGCAGGCTGTCCCCTGCCAGGGTCATTGTAAGAGACCCAACCAGCGCGAACTGAAGACCATGAATCACCCTGAACAGAATAAAAGCTGATATACTGTGAAATAACGCATAGCCGATATTTGCTACACCGCCGATAAGAAATACCAGTATCATCAGCTTTCGCTTGTCATATTTTGTTATAACCGGGCCTGCTACCGGCCGCATTGAGAGTGCTACGGCAAAAAACAGGCCGGTCAGTAATCCCATAATATAGGCGCTGGCGCCCAGGTGAATCGCATAGGATGCTACAAGCGGGTTTATTGAAAAATGGGAAACAGAGAGCATAAATGCTGTTAGAAGTATGCATATAAAATTACGGTTCCATATTGTAACCGGTGATTTTGTTTTTGAATTCCGCAAAAAACTATAACTCCTTTAAAGGCTGAATAGGGGGTGAATTTTCCCATATCCTGTCTTCTGAATAATATAAGAGAATACTCTTACTCTAC
>JBHPCX010000102.1:0-12165 GCA_042573485.1 Thermodesulfobacteriota bacterium | reverse complement strand
GTTGTTACACCGGCTTTTACTTTCTGACCGGATTTTACAGCTGTATCACTTCCAGCCGGAATAAAAACATCAAGTCTTGAACCGAATCTTATAAGCCCCACGCGCTGTCCTACTTTAACATAATCATTCACCTTTATCCAGCAGACTATCCTTCGAGCTATCAGACCGGCGATCTGTGTGAAAACTATTTTTTTATTATCTTCAGTTTCAAGGGTTATCCTGTTATTTTCATTTTCTTCGGAGGCCTTGTCAAGGTTCGCGGAAACAAATTTGCCCGGATTATAAATAATATCGGTTATCTTCCCTGAAAGAGGCGCCCTGTTTACATGAACATTAAAAACAGACATAAAGATACTTATCTTTATTGCAGGTTCACCAAGCGGATTATCACTATTATCCAGATTCCATACATCGATTATTTTTCCATCCGCAGGTGATATTACTTCATTTTCCTCAGCCCTTTTTTCCCGTTCAGGGTCTCTGAAAAAAGATATTATAAAAAGAGATATCAGGCTCATGATTACAGCCGGATAGAAAAGCCTGAAACAAAATAGAATAATTGTTATTCCGGCGGAAATGACAATAAACGGGATACCTTCCCTTGCAACTGGAAGGCGGTTATTTATCCTGGTCCTCTCTATTTTTTCTTTGTCCATAAATAGCTATTTACCTTATAATATCAAAAACTTAATTGCTAATACCCGTATTTGCAAAAATGTGATTATATTTTTTAATAAACTTTGTCAAATATTTATAGGGACTTACCTGCTCGACCTTATATCAGGAGGGCGGAGATATCTTGGAACCATGTCTCTGATATCATCGAAATCACCGTTATGGAAACGCTTCAGTCCAAGAGCACCTACTGATGAGCCCCTCAAGATCCATTGCTCTTTCGGGGCATAAGTTATATTATGGTTACCGGATTCACCTATAACGCTTTCCTGTTTCATATAGTCATTTCCTATAATGATTGTCGGCTCCTTGATAAGATCGGATATATCCTTTAACCTGATGCTCCTGTCCTCAGATTTTCTGTCGAGTTTTTCTCTGTTCCTTTGGAACAACCCGTAAAAAACTTCATCTCTCCTGGAAGTGACCATTGAAAGGATATCCATCTCCGTATGTGATAATCCCGCTGCGAGAGCCTCGATACCGGATATACCGATGACAGGAATATTCAGACTGTATGCCATACCCTTTGCGGCGGACAAACCGACCCTTAGTCCTGTGAAACTGCCGGGTCCCGTGACAACCGCTACACACTTGATACCTTCCGGTTCTGTTCCGGACGATTTTAAAAGTAAGTCCATCGCAGGCATAAAGCCCGTAAAACCGTTAGGATCCGGCAATATAAGATATTCGGCAATTGTTATCCCTTCTTCAGACAGGAGGGCTATACTGTATTGGAAGGTTGAACTGTTGATCGCTAATATCATTGGCCTATTTTATGAAGCGCAGGATATCATTATAAAATACAAATATCATCAATAGAATCAGTAAAGAAAGACCTATTTTTTGTGCCAATTCCTGTTTATCCAGGCTGATGGGCCTCCTTAAAATAAGTTCAAAAAGTAGAAAAAGTATAACTCCGCCATCAAGAATGGGAATAGGCAGAAGGTTTAGAATGCCGAGATTTATACTTATGATTGCCATGACAGGAACAAGAGAGCCAACGCTTTCCTGCACAATCTCGCCCGTCATTTGACCTATCATTAAAGGGCCGCCCACCGTTTTAAAAGGAACAACTCCTTGAAACAGTTTTACTACGACCAGGCAGGTCAATTTAATCCATCTTACGGTCTCAACATAGGCGGTTTGAACTGCCTCCAGAGGATTCAGTCTCACTCTTTCATATCTTCCCGCGATTCCGATGCGTCCGGTTTTGACTTCTTCACCGAATTCATTCTTTGTTATATGTTCTTCAGGAATCACAGTGACGGAAATGTTCCTTTCACCTCTTCTGACAATCAAAGACAGGGGAAGGCCGATTCGTTCGTCGATTATTGAATGCAATTCCCCCAGGTTTTCTATATTTATGTCCTGAGCAGACAAAATAACGTCTCCCGCCTTAAGGCCAGCGGTCTCCGCGGGGGTGCCTTCCGTGACTTCTGTGATTTTAGAAGGAGCTATCAGGTCGCCTTTTACCATAAAAAGTCCGAAAAATAAGACCCACGCTAGTAAAATATTAAAAACAGGTCCTGCTGCCACAATGACAATCCTCTTTAACGGATACTGATGGTTAAAGGCCCTTTGTTCATCCTCGGGAGTAATGTCCTGTGATTCCTCATCGGTTTCGTCCTCACCAAGCATCTTGACAAACCCGCCAAGGGGAAAATACCTGATTGAATACTCTGTTTCCCCCCATTCCCTGGCCGTGATCCTTGGGCCGAAACCAAGCGCGAATTTCAATACTTTTACATTAAAGTACTTTGCCGCGAGAAAATGTCCGAGTTCGTGAAAGAAGATCATAATACCCAGAACAACGACCGTGGGTATTATGTAAAAGAAAATCAGGTTCCCTGTATTTTGTATAAAGGTAAAAATTATTTCCATTTTAAAGCTCTTTTAAATATCTGTTAATTCATAATAACATTTAATAATTACAGTTTTTTAATTTCCTCACTTGCTTTTTCCCTTGCCCACCTGTCTGCTTCAAGTACATTATCAAGGTCTGATACCGGATGGGAAATATGGGCGTTCATTGTCTTTTCTATTACCTCGGGGATCCTGAGAAAAGATATTTTTTCTTTTAAAAAAGAATCCACAGCAATCTCGTTTGCCCCGTTCAAAACGGCAGGCATGCTCTCACCTGTTTCCAGCGCGCTGACAGCAAGGGCAAGGCATTTAAACCTTGATTTGTCCGGTTCAAAAAATGAAAGCTTTCCAATCTCCTCAAGTCTCAAGGGAGGGAGGTTCGTTTCAAGATGCTCCGGATATGAAAGAGCGTAGGAAATCGGGGTTATCATATCGGGGATGCCCATCTGCGCGATTACCGACCCGTCCATATACTCAACCATCGAATGAACAATACTTTCAGGATGAATCAAAATATCAATCTGATCAGGCTTCAGATCAAACAGCCACCTGGCCTCAATTACTTCGAGTCCCTTATTCATAAGCGTAGCTGAATCGATTGTTATTTTCCTGCCCATTTCCCAGTTGGGATGGTTGAGGGCCATGGCCGGTGTAATCGATTCGAGTTCAGATATTGAATGCTCTCTGAAGGGCCCCCCTGAAGCAGTAAGAACAATGCGCTTCAGGTCATCTCTCTTATGCCCCTGGAGAGACTGGAAAACCGCGCTGTGCTCACTGTCAATGGGGAGAATGGCTATACCATATTTATTCGCCAGATCCATGATTACCTCCCCCGCGATTACCATTGTCTCTTTATTCGCAAGGGCGATATCTTTGCGTGCCTTAATTGCTTCATAGGTCGGGATAAGACCGGCAGCACCGCTCATGGCGGAAACAACCATATCTACTTCATCCATGGTCGATGCCCTGATAAATCCTTCCATTCCCCATAGAATTTCAGTATTGCATTTTTCCCCGAGGTGCCGCCTTAAATCCTCTGCCTGTTTTTCCCCGGCAACAGCAGCGACAAGAGGATTAAATTGTTCTATCTGTCTTTGGATCAATTCAATGTTATTCCCGGCCGTGAGTGCTGCCACCCGGTACCTGTCCTTGAAATTTTCAACGACCTTGAGAGTACTTGTACCGATTGAGCCTGTGGAACCCAGTATAGCTAATTTCTTCATATTTAACTTATGCGCTCTTTAAAATATTCTATAGTCCTCTTCAGTCCATCCTCTATCTCAATGACCGGAGCCCAGTCAAGCTTTTCGCCTGCAAGACTGATGTCAGGCTTGCGTCTTTTCGGATCATCCATCGGCAGAGGGTGATATTCGATCTTTGAAGAAGACCCTGTAATATTAATTATCTTTTCCGCCAGTTCAAGCACCTGATACTCTGATGGATTACCCAGATTTACCGGCCCGATGAATTCATCAGGACTGCCCATCATTTTTATAATACCCTCTATCATATCATCGACATAACAAAATGACCTGGTCTGGGAACCGTCTCCAAAAATGGTAATTGTTTCTCCTTTGAGGGCCTGCACTATGAAATTACTTACTACCCTTCCATCATTTGGATGCATACGCGGTCCATAGGTATTAAAAATTCGAACCACCTTGATATCAACATTGTTTTGCCTGTAATAGTCAAAAAACAGTGTCTCAGCACAACGCTTGCCTTCATCATAACATGCCCTTAATCCTGTTGTATTTACATTTCCCCAGTAATCTTCCTTCTGGGGATGAACAGTAGGGTCACCATATACCTCGCTTGTTGATGCCTGCAATATTCTGGCTTTGACTCTCTTCGCCATTCCAAGCATATTAATGGCTCCCATGACACTCGTTTTGGTGGTCTTTACCGGATTGTACTGATAATGAATGGGTGAAGCCGGACATGCCATATTATAGATATGGTCCACTTCCAGAAGTATGGGATTCACAATATCATGTCTTATCATCTCGAAATAACGGTTATCCATGAGATGCAGGATATTTCCTTTCTGCCCTGTAAAATAATTATCAAGACATATGACAAAATGCCCCTCTTTTAAAAGCCTGTCACATAAATGAGAGCCGAGAAATCCCGCTCCTCCTGTCACCAGTATTCTTAACCTGTCATATTTACCTAAAACCATTTTATTTACTTTCCCCTGTGTTTAATATTTCCAGGCAAAAAACCTTTCTATTTTATGGTTATCTGTAAAAAAATATAAAGAACCGGAATCGCGAACAGGAGGCTGTCAATCCTGTCCAGCACTCCCCCGTGCCCTGGAAGCAATGCTCCAGAGTCTTTTATATTGTGGCTTCTTTTCAGCATCGATTCAGCCAGGTCGCCAACCTGACCCGCAACAGAAAGAATAAGAATGACTGCGACTATTGCCGGATCAACAGGGTGAAATTTAAACAGCTTCAAAAAAAGAATTGAAATAAACAGTGCAAGAATCACTCCGCAAATAGCCCCTTCCCATGTTTTCTTAGGGCTGACCGACCTGTACAGCTTATGTTTTCCAAAAAGTTTTCCCCCATAATAAGCACCTGTATCGTTAGCAAAGATAATTGCCAGAAGGAAAAAAATCCATATGCCCTTTAAATCGTAGCTATACTTATAAAATGGACTAATAGATTGAAGGTCAATCGGAATAAGCAGTGCCAGCGGCAAACAAACATAAAAAGGGCCAAGTACTGCTTTAGCTATATCAGATGACAGGTGTTCATTTTTTATGGGATCGGCGAAAAGGTAATAAATCATTGGTAGCAGGATAAAGAAAGGAAATAAACTCATTGTAAGTTGGCCTTGTTTCATAATTAGAGACGCAAAAAGTAGAATAGTTAACAGGTTTGATGCAATCTTGACAAACAGGGGCAGATCAGGGGTAGTGATTCTGTAGTATTCATTTAGCCCCGCGAGGGAGAACAGACACAGGACTGAATAGAAAATCCATCTGTACTCGTCCTCGACAAAACCAATGAGATAGATTAAAACAGGTAATATTACAATTGCGGTTAGCCATCTTTTTAAATGCATAACATAATTATCTATAAAATATTATCTAATCTCCGGTACCGCCAAACCTTCGTTCCCTTTTTTGAAAGTCGGTCAGTGCCTGGATATACTCTTCCTCCCTGAAGTCAGGCCAGAGTGTCGGTGTAATGTATATTTCGGTGTAGGCAGCCTGCCACAGGAGAAAATTACTGAGGCGGTATTCACCGCTGGTTCTTATAAGAAGATCAGGTTCAGGCATACCCGCCGTATAAAGATTCTCATTTATTATATCATCTGTAATGTCATCCACTTTAATATCCCCTGCCTGAACTTTCAGGGCAATCTTTTTTACAGCGCGGGATATTTCCTGCCTGCTGCCGTAACTCAATGCAAGGGAAAGAGTCATCTCATTATTTTCAGAGGTCTTTTCCATGGTTGAAGCCAGTATCTTCCTGGCATCTTTCGGCAGTTTATCAATGCTGCCTATGGCCTTGAGCCTTATTCCGTTTTCAAGCATTTCAGGCAGTTCACTCTTCAGGAACCTTTTAAGGATTCCCATTAACGCGGCAATTTCATGCCTGGGTCTTCTCCAGTTTTCCTCGGAAAAGGCATACAGTGTAAGATATTTTATTCCCAGGTTTCTGCTTGTTCTTACGATAACACGGACAGATTCAGTGCCTTCTTCATGGCCTTTGACTCTGTTCATGGCCCTCTTTTTGGCCCACCTGCCATTTCCATCCATAATAACAGCAACATGTTTGGGTAACTTTTCAGGATCCAGTCTGTTCATAATAGGTTCTTTATATGTTTTATTGTTTTCATTGGCAACAGAAAATAGTTATACAGGGAGAGGGAGTAATGTTAAGATACATGGCAGAACGCCTCACTTTATTGCGCAGGTATGAGGCGATGTCCACATAAAGGTAGAAATGAATTAAAATTCAATGATCTCTTTTTCTTTCTCGGTGTTTATCTCATCGATTTTGGCAATAAAATCATCCGTAATCTTTTGCACTTCATCCTGAGCTCTGTACATTTCATCTTCAGAGAGTTCCTTTTCATTTTTTAGTTCCTTGAACATCTCGTTTGCTTCCCGCCTGTGATTCCTTATGGCAATTTTAGCATCTTCTGCCATTTTTTTAGCAAGTTTGGCCAGTTCCATTCTTCTTTCTTCTGTCAAGGGCGGGATAGAGATACGGATTATCTTGCCATCATTCATCGGTGTAAGTCCGAGTTCCGATTTAAGAATACTTTTTTCGATTTCTTTAATAATCGACTGATCCCATGGTTTTATTGTTATCAGCCGGCTTTCCGGAACAGAAACAGAAGCCACCTGGTCAATCGGCATTTGTGATTCATAGCAGCTAACCTTAATACCGTCCAGCAAAGCTGTAGAGGCCCTTCCTGTTCTAAGCCTCAAAAATTCCTTTTTCAATGCGCCAATAGATTTATCCATTTTTTCGCGTAACTCGGAAAGTATTTCGTCTTTCATTTTATTCCCCTGAGATTAAAGTGCCCACATTATCTGTTCCAGTGACGGCCTTTAAAATATTTCCCGGCTTTTTAAGACTGAATACTATTATAGGCAGATCCTGGTCCTTAGCCAGTGTCACAGCCGTCAAGTCCATCACCCTCAATCCCTTTTCAAGAAATTCCTGGTATGTCAATTTGCTAAAAGGTTTTAAAGAAGGATCCTTTTCGGGATCACTTTCGTAAACACCATCTACCTTTGTAGCTTTTAATAATACTTCCGCGTCAATCTCCATTGCCCGCAATGCTGCGGCTGTATCAGTGCTGAAAAAAGGATTACCTGTTCCAGCTCCAAGGACTACCACCCTTCCCTTTCTCAAGTGAGCGATAGCCCTTTTCCTGATAAACGGCTCAGCGATTTTATTCATATCAATTGCAGACATTATGCGTGTTTGGAGATCAGCATTATTCAAGGCTTCTCCTAATGCCAGGGCATTTATTACCGTGCCCAGCATTCCCATGTGGTCGGCAGGGGCCCGTTTCATACCATACTCCGATGAATTAAGCCCCCTGAAAATGTTTCCGCCTCCAACTACCATGGCTATTTCTATACCCTTATCATGAACACTCTTAATTTCCCCCGCGATCTTCTTAAGTGTACCGGCATCAATTCCATAGGAATTATTACCCATAAGGGCCTCACCGCTTACCTTAAGAAGAATCCGTTTGTAACGAGGAGTATTATCCTTCATTATTTTCACCGAGCTGATACCGGGCAAACCTGCTTATAACAATATTTTCACCGGTTTTGGCAATCATTTCATTTAAGAGATCCTTTACAGTTATATCAGGGTTTTTGACATACTGCTGTTCCAGTAGAGTTGACTCCGCGTAAAACTTGTTTATCTTCCCTTCGACTATTTTTTCGATCACCTTTTCAGGTTTGCCGGACTCTTTAGCCTGGGTAGCGTAAATTTCTTTTTCCTTTTCCAGGAAATCAGATGGAATACCATCACGATCAATAGAAATAGGGCTACTCGCCGCTATATGCATAGCGACATTCTTAGCAAATTCTGTAAAGTCATCGTTCTTGCCGGTAAAATCAGTTTCACAATTAATTTCTACCATAACACCAATTTTTCCACCCGCATGAATATATGATTGAACCTGTCCCTCAGAAGTTGATCGTCCGCCCCTTTTCTGGGCCGTAGCAATTCCTTTCTTTCTCAGGTACTCGATTGATTTTTCAATATCCCCATCACACTCATTGAGGGCCTTTTTACAGTCCATCATGCCGACTCCGGTCTTTTCTCTCAGTTCTTTAACCATCGATGCTGAAATGTCCAATTTTTTACTCCTCTTTATTTTCTTCTGTATTTTCAGTATGTTCTACATCATCTTTTTTATTAACTATGATTACTTCAGGTCCGTCTTCTCCTGCTGGAACTGCTTCCGGTTCAGACTTTTTCGCCGCTTCTTTTTCCTTTTTCTCAGCTTCAGACCTTAACCGTTCCTCTGCCAGATTATGTCCCGCGATACAGGCATCAGCAATTTTTGAACATATAAGCCTGATTGATCTTATAGCATCATCATTACCGGGAATGATGTAATCAATATCATCCGGATCACAGTTCGTATCTGTAATCGCGATTACGGGCACCCCTATCTTTTTGGCTTCTTTTACCGCTATATGTTCTCTTTTAGGATCAACAATAAAAACAGCCCCCGGAATCTCATCCATGTTTTTAATGCCGCCAAGGTTTTTTTCCAGTTTTATCCGTTCCCTTTCCATCTTCAGGGCTTCTTTTTTGGTATACCGGTTAATAGAGCCGTCCTCTATCATTTTTTCAAGTTCTTTTAGCCGGGCGATGCTCTTTTTGATAGTCTGGAAATTTGTAAGGGTTCCTCCCAGCCAGCGGTTAATCACGTAAAACATTCCACAGCGTTCACTTTCTTCTACAATGGAATCGTGAGCTTGTTTCTTGGTCCCTACAAATAAAACGGGGTATCCATCGGCAACTGCACGTACTACAAAATCATGGATCTCATTAAAAAGCTTGACTGTCTTCTGTAGATCTATGATATGTATTCCATTCCTGGATCCAAAAATATAGGGTTTCATTTTAGGGTTCCACCTTTTAGTCTGGTGACCAAAGTGGACTCCTGATTCCAACAGTTCTTTCATATTCAACAATGCGGCCATTAAATCCTCCTGTAAAAGGAGATCCTAAGGGATCTCATACCCACGGTTATACCTCCGTTCAGGATCTGGCATACTCCCTAACTGTGTGGGACACCGGGGCTAGTCCTGAACGTGCGAATTGCTTAAAATGGAATTGAATATTTATTAATCCATTTTAATAAAAATATTTAAACCATAACCTGATATATTAACTACTGTTTTTCTTTTTTTGCAAGAAAAAAATACTAAAAAGAATATTGCTGCCACATGATCCTGAAACCATTCATAAACACTGGCGAATAAATATTTTCCACCTGATTTTGCGTCAAGTGTTATTGAAAATTCAGCCCGAATAATATTTTCATGCAATAATAATGTGACCAGATATGCCATCTTTTCTCTGAAATTTGTATTTTATAGCCTTATTTAAGGATACCAAAAAACGCGGATAGATTAGGGTATCTAACGCACTTGGGAAAGTCCAAAAACTGTTAATAACTCATAGTATCTGAAACCTGACTCTGATCAGATTTTAATATTCTCAATATATCGAAAATTTCGTGATATTTAGCTTCGTGGCAAGTAACCAAAACTTTTAATCCGTTTTCTTTAACCACAACATATAGATAATTAATAAAATTATCGTTGTATAATAACCAATTTTTCTGTATCATTATTATAATATTTCCCATCCAAAATGTTTAACCTTTTTTATGAGGTTGCCCTATGGGAAAATACTTCAGTAGTTATCCTCTTTACCTCAAAATTATACTGATAATATTTTTGAATATATTCCTTCTATATGCATGTTCTAAGGAAGATGCATGGAATAAATTATATGGCCAATGTGTTACACTTTATCAACAGGGAAAGAATTCAGAAGCAACTGAGCTAGCTGAAGAAGTATTACAATTAGCGGAAAAAACACTAGGGCCAGAATATCCCAATATGGCAAAATCCCTGAACAATCTAGCGATGATGCTCTTACGAGTCCAGGGCAAGACTGCCGAGGCAGAACCCTTTTGCAAGCGTATACTGGAGCTAATGGAGAAAGCACTTGGACCAGATGATCCCCAAGTGGCGATTGCACTGAACAATCTGGCGGTAGTTTATTTAATCCAGGGCAGACATACTGAGAGAGAGCCTGTACAAGCGTTCTCTGGCTATAATTGAGAAAGCCCTTGGCCCTGATCATCCTGGTGTGGCGACTGCCTTAAACAATCTGGCGACATTCTACAAAGCCCGGGGAAGATATGCCGAGGCAGAGCCCCTTTACAAGCGGTCACTGGAAATAAGGGAAAAAGCCTATGGACCGGATAATCTCGGAGTAGCATCTACCATGAATAATCTTGCGGGACTCTATGAAGTCCAGGGCAAGCCTGCCGAGGCAGAGCCCCTTTACAAACGGTCATCGGAAATAATAGAGAAAACACGTGGTACAGATCATCATTAAGTAGCGACTGTTTGGAATATCTTGCATGAAAGAACTCATACCTATCGATAATCAAATTGCTCGTGGAAAAACATTTTTAGGTATTCACCTGAAAACTCCCATACGCTACACTTCTATTATGGCTGGTGAAAAGGAATTATATCGCATAGTTGTGAACGATGGTTTCAACTTTAGGAATATTGGTTATAAGGAATTATTGCCTAAAGAATTACATGGATGGTTTAATTTAGTTATAACAGGGGGTGATTTTAAAGATGTCTTGTTCTATAGATTAGATGGTAATTATTATTTTTTTAATAAAAATAGGGGACCTTTCTGTGAAATCACGAAACAAGGAGCAATAGTTGCCCTTCATTCTAGATACAAATTGAAATTCCGCCAGATGGAGTTTATTTCAAAGAAGAAGTGGAGCAACATAAGCTTTGATGAAATTGGGATATCGGCAGAATATCTAGATAAAATTATTTATACTGGTGATAATGATATCGAAAGGTTGGCTGTATGTCTTTACGCAGAACTATATTGGGATGAGGTATTCGATCAACCTTATTTTGGATAAGATTACAAGAGAATATTTTTTGTCTAGAAAGGACTAATGGTTTAGAGGCTCCAGACTGATCTTAAAAGTGTTGATAACATGGAGTATTTTAAACCCTTTACAGTACCGAATAAGTGTTGATTACGATAAGTAATCATAACTTTGCATATCACTAATTCTTCACATTACATTGGTGGGTTGAATTAATCCCTCAAGAAATATGTAGCAACGATGGAGGTAGACGTAATGTTTTCATGGATTAATTTTGCTGTCCTACTCGTCTCATCTTTGCTTATTCTTTATTTCTATGTCAAAAGCGTAAAACCTGCAGCTTTAGAGAAGAAAATCGGTGAGATTGCCTATGAAAAGTGTGCACTATACCGAAAGGTTGCCTCATTTTTTATGTTCGTCGTAGTTGCAAACTTCTTGATCTACTTTTTTTATCCATTACCCATTCCCCTGCCAAGAACCTTTCCTTGGGGGTGGAGGTTTTCAGTTATAATTGCAGTATTGATCGCTATCCCATCCGGCTACCTTATGTGGCGAGGGATGAAGGATGCTGGAGAAGAAACCATGGTGCCGAAGAAGGACCATATTCTGTATGGCGGTATTTATGAAAAGATACGTCATCCTCAAGCAGTTGGTGAAATGCCGCTATGGTGGGTAATATCTTTTCTTCTCAATTCCCCATTTCTCGTATTGTTTTCTTTCGTTTATATTCCGATTTGGGTGTTAATGTGTTTTGCAGAGGAAAAAGATTTAATAATACGCTATGGTGTAGATTACGAAGAGTATAAGAACCGTACAGGATTTATATTCCCGATAAAACAGAAATAAGTAACCACCTAATCTTTCGCTTCACCGGACGCGGAACCCGCGCCGTGGGTTTTGTCGTTAGGCTTGAAAGGATACTCAGATGCGGACAGAGTTGCCGAGTAAGACCGCGCGCAAAGT
>JBHPCX010000101.1:0-12329 GCA_042573485.1 Thermodesulfobacteriota bacterium | reverse complement strand
ACAAGTATAAAAACGTTATTATGGATGATTTGGCGAAAGACCTGCCCGTGTTCCCTTCTTTGATATCAGGTGTAAAAGCCCTGAGCAAACTGTGCGAATACGGGATGTTCAAAGATAAAAAATCTGCCTGATAGGGGGAATATTATGGATTATGAAAACATGATTCTCGAAAAAGATGGTAATATTGCCACACTCACATTTAACCGTCCCGATGCGAGAAACGCTGTCAACAACCAGGTCCGGGCCGAATTTGCCGCCGCTACAGAAGAGGTCGCGGCAGATGACGATATAAGGGTGATGATTCTTACCGGAAAGGGCAAGGCCTTTGCATCCGGTGTTGATATCAAGGAATTCAACAAGACTACACCCTACCATGCCCACAACTTATATCGTTTGGGTGAGAGGGTCGAAAAACTGGAAAAGCCGGTCATTGCGGCAGTCAACGGTTATTGCCTGGGCGGAGGCAATGAGATTGCCATGGGCTGCGACATAATTGTTGCTTCAGAGAGAGCCAAGTTCGGACAGCCCGAGATCAATATCGGGATTATACCGGGAGGAGGAGGCACCCAGCGCCTTCCCAGGCTTATCGGAGTGGCCAGGGCCAAGGAGCTTATTTTCACCGGTGATATTATCACAGCTGAAGAGGCTTTTAAGCTGGGACTGGTCAATCGGGTGGTACCGGAAGATCAACTTATGACCGCAGCTAAAGAGATAGCCGGAAAAATTGCAGTTAAGAGTTCGGCGGCCCTCAAACTGGCTAAACAGGCTATCAATTATGGCATGCAGACAAGTCTGGAATGCGGTCTCAAATATGAATATGAACTTTACAGCCTTTCCTTGAGCCTTGAAGACAAGGCGGAAGGCGTCAATGCCTTTATTGAAAAAAGGGCCCCGAAGTTTGTAGGCCGATAGCAGTATTTTTTTATATTTAAAAATCAACGAGGAGGAATAAAACTAATGGGAAACGTGTCAAATATGGTAGCTCGAATACCGAATTTAGTGGACTGGTCCACCGATGAAGTCAGATTGATGAGTGCAAAATGCAACTCATGCGGTACTTACTTCTTTCCGAAGGAAAATTACCAGCATCGCCCCGGCTGCTCAAGGGAAGGAGTAGAAGATGTCTTACTACCTAATAAGGGTAAGCTGGCAAGTTATGTAATTCAACATTATGCTCCCCCCCCACCATTTAAAACAGAGAAAAGTATTACCCCATATGGTATTGGTCTGGTTGAGTTTGAAGATGAAAAAATTCAGGTGGCCGGCATCATCACAAATACTGATCTGAAATCTCTTGAACTGGGGATGGAAATGGAAACGGTCACTCTTAGGCTGTTTACCAATGATGAAAAACAGGATGTAGTGACCTGGGCGTTTCAGGCTGTTAAATAATTGATTTAATGAAAATCATAAGGAGGAATAATTAACATGAGAGATGTATATATAATTGGAACCGGGATATCCCCCTGGTTGGGCTTCTCTGAGACAAATTTCTGCGATTTCGGGACAGTGGCTGTTGACAACGCCTTGAAAGACGCGGACATCGAATGGCAAAAAATACAGGCAATAATGGCCGGGATTTTTATCTGGGGCGGAAACGCCGGCCACCTTGCCGGGCAATACCTGGAAAGCGTTTTTGGCGAAACCGGCGTACCGGTGGTTAACGTATACAACGCCTGTGCTACCGGCACTGCCTCACTTAGAATGGCATATAACAGTGTAGCAGCCGGTGAAACCGATACTGCCCTGGCCTATGGCGCAGATGTATCGCCAAAGGGCTTTTTTGGCGCCAAAACAGACGATGCTGTTCAGGACCGGGACGTAATCAGGTGGAAGATGACAGGCATGCCTAACCCTGTTTACTGGGCACTGGAATGTAGAAAAAGAATGGCTAAATTCGGTACCACCGAAGAAGATCTGGCAAGAGTAAAGGTCGTGATGAGTAAGTATGGTTCCATGAATCCGGACGCCCGTTTTAAAAAGGCCTACACCATGGAAGAAGTACTGGCATCTGTCTATGTGTGTGATCCACTCAGGTTATACGAAATTTGCCCGGTCAGTACCGGTGCAGCAGCTTGTATTGTTACAGCCGACAAGGAATTGATCGCTAAAGCCGATAAACCGGTGAGAATTGACGCAGTCACTATGGGCAGTGCAATGTATGGTGACCCGACTATACGAATCGGGGTTGTATCATGCCCGTCCGGCTCTGAAGCCCCCATGCTTAGTGAAAGCTATTCCGCTTCCCGCCAATGCTATGAAAAATCAGGCATCGGCCCCGAAGACATAGAATACCTGGAACTGCCTGATAACAGCTCCTGGCATTACCTGGTGTACCTGGAGACTTGCGGATTCTGCGGAGAGGGTGAAGCGGATAAGATGCTGCGGGATGGTGAAACAGAAATCGACGGCAAACTGCCTACAAACATGAGCGGCGGATTTTCTTCACATGGTGAGGCGGTTGCGGCCCAGGCCATCTGGCAGGTTATCGAATGTACGAACCAGCTAAGAGGGAGATGCGGAGAGCGCCAGGTGCCGAAGGATATAAAAATCGCTATGGCGCAGACCTACGGTTTGATGGGCAACAGTGGAACCACAATTTTAACCATCTAATGAATTGATAAAATAGATTACTGATGAAAATAAAAAACCGAGTCCAAACAGGGCTCGGTTTTTTTATGTCTACTGTAGTTATGTAAAAAACTTATTTTTAGATAGATCCTTCCTCCCAGGCGACTAATCTTACGAATCCACCGTCTGCCATTTCACAGCGGAATGGGAACGCCGCGATGGTCATTCGTTTACCCGCAACCTCATCGATATCACCGCCGGCATTTTCTACGGTAACAACGCCTGCCTGCATGTACATCCGATGACATGGTTCATAATCCGGAAACTCGACATCAGGATCTTTTCCTGTTGCCTTGCGATATGCCTTATCCAGCCAGGGCATCTGCTCTTTAAGAGGTGCATGCCAGAGAGGAGAGTCTGTAGCGCCCCATGTCCCGGCAACTCCTTTTATCTTCTTTTCATGAATGAGATATTCAGCAACTTCAGGTCCCATACCAGGATAATAGTTGTAATACTTATCGTTGTTTTTTCTCCAGTAGTGGTGAAAGCCTGTATTCATTACCACCCAGTCGTATTCTTTAATCTCCAGTCCGTCCTTTTCACATGCCTTATCAATATCTTCCGGCATTATGATCTTCCATAAATCCGGTTCAAAACCGGTTTTCCATGTTGCTTCAAACTCATCCTTCAGGTGACTCATATCAAGAATAACACCTGTTCCAATACAGTATTCCAGAGGGACCTCATCCAGTGAGTATCCGTTACGTTCACGATCTACTTCTTCCTCATGAAGAACATGGTTTGGTGCGTCCAGGTGAGTACCCGCATGGAGGGTACCTGTGTAGGTCATGGTACGTTTATGGAAACGGCCCAGGTACTGTCCGCGGGGAAACTGCAGATCCTGCCTGGCACCGGGGAAAGGCCATAGAGGTGTGTCAACTCCCCATGGCTGGGAAAGATCGTAGATCCTGGTCATTTTATTCCTGTCAAGGTACATTCTGTCTTTATCGAGCGGCATATAAGCCATTTTTGCATCCTCCTTTGATTAATACTTTATCGTGTTCCGTGTATTTAAAAAATAATTTTAATTTATATAGAAAAGGATAATTGCGGTCAAGGCAAAATCAAATCCCTGATCCACCTTCGAACTGTCCTCCGCCACAATACCGGTTGACAAGTCTGATGTTCGACGTAGCTGAAGTTTCAAAATTGTTCAATTCGAAAATTTTCCCCAGCTGGCATATAATCCGCCATCGAAAAAGCTTCCCCCTTCGCATAAAGCTATGGCGGGATAAAATGGCGGGACAGGAATGCCGCCTTGCGTATAATATTTTTATGTAGAAGGGTCGGGTTTTACACCCGACCGAATAATGGCAATTAGATTGGATTGGCAGGTTTCTGGCAGTTAGGCAATGAAATAACAAGAAAATGGATTCACGCCTGCGCGGGAATGACGGGCGGGACTGGATTCTCACCATTCAGGCTGTGTCACAATTCCTTAATTCTAACCATCTGTCATTTCGACCAAATGGAAAAATCTTGTTTTTAAAAGAAAGTTAGTACAATCAGATTTCTCGGCTAGTACCTCGAAATGACAATATGACACAGTCTGTTAAAAACCGGTCCTTTAAAGAGAATCAACGATTTTCTTGAATCTAGCAAGATTACCCAGGGCCTTGAATGCCCTTTGTTCACTTTTATAAACAGGTATGTTATTCCCGAAGTAGTAATCCCTTAACCGCCTTCTTTCTTCCTCTGTATCAATATTTTCTACACCGGTCAGATCTTCCGGGAGTATAATAACCACAGGTTTATTATATTTATTCCTGATATTGACAGGTATTTCCATTAAGGCCTTTTCCTGATCAGGAGAAGGGGTATTAGCTCCTGTGAAATATTTAGCTGACTTAACTGAAAAGAAAATTCTTCTGATGACTATTACATCAATTTCATCACTTTCCGCCATTGCTTCCAGTACTGATTTTAAAAGATCTAAAGGCGGGTGGGGAGTTCCTATATCAAGGGGATTCTTCATGGATGTACCCGCAGCAGGGAATAGTTCATGGAGCTTAGCTGTGGTTTTCTCTGAAAAGGGTGGCAGGTGCATCCCTGCCTTCTCGCAGGCATCAGCGCCTACAACAGTGCCGGCTCCGCCGCCGCTTATAAATGCCACACCAGGACCCGTACCGGAAGGCAGGCATAAGAAGCCGGTTGTAGTATCGATAAGCTCTTCACGGGTTTCCACCTTGATAGCACCTGTCTGTTTGAAAAAGGTGTCCCATATTACAGTTTCTCCTGCCAGGGAACCTGTATGTGATGAAGCCGCGACCGCCCCCATATTTGTCAGGCCGACCTTCCATATAATAATGGGTTTTTTGCCTCTATTGGCACGGGCAATGTTAAAAAACCTGCGTCCGTCCCTTACACCTTCAAGATATGAAGAGAATATCCGCGTATCCTCGTCCCGCATAAAATACTCTAACAGATCCGCTTCGTTGATGTTGCATGCGTTTCCGTAGCTCGCGACTTTGGAATACCTTACACCCTCCCCAAAAGATGGCGCTGTTATACCCTCTGCCAGTTGTCCGCTCTGGGTAATTAATGAAACGCCACCGCTTTCTTTCGGGAAATGTCCGCCCGGAACAATGGTTACTCCGCCTGAAGGGCAATATGTCCCGAAGCAGTTAGGCCCCATGACCCTTATACCCTGCCGGGCGATGTCAACAATTTCCTTTTCCAGTTCCCTGCCTTCTTCGTTCCATTCGCTGAAACCGGCACTTAAAATAATGGCTGCCTTAATACCTTTATTAAGGCAATCCCTTAATATATCCGGCGCGTATCTGGAAGAAACACATATGCAGGCCAGGTCAATGGAATCGGGAATATCCATTACGCTGCGGTATATTTTAAGTCCATGAATATCATCACCCTTATGGTTAACAGCGTACAGCCTGCCTTTAAATCCGAAATCGATCAATGCCGTAAGGTATCTTGTGCCGAAGGTCCCCAGTGCCTCGGAGGCCCCGACAATTACCATGGATCCAGGTTTGAAAAAAATATCAAGTTCTTGAGTATTTTCAGTCATTCTGTTTTTAAAATAAAAGGGCCATGTTATGTGACTCTATAGAAAAATATCAAAGAAACATTACATGGCCGCTATTTTTTAAAATCTTAACCTACAGCGGTAAGTCCGCCATCAATATAAATAATTTGCCCTGTAATAAAATCAGCAGCTCTGGACGCGAGAAAAACACACGCTCCTGCCATCTCTTCAGGTGTGCCGAGACGTTTGAAAAGGCTGCTTGAAGCTAGCATTTCAAGACGTTCCGGTGCCACTGCGTTTTTAATTGTCTCGGTAAGAACAAGGGATGGAGCCATCGCGTTTACGTTGATTCCATAGGGCGCGAATTCAGCAGCCAGCATACGGGTAATCATATCAACAGCACCCTTGGTTGCCCCATAGGCAGTATTTCCGCCTCCGGTACCGCGAATACCCCTGACAGAGGACATGTTAATTATCTTGCCGCTCTTAACTTCCATCATTTTTTTACCAAAGGCTTTGCAGCAAAGCATAACACCTTTAACATTAACATTAAAAATTCGGTCCCAGTCTTCAACAGGGAAGTCCGTTATCAGTCCTTTTATATTCATTCCCTGTGTATTTACAAGGATATCCACTTTGCCATATTTGCTGTGCACCAGATCAACAAGATTGTTGACGCTTGCCTCATCCGAAGTATCCACCTGGAAAAAACCTGTTTCATTGCAGGTATCACTGTTTATATCACAGGCGACTTCTTCAAGTTTTTCAAGGTTACGGCTTGCAAGAACAACTGTTGCACCATGGTCACTTAAGGCACGGGAACAGGCTTCCCCGATACCGCCCGCACCGCCGACAACAACAGCGACTTTATCATCCAGTCTAAACATATCTTTCATTTTTTAATATCTCCTTTAAGAACCAAGAATGTGAAGTTATATTTGGTAGCAATATAAGTTTATAAAAACTATGGTGTAATGAGAAATACCAGCACCTCGGCCGGTTTTCCATCATTTATAGTCATTTCACGTTCCTCATCGGCTGCTATAAAAATCACATCTCCCTCGTTTAGCACATGACTTTCATCCTTACCATTGACAGTTATAGATCCTTTTACGACGTAATAGATTTTCTCCGTTGGAGAGCCTGACATTTCAGCCCCGCCGTTCGGCTGGAAATATGAGTAAAATACTTTTACCCTTTCTGATTCTTCAACAAATTTCTGCAGCCCGTAAACGCCAAAATGTTTGGGTGCGTCATAGGGTGTTCCTTTAGCATCCTTTACTGTTTTCATATTATTCTCCTTTAATCAAATTTTAAATAGGGCCTGTACATGTTGTGCCTGCCTTATATATTGGAATATAAACTCTTAAAGTCTAGGAATAAATCCCTAATAATACTGCTTTTGTCAATAATTAAATCCCTTATATTCTTAACTGTCAGGGATTATATGACATTAAAGACTTTTATTTAAACGGTAGGCCAGGTTGTCCAGGCTGAAGGTAAAATCAACATTCTGTATGAGGCAGCAGTCAGGCTTTCGAAGGTGGGTTGTAGTAAAGTTCAGTACAGCCAGTATCCCCGCTTCAATGAAAAGATCAGCTGTTTTTTGTGCTTCAGATGGAGTAGTTGTGACAACACCGATTTCCAGGCTAAGTTCCAGGGATGTTCCTACTAGTTTTGAAAGTGGCTGAACAACTAATCCGTTTGGCAGGTGTTTGCCGATATTATTGGGGTTGGAGTCAAAGGCCGCAATAAACTTATATCCCCTGTTTAAGAAATTTTTATGCTGAATAAGGGCCATACCCATGTCATCAAGGCCGGCAATTCCCAATCGCCACTCCCGGTCTGACGCGAGTATTTTTTTAATTTCTCCAAGTAATTCGCTAACCTGGTATCCGACGCCGCGAACGCCGAATTCTCCGAAAAATGAGAGGTCTTTTCTAACCTGGGCGGGATTCACATTGCATAACTCTGCCAGTTTGTCTGAAGAGATTACCTGAACGCCGCTTTTTTCTAAATTTTCTAAAGGCCTGAGGTAAAGCGCTACTCTTTCAATTGTTACATCAGGAATTTTGATATCTTTAAGCATCAAAGGAACCTTTGAGATAACGGGTTTGTGAATTAATTCGCAAATCAAAACCTAAAAAAGAGGGTACTATAACCTGAATATAATACCCTCCTTACATTTACTTTGCTAAATTATGCCCCTAATAGTTTAAGGATTTCTTCCGGTGCAGGTAATTTGAAAACCATGAGGAAACATACAAGCAGGGCATAAATACACAGTGACTCAATGAGTGCAAGTCCAAGAACAAGCATTGTAAAAATTCTGGGACCTGCTTCAGGATTCCTTGATACTCCCTGAAGTGCACCGTTAATTGCATTACCCATACCAAGGCCTGTTCCCAGCGCTGCTATTCCAATTGCAAAACCACAGGCAATAGCGATCCCAAAATAAATCCAGAGCCCGGAAGCCGCAGCACCGCCATCCGCTGCCATTGAGTTTGATGAAATTCCTAAAATCAGAGTAAATGCTGAAACTGCCGCAAATTTTCTTTTTGACATAAAAAATCTCCCTTCTTTTAATTTTTATGGATTCTATTTAAATTTTATAAAAGTTCCTTAATTTAATGTGCCTCTTCCATTGCACCTGCAAAATATACTGTTGCCAGAAGCATGAAGACAAGAGCCTGCACAAAACTTACGAGTATTCCTAAAAACATAATCGGCAATGGTGCAAGGTACAGCCCGAAGAGACCAAAGAGGATGCCAAGCATTTTTTCCTTGCCGAAAATATTACCAAAAAGCCTGACAGTAAGTGACATGACCCTTGCCAGGTGACCGATAATTTCAATGGGAAGCATTAACCATGCAATATACCATACAGGTCCCAGAAAGTGTTTAACATATTTTATTCCATGATATCTAATACCGATAAAATGGGTGTAAATAAAGGTGCATAAAGCCAGGGAAAGAGTCGTATTCCAGTCGGCCGTGGGAGAGAAGAACCCCGGCACAAGCCCGATCAGGTTACATAATGCTATGTAAAGAAAAATTGTGGCAACAAAAGGGAAGAATGCCCTTCCTTCAGGACCGGTTATATCTACCATAAAATCCTCAAGGTTGCCGATTATATATTCAATACTGGACTGAGTCTTTCCCGGGAGCAGTTTTAAACTTCTTGTAAGCAGAAAACCTGCTGCGACCATAACTAATGCAATAAACAGTGAATGAGTAACATGCTGATATTCATGGGCAAAATGACTGTAACCCAGCCACCCGATAATCTCGTTAATATAATAATAATGATGCTCCACCTTTATAAAGCCTCCCCGCCCTTTGTCTTCAAAGCCATGCTAACTCCCAGAAAGGCAATAGCTATAACAACAGTGGAAAGCCCTATGACTAATCCAACAGGGTTTATATGGCCGTTTCTTAAGAGCATGAATATGATTACACCTAAAGCAAAAAGTCGAAAATAGTAATTGAGATAGATTGAGATCCGCCTGCCTTTTAATTTCTCTTTATTGTCAAAGGCCTTACTGAATGTGTACTGGAAAATATGGAAATTGGCAATTATAAGCATCCCCCCAAGAATAATGCCGAGCGTAGTGGCAGGGCTTAATAAAAAATAACTGGTTGAGGAAAAGATAAGCAAGACAAACCAGTATATTACCTTTAATTCTTCGTATATTGTTTCCCAGTCCATGAAAAGGCCGTTTTTATAGATCCTTTGTTTTCTTATACACCATATGAAGGTTTTTAAAGGCCGCAATTATCCCGAATATCAGGAAAATAATAAAAAACCAGGGTGCTGATGCGAATTTTTTATCAAGATAATAGCCTGCGAGAGCTCCCAGCCCGATTGAAAAGGCCATGGTCATACCTATGGTGCTCAGGAAGCCCAGGGTGCGAAACATCTTTTTTGTTTCATTATCCATAAAATAAGCAGGGCGCTAGATAATTTGCTGCCGTCCTTTTCGGCGTTTTCTATCATACATTTTTTGTTAAAGTCAATATCATTCGTCTTTATTAATGTTCATTCAAAACCACGCGTTTTTGAATGAATGTGATCAATTCACGGATGTCAGCAAAAGGTTTTAATAACAATGAATTAACTGATTCAGTAAAAAGAAAGCTTATAAAAGCCAATGACGGGCAGCCGGTAAACAAAAACATATCACATGAGCAGAGTTTTAAAGCTCTTTTCAGAACATTCTATGGTCTTTTCAATATCTTCCATGTCGTGCGCGGTTGATATAAAGGATGCCTCAAAGGGGCTTGGAGCAAGGTATATCCCGAGGTTCAGCATCTCCTGGTAGTATGTTCTGAAATAGGCGGTGTTGCTTGATTTTGCCGAGGTGAAATCCCTGACAGGTTCCGTGGTAAAAAATAATGAACCCAGTGATCCAATATGATTAAGAACGATATCCACACCGGCCGACTTCGCGGCATCCTTTATTCCGGAAAACAGGATATTCCCTTTTTCTTCCAGGTCTTTATAAAGGTCTATGTTCTTTAATATATTCAGTGTGGCGAGACCAGCCGCCATTGCCAGGGGATTTCCTGAAAGCGTGCCCGCCTGGTATATATTCCCTTCCGGGGCAATATTCTCCATTATACTCTTTTTTCCGCCATAGGCCCCTACGGGCAGACCTCCTCCTATAATTTTACCAAGGCATGTTAAATCCGGGAGGATATTATAAAATTCCTGCGCTCCTCCGGGACTTACTCTGAAACCGCTTATAACCTCATCAAAAATAAGAAGAGAACCATTGTTTTCCGTAATGCTTCTTAACCCCTCAAGAAACTCCGTATCCGGAATGACAACACCCATGTTGGCGGGGATCGGTTCTACGATAACAGCAGCAATATCGCTGTCATATTTTTCAAAAGCATTTGTAACACTGTCAAGGTCATTAAAGGGGAGTGAAATAGTATATCCGGCTATCTTATCAGGTATGCCCGGGCTTCCCGGGATACCCAGGGTCGCCACTCCTGATCCTGCTTCCACAAGCAGGCTGTCCGCGTGGCCGTGATAACAGCCTTCAAATTTGATAATTATATCTTTACCTGTGTAGCCTCTGGCCAGACGAATTGCACTCATCGCGGCTTCTGTTCCTGAGTTAACCATCCTGACCATTTCAATGGACGGTACCATTTCTATTATGGTTTCTGCCATTTCGACTTCTATCGCTGTGGGGGCTCCATAACTTGTCCCGAGGGGTAATCTTTCCTTAATGGCCTGTATTACTTCAGGATGAGTATGCCCAAGGATCATTGGCCCCCAGGAGCATACATAATCAATATATTTATTTCCTTCTTCATCCCATATATGGCAGCCATCGGCCTTTGATATGAATAAAGGATCTATTCCGACCGCTTTCCCCGCTCTTACCGGGCTGTTGACACCGCCGGGGATACTTTTTTGAGCTCTTTCAAATAGGGCCTTTGATTTTTCTCCCATAAGTTTACCTCAAGTGTTCATCGTCCATTGTTTATGGTTTATAGTTAGAAAGCTTTGTCTAGTCCTAAAATAGTTGACACATTTAAGCTGAATAATTCTGATCTACGCTACTAAATTAATCTGCTTTTTCTTTTTTTCACCGCCCGCTACGCTAGAGACGCAGAGTTCGCTGAGAGTTTTGATTTTTAAACAATCGGGAGATGCCGATTGTTTAAAAGAGCTCATCCATGAGTAAATCAGTTTTGATCCCCAAATGCATCATATAACAAAATAATTAAGCTCCGTTCTAATAAATAACGTCCATTTATAAAAAGGGCAGGTTCTTTTCATTTACCGGTATCTCGCGGTAAATGAAAAATATTAAACCTCTGTGACCTCCGTGTCTCTGTGGTGAATATTCATTTTTTAACTGAAAGCTGATAGCTCGAATCCCAAAACACCGGATTTTGGATTCGAATTAAAAATACTCCATACTTGTCTTTTTAAACTCTTTTTCGCTGAAGAGAAGTGAATAGTCATTCATGCCTGTTTTTTCTGACATTTTCTCAGCAATATCATAGCAGTCTTGTCTTGTATCGCCATGGATCATGGTATAGAGGTTATATTTCCAGTCCTTCTGCGGTCTTCTTTGATAACAATGAGTTACTTCCCTGAATTCGGCCATAATATCGCCTATTTCATCTATTCTACTCTCCGGTATAATCCAGGCCACCATTGCATTAGCGCTGAAACCCGCCTCCTGGTGATACAGGGTGGCTCCAAACCGCCTGATTACGCCGGAATCAATCATGGTTTCTACTCTTTTTATGAATTCATCTTCCTGGATATCAATTTTATCTGCCAATATTTTATAGGGTCTTGGATCAATCGGGAGATCCTTCTGAAGCAGGCTTATTATCTTTTTATCAAGGTCGTCGATCATTTCTGTTTTAGCCTCTGGTTAATATGTGTCTGAAAAAGGTTTACTTTTTATAAAAAAGAAATTTTCAGATTATCTTTATATTGTCAAGTCCCAAATCCATCGAAAAATCATGATAGTGCTGGATTCTGGATAACCCTGGGCACTGGTGAGGTGGCAGGTGCAGGTGGAGTCATTGGGTCAGGTATCCAATTCTTTGGTGGGGTGTAAAACCCGATGTTGTTGACTTAAGTAAATCTTCCTACAAGAAATTTCCCTTCCCTGGTGGGAGGGGTTAGGGGAGGGGGAGAAAGTACTTGATAACAGCTCAGATTTCCATTGCCTCGATT
>JBHPCX010000100.1:0-12382 GCA_042573485.1 Thermodesulfobacteriota bacterium | reverse complement strand
CCATGCCCTCAATACGCACCATCCCTCATTGCCCATTTCCATTTCTGTGGTATTGTCATACCATAAGTAACGTTCACCCCCGTATTTTGGTTTGCCTTCTCCAAATTCTACCAACATAGCTTTACAGAATACTTTTTCCCCTCCATTTTCAGCAGCAAAGCTGATAGAATGCAGTTTGTCTCCGTAGAAAGAAAAGCTACCCTTTATTGTTTTAGAATTAAAAGTTATTCGGACGTTGTTTATCCATGTAGTTGAGATGTTACATGTATACTCTCTTGCTGTACCTTCATACCATAGTCTCAATTTATACCCCGATACACGTTCAACATCGCTTTTAGACATACCCCAATGCAGTCTATTTAAACCTCCTTGGGTCCACAAAATTTTTGGTGGGGTTTGGCTAGATTCGGAATTTTGCGATATCGCGTTTCTAGGGGAGTTGAAAGAAAATAATGGAAAAATGACTAAAAAGCAGAGAAAAGCAAATGATAATTTTTTGTAGCATTCCATTTTTATTTCCTTTCAATTAATGTTATTAAATATGGAAGACGAAATTGTTTAATATAAAAGATGCGTTAAATGTATGACAGTCATAACGTGATATAATTAAGCTTCTATATTACAACAAAAAGAAGCATATAATGTATAACCTAATACTAATTTCTTGGTTATGCCTTCTCCTCCATCTGGTACAATCTTATTGTAAGATATCAACTGGCTAATATATACTCAACAAATGTTGCTCTATTAATCAAAACCTGCTTTATATGTCCCCTCTCGCCTGTCTAACCTGCCTTCCATTTGGTAACCATTCCTTCTCGCCGATATACATTCATCAGAATTTTTCCCATATTTTTTCTCACATTTTCTTAAACTTATTTTACCTTCCCACAAGGCTACAACATATTCCAAACTTGTGCTACCTCTTGAATAGGACATGTGTGGTAAAACATTAAATGATACTTTTCCTCCACCTTTCACCTTTTTTGCCTCTAAATCCTTATAATATTTCCCTCGACCATTTGGATATATTGTGCAACCGACCCAAAGAGTTCCACTTCCTCTGACCTCAACAATTATATTACCCATGTTACCATCATCATCAACATTAGTAATTCTCCCATTGCCAGCAGAAGGTCCGCTAGTAAAAATAAAGGAAAATAATACTATTAATATATAGATTAAAAATATTTTAAATTTCATTAG
Source organism: Thermodesulfobacteriota bacterium (assembly GCA_042573485.1). Lineage (GTDB taxonomy): Bacteria > Desulfobacterota > DSM-4660 > Desulfatiglandales > HGW-15 > JAAZBV01. Next base: position 11,176 of record JBHPCX010000100.1, on the reverse strand, counting down.
AATAGCTCCCTATAGATATTGTGTATGTTTTAGATATATGAACATCAGTCTTTTACACATCTTACATAACAACCATGCAATTTATTAAAATATTCATCACGTTCTATACGATCATTTGCGCTATCCAATGACCGTGCAATTGCTTTTTCTCTATCAAATGATGAACTTGACCAAAAACTAATCGAGGTGCCATAAAGCATAAACCTTTTAGTGTAGTAATGAAAATAGCCACCGGGTAAAGCTTTAAACCCATACAAATCTCGACCGTTACCATTTTGTAAATAAAATCTCCAACCAGATTTTGATTTTAATTTTATCCCTAAATTGTTAGAATTTGAATAATAATCATTTCTGTTGATGTCACTTAAATTCATACCTAATGTGCTCTCTAACCCTTTCCACTCTGTATCAGATGGAAGATGCCATCCATTAGGACATGCTCTTTTTGCAGCATCCCAAGTATAAAATCGTCCATATAAATTTAAATCATAATATCCACTTCCTCTACTAGTTTTATATTTAAGATTTTCAGCCATCCAATGTTGATGTCCAATTTTAATCCATTTATAAGAATTTCCATCCCGAACATCAGTGAATGTTCCTGAATCCTGAGCAAAAGCGGAGTAACTAGATAAAACAAGAAAAAGTAACACCTTTATTATTGTCTTACACATTGTCATCTCCCTTATTTTGATTATTGATATTTTATCTTCTGCAATAAGACGGTTGCAGCCAACAACATGAGTCCTTAATATTGTGGAAAGTATAACTTAGTTCATAGAATCACCTCCCCTTTCAGGTTTTTAAAGCTGAGTAAAAAGTAATTGAATGAATAAAAATGTAAGTGGAATTTGTGTATTAGGTTGTGCTTGAAATATCAGAATAAATTTCGCGCGAAGTTCAATTGCCCGAAATATTAGCTTATTAAATTAACTATGTCAAAAGGTGTTTATTTTATTTGAGAGGAGAGTGCTTTTTTGGATGCAGGGGTGTTAATAACTCACAGTTATCAACAGTTTTTGGACTTTTCCAGATGCGTTGACTACCCAAATATATAACCAGCCTTTATATTTCAATTATATCAGAAGTGTCATTAACAACACATCAACATATTGTGTATACTCCAATGCGGTCAAAATCTGTGATCACTGCTATTCACCACCAAATAAGCAATTCTGAGGTATTTGCAGGTTATCTCAGGTTTAGACTTCTTGCCAAAGTCATAACTTTGCTGAAAGTATAGATTACATATACTAATCAGAAGTCAGAAGGTCAAACATTTCAAATACCACGCCATATTCTTCATAGCGTTAGCATAGTATCATATCATATCTAAAGTAGCTCCAATAGGAGTAGCCAATCCTCTAACTCATTCCCCATAACATGGATACGTTCATGGTTCCTGAAGACGGTCAGCATGACTGTATGGTGTTGACTGAACACAACTACTGTAAAACAGGGTATCGAATCCTTCCAACCAGCCTCTACCAGCACCATCCATCAAACTCCTAAATCTAACTTTTACCAATTAGTTAGATTTCACCGTACTACCAAAACCTTAACCATTTCAACAACATACTGCCTTTTTACTGGAATTTATTATTTTTATTCAGTTTCTAATTCTAACTTTTAATGAGTATTTGCTGTTTGTTAGATTACAGCAGAAATGGAGGTATAATGGGTAAACTACACGGCACTAATCCAAATCATCCCGAAAAAGGCTCCAGAATCACAGTGGAACCTATCAGAGAAGAGAAACATATAAAACGGGTAAGGAGACTTCTGAAAAAAAATACTAGAAACCTGCTTCTCTTCACCATGGGCATCAACAACGGTCTCCGCATATCGGATTTATTAAAATTGAAGGTGGGGAATGTAAGAGACCTTGAAATAGGAGAGACCTTGAAAATTAAAGAACAGAAGACTCATAAAGATAATGTGTTGATGATAAATAAGTCAGTACACAAGGTACTAGTACAGTACCTGGAAGAAACTGGTGCAGAGGGCGAGGATTATCTTTTCAAAAGCAGGAACGGTAAGAATAAACCCATTACAAGGGAAACTGTAAATAAGATGGTTAAGGATTGGACTAAATCTTTTAAGGGTAATTACGGCACACATACTTTACGGAAGACTTTCGGATATATACAAAGGACCAAATACGGTGTTTCCTTCGAGGTGTTGTGTAAAAGGTTCGGTCACTCCACACCTTCCATCACCATGCGTTATTTGGGGATTGATGATAAAGAGGTCAACGGCATCTTACTCAATGAGATATAATCGTGTAAATGAGCTAATTTCAAAAGCATAGGTCAAATTGAAAAATGCTTTTATGGGGCTATTTTGGACGAGCTACAGTATTTATCAATTAATTATTATAAAATAAGCGGTAAATAAAGTGAATTTTTTAGAATTTAAAGGGTGTTTATATAGATTAGGGTAGTCAACACCCCTGGGAAAATCCAAAAACTGTTGATAACTGTTAGTTATTAACACCTCTGTATCTAATAAAACACCCTCCTCTTAAATGAAATAAACACATTTTGACATAGTTATTTTATTAAGTTAATATTCCGATCAATTGAACTTCCTCTTGCATCTGATCTGATGTATTACAGTACGCTCTGAATCCATCGATTCCTGTTGCATTTCCTTTTTATTCTATCATTTTATTTTTCTGGTCTTAAAACCTTATAACGAGGGGTTCTTATGACGGAAAATCGTGTGAAACGCAAACTCAGCGCCATTCTAAGTGCAGATGTAGTAGGCTATAGCCGCCTCATGGGTGAAGATGAGGTCTCGACTGTGCGGACCTTAGAAGCATATCGTAAAGTGATGGCTGATCTCATTGAGCAGTTCCGTGGCAGAGTGGTTGATTCTCCCGGGGATAATCTGTTGGCGGAATTTTCCAGTGTAGTGGATGCCGTACAATGTGGTGTTGAAATCCATGAAGTGATCAGGGCCAAGAATGAGGAATTACCTGAAGATCGCAGAATGCTCCTTCGCATCGGTGTGAATCTTGGGGATGTTATTCAAGAGGGAGATCGTATTTATGGTGATGGTGTCAACATTGCGGCCAGATTAGAGGGTTTAGCAGAGCCTGGAGGAGTTTGTATCTCAGGCAGCGCCCATGAACAGATAGAGAACAAGCTCGCCTTAGGGTATGAGTATCTTGGTGAACATTCAGTCAAGAACATAGCCAAGCCAGTGAAAGTATATAAAGTTCCTATGGTAGCAACGAATGTAACATCAAAAAAAGAGAAGAAAAAAAGTAAATTGAAGAAGCAATCGAATGCCTTGGGCGCGACAGAGGGGATTGGAGGAACCGGCCTGCAACAAATATTCTCTTGGGTTACCGTCATCATCCTGACCGCAATCATCGTTGGAACTGCAATCTGGAATTTGAGAACGCCTGAACCGCATCAGGTTATTCGCCTTTATCACGATCTACCATCAGGCCAGCAGCTTAATAAACCAAGTGATGCTAGTGCTCTTGCAGTTTCACCTGATGGTAAGCAATGCGTCTATAGTACGGTTGGAGGTCTTTATCTACGTTCCGTGGATGAATTGAATGCAAAACTTATCTCCGGGACTGAGAATAATCCATTGATGCCCTTCTTCTCATCCGATGGCAAGTGGCTCGGATATTGGACACCACATGATAACCAATTAAAGAAGATTTCAGTCAACGGTGGTGCACCGTTAATTTTATGCGAAACTGGTAATGTTTTCAGCGGTGCAAGCTGGCATGAGGATAACACAATTGTGTATGGCCAATTATCAGGAGATATAATGCGCATTTCTGGAGATGGTGGAACTCCAGAATCTATTGCTAGCGGATCTGAAATGGTTGCCTGGCCACAACTTCTTCCAGGTGAGAAAGCAGTTATATATACAGACATTTCCACCCAACCAGCTAGGATTAAGGTACATTCGCTCGAATCAGGGAAAAGTAGGGAGCTTTTTCCTGGAAACCGCGCGATGTATCTCCCCACCGGACATCTTATTTATAACTTGGTAAATAATAGTATTTTCGCTGTTCCTTTTGATCTAGACAAGCTTAAGACCACAGGTGGACAGGTCCCCCTCGAAGAGAGTGTGCTTGAATTTATCGTATCTAATTCGGGGACGCTAGTTTACGCCCCTGGAACGAGTGTGAGTGGATCAGCTTCTTTGCGTACTCTTGTATGGGTTGATAAAGAGGGAAATGAGGAACAAATCGAAGCGGAACCTAACATGTATCGTATCCCTAATATTTCTCCTGATGGGACAAAGGTCGCTTTATCAGTCAATAAAAGTGGTAATGAAGATATTTGGATCTATAATCTAACCGACAAAATCCTTGAGAAGCTTACTTTTCACGATAGTTCTGATATGTGCCCCCTTTGGACACATGATGGTAAACGGATTATTTTCAGATCAGATCGTGAAGAACCCGGTATTTACAGCAAGGCCGCTGATGGAACCGGCGAGGCTGAGCAAATCGCAATAGAGAAAGGCCAGTTTTTTTTGCCATACTCATTGTCAGATGATGGAAACACCCTAGTAGTTCAGGATACCATTGGATTATCGGGGATTGACATAGGAATGTTGTCTATGGACGATGCTCAGACATATAAACTGCTATTGCAGGAAGATCATTTAGAAGGCCACCCGCAAGTTTCACCGGATGGGAAATGGATAGCTTATTGTTCTGATGAGTTAGGTCAGGTGCAAATCTTTGTAAAACCTTTCCCTGATGTAAATGGCGGCAAGTGGCTAATCTCCACAGATACAGGAAACAGCCCACTATGGTCACCGGATGGTCGGGAGTTGTTCTACTTAATTGGAAGTACTACTACTGAAGCTGTTATGAGAGTTGCTGTTCAAACTGAACCTACGTTTAAAAAAGGCACACCGGAAGAACTTTTTCGTGGAACATATGCGGGCTTCTACCCTGCCGATTTTCCATGGGACATTCACCCCGACGGTAACCGATTCTTGATGATAAAAACAGCCGAAGCAACATTAGGCCAGCAGGCCAAAATCATTATTGTTACAAACTGGATTGAAGAACTGAAGAAACGGGTACCGGTGGATTAATTATGATTGATGCATCTGTTACCTTATGTGTTGATAACTCTTAGTTATTGAAACCCTTAAAACGACCCAAAACTGTTGACTACGATAAGAAGTGTTGCTTTTCAAAGTGTTTAAACTGGTAATCATTAAAGAGGAGGACACGCTGATGAAAATTCATTGGGGCCGCATTCTGAATGCAGGTTTAATTGCAGAAATATTCTTTGTTACGATTTGGCCATTTATTTTGCCATCAGATGCTAGTCGTCCAGTTATGGCCATTTTTGTTATTTCAGGTAGTTTGGTGTTTATGTTAGTGGGCGCATTATGGGCTACACGTATACTGGAATCAAATTTCATACTCCATGGTTTCTTAGTAGGTGTTGTTGCAATAGCTTATTATATAATAAGGACTCTGCCTAGCTTTATTAACGGTGAATACCAGGGAAACTACTGGATTTCAGCCCTTGTTGGTCACCCTCCCAAAATTTTAGGCGGGATGATTGGTGGATATATAGCTAGTAAAATCAAGAAATAAAAAAGTTTATGGATTTATTTGATTGGCAAAACTGTTGATAACTCGGAGTATTTGTAACCCTTAACAGTAACCCAAAAGTGTTGACTACGATAAGAAATACACATAATCCATTTTTTAATTAATTTTGATTTAAATAAAGTTATGGAAAAAGAGATTCTAGTCCTTTTTAAAAGACATTTGAAAGGAATCTAAAGTGGGACAGACCGAGGAATCTAACACACCATTAAAAAATGCCAACATTTCGGATTCAATGGAAGAACAATCATGGGTGGATAAAGTTGCACGTTTTGCTGAGCGGATAGTTCCGGATGCATTAACAACCTCAATTCTATTAATGGTCTTTCTGGCTCTATTAGCCATTTCTATTGGTGAATCTTTCAGTCAGGTTGCTAATGCCTATTACGAGGGTTTATGGCAATTGCTTGGCTTTACTATGCAGATGACATTGATACTTGCCTTTAGTATGGTAATTGCAGCTTCTTCTACTTTTAAAAAGCTTATTTTAACAATTTCTTATATTCCTAAAACTACTAACCATGTCATCATAGTTATGACTATTTTAACTGCATTACTGGCCTATCTTAATTGGGGTCTTGCTTTGGCTTTAGGCCCAATGATCTGTGTTCATTTTGCAAAGGAGGCAGAACGTAAAAATATTTCATTAGATTATCCGTGGTTTCTTGCTGTTGGAGCTAGCGCTGCCTCTGTGTGGCAATTTGGACTTTCCGCAACTGCACCTTTGATGATGACTTCATCTCAAAATTTTTTAGTGGATGAAGTTAGTACGATGTCACTTTCAACAACCATATTTGCACCAGCATCAATTATTATGGTCATTGGACACCTAGTCTTAACGATAATTACTGCTTGTATTTTCATGCCCAAAATGAGCCGTCCGATATCGAACTTCACTGAATCTAATAAACTTGCCGATTTGGCAATTACTCCACCAGAGCCAATAGAATTTAATCGTAATATAACTTTTGCACAGAAAATGGAACATTCATCTTTGGTGATTATTCCTTTATGCTTTGCCTTAGTAGTTTGGATATATCAACATTTCATAGTTAAAGGGAACGAACTTGATATAAATACAGTTAATACCATTCTTTTATTGGTTGGATTTTTGATGCATGGTAGTGTTTCTCGGTATACTGACGCATTTCAAAATGTTATTAGGTCCGCTTGGCCAATAATACTATTCTATCACCTTTATGCTGGTGTTGCTGGCCTAATTCAGTTTACATCTCTTGGTAATTGGATGGCTGGCATTATAGACCCGTTTACAAATAGTTATACTTTTCCGTTCTTTACAGTTCTAATTAGCTCAATAGTTGCATCGTTTATTCCATCAAGTGGTGGACAGTGGGTTATTCAAGGTTTTGTTATATCTAAAATCGCAAAATCAGCTGGTGTGACGTTTCAGCGAGGTCTTTTGGCTCTTAGTGTTGGAGATCACATGGGAAATTTGGTTGCACCATTTTGGACAGTTGTTGCGGCAGGGATTGCACGCGTCGACTTTAGAAAGGTATACGGTTATCAATTAATTTTTGCAGTTATTTGGTTTATTTTAGGTATTTTTGTATTCACCTTTTTACCGTGTTAATGACACCAGATCAAATGGCTGTTTAGGTGTTGATAACAGTGAGTTTTTTAAACTCCCGAAAATGATGCAAAAGTGTTTATATCGATAAGTAATCGTTCGTTTTAGAAAGGAGAATTTATCTAATGAAATTGCAGAAGATAGGTGGATATTTTTCTATTGCTTTAGTATTCATACTTCTAATTTATATTGGAGTTACTATTTTAGGCTTCTCCTCAACAGATCCTGCCGATATAATGGCGACCTCTCAAGATTCTCAAATAGCATTCAGGGCAATGTATATATGTATTTTTTTGCGCGGAATGCTAATGTTATTAATCTCCTTAACGATCAAAGAGAGAATGCACTCTGAATATCCTACACTGATGCAATTAGTCGTAATTACAGCATCCATTTACTTTGCAATGATCATATTGATGTCAATGAATGGAATGACTCGTCTCTCTTTATCGGCAGATGATCTTGAGGTTTATAAAGCGTTAATATCGGTTTGGAATATTTTTACTAAAGCTGCTGGATGTGCATTGGGATTGGTATTTTTAATTATTGGTTATGCTGCAATTAAGACTCGGTTGCTACCACGTATTCTTGGTGGAATTTTCCTTCTACAAGGTATTACTGTAATACCCACGATATTAATGGGAGCGCCTTTTATTGGCGTGAGTTTGATACCTATTAGTTTTTTATGGCTAGGAATACATCTTATCCGGAACCCGGAACCGAATCTTGAATGAGATTAACCTACACAGCAAAAGTGTTGATAACTCCTGGTATCTGTAATCCTTGAAAGTGATCCAAAAGTGTTAGATACGATAAGATATAGAAAGTTGAAGACATGACCACAGAAGATTTCAAACGCAAACTCACAGCAATTCTAAGTGCCGATGTTGAAGGCTATAGCAGACTCATGGGTGAGGATGAGGATAGTACCGTCCGAACCCTGACTTCCTACCGTAAATTAATGTCCTCCCTTATTGAAAGATACCATGGTCGTGTTGTGGACTCTCCTGGTGATAACTTACTAGCCGAGTTTGAAAGTGTTAGAGATGCAGTGCTTTGTGCTGTTGAAATACAAGAGGAACTCAAGGTTAGAAATGCGGATCTGCCTGATAGTCGTAAGATGCAATTCCGGATAGGGATCAATCTTGGTGATATTATAAAGGAAGAAGGCCGTATTTATGGTGACGGGGTTAATGTAGCCGCCCGAATAGAATCACTAGCAGATGCAGGTGGTATATGCCTATCCCGTTCGGCTTATGATCAAGTCAAGACTAAGATAAAAATCGATTATGAGTATCTAGGAGAGTATGAAGTAAAAAACATTAAAGAACCTGTAAGGGTTTATCGAATACGGATCGAACCCGAGACAACGACTCCAATAGTGAAAGAGGATAAGGGAAGTTCAAAAACATGGCGAAAAGCGTTTCTTGCTGTTGTGGCCATCTTAATCTTGGGAGCTGTGGGGATCTGGTACTTCTCTTTTCGTCAAGCACCTGTAGTCTCAGATGTAAAAGAAGCACCAAAGACCATTGCAGTCCTACCCTTTCTCAATCTCTCATCCGATCCTGAACAGGAATACTTTTCTGATGGCTTGGCCGATGAACTGATAAACAAGCTGGCCCAGGTGAAAGATTTACAGGTCACGGCCCGCACCTCATCGTTTTATTTCAAGGATAAGAATATAGACATGCGTACAATCGGTGAGACACTGGGCGTCACTTATCTACTGGAAGGTAGGGTGAGTAAGTCAGAAAACCAGTTACGCGTTACTGCACAGCTAATAAAAGCAGCAGACGGTTATCACCTGTGGTCTAAGACCTATGACCGTGAGTTGAAGGATGTCTTTGCTATTGAGGATGATATCGCTAAAGCCGTAACCACGGCATTGAGTATCACCCTGGGCGTAGGTGATTTTAACATCCCCGGGATGACCCGTAATATTGAAGCCTATGATGAGTCCCTTCGTGCCTTAGCTATAATTGCTAAGTTCACCCCGGATTCGATGCTGCCAGCGATTGACCATGCAAAGCGTACCGTAGAAATCGACCCGGACTTTGGATTGGGTTGGGTATACCTGGCGACTTACTACCTTATGAGTATTCCTTTTCTACCGCCGGAGCAGACAGTTGATTTCGAGGCTAGAGCTGAAGAGGCCCTGAAACGTGCCCGGGCCATCGCGCCGGATATGCCATTTTTGCTGATGACAAAAGCAGAACTACTCGGGAGAAGCGGCAATTGGCTAGGAGCCGACCGCATTTGGAAGCAAATGCTCGATGAGCAAGGCCACGCTAGTTCAGTCGCAAACCGTACTTATGGTACTATGCTATTACGTGCAGGACGAAGCAGTGATGCATTACCGTATTTTCAACGCGCACAGCGGTTGGATCCCTTGGATCCAGGTAATTCCTTTTGGTTGGGTTTTAGCTTAATGAGTCTTGGGCGATTAGATGAAACTCGGACTGAAGTTGAACATGGCAAAAAGCTTGGTTCGGATTCTATCTGGAATTTTCTTGAGTTGTTAATCGCCTTTGAAGCTGGTGACATCAAGGGAGCGATTGCACTCTTAGAAGATTTTTATAGCATCGAGAATAATGATACTGGTGAATTATTTTCTGAGGCATTTACGTTGCAATTGGTTGAACTGTTAAAAGATGAGAACACAGATTTTGCACTAAATAAATTGCGTCAAATGGCTGCTGATAAGTCAAGATCTCCTCTGGAAAAACGTTTATTATCAATTTGGGCTGCTATTCTAGGTGATCCCCAATTATCATTCGATATCTTGAAGGAAATAACAGATGGCATGCCTCTGTGGAATATTAACTTAAGTAGTGACGTACGCCAGTTATCGGATTTTAAGAAGTGGTTACAAGAGAATGGTTACGTGGATTACTGGCGAGGAACGGGTATATGGCCTGATTTGTGCCATCCAGTTGGCGATGATGATTTTGTGTGTGATTAGGTGTTGATAACATGGAGTTTTTTAAACCTCTAACAGTAACGAAAAACTGTTGACTACGATAAGTATTAGAAGGTTGACCATATGACAGAAGACTTCAAAAGAAAACTTACAGCTATTCTAAGTGCTGATGTTGAAGGATACTCCCGCCTCATGGGAGAGGATGAGGATAGTACTGTCCGAACTCTTACTTCCTACCGTAATTTAATGTCCTCCCTTATAGAAAGATACCATGGTCAAGTTGTGGACTCTCCTGGAGACAATTTGCTAGCAGAGTTTGAAAGTGTGAGAGATGCTGTTCAATGTGCTGTTGAAATACAAGAGGAACTCAAGGTTAGAAATGCAGATCTCCCTGATAACCGTAAGATGCAATTCCGGATAGGAGTCAACCTTGGTGATATTATAAAGGATGAAGGGCGTATTTATGGTGACGGTGTCAATGTAGCCGCCCGAATAGAATCACTGGCAGATGCTGGTGGTATTTGTCTGTCTAGTTCAGCTTATGATCAAGTTAAGAAAAAGTTGAATTATGAATATGTGCATCTTGGTGAATATGAAGTAAAGAATATAGATGAACCTGTAAGTGTTTATAAAGTACTTATGGTTTCTAACCCTGCTGGTAAAGTAGTTGAAGAAAAAAAGATTGGTGTAGGAACATCCCGCAAAAGAAACATTGCTATTATCCTCATCATTATCATAGCCGCATTACTCGTTTGGAGATTTTATTCAAGCCAACATATAAAAACAGAACCCGGGCCTGTTGTGAATGAGCAAATAACTATCACTTCTGATGTAAAAGAAGCACCAAAATCCATAGCAGTCCTTCCATTTGACAACTTATCTTCAGATCCTGAACAGGATTATTTTGTCCTTGGCTTATCAGAAGAAATACTAAACAGCCTTACTCAGATACCGAAATTAACTGTCATAGCAAAAACATCATCTTTTGTCTTTAAAGACAAAGATAAAACTATTCAAGAGATAGCCAGTGTGCTTGGAGTTGATCACATTCTAGAAG